>CAIXPF010000122.1 GCA_903921205.1 uncultured Acidimicrobiia bacterium | reverse complement strand
TGGTCGGAGCGGTGGGCTCGATGGTCTCGGTGACGAACTCGACGCGGTCCTTCAGCTTGGCCGACTGGGCGATGTAGGCGCGGAAGCCGGCGTCGTAGACCTTGCCGAAGTCATTGTTCATGACCAGGGCGCAGACCACGATCTTGTTGTCCTTGGGGAACTCGTCGAGCTTCTGCTCGATGAAGGTGCCCCACAGCTGGGTCTCCGTCGTGTAGGACGGCACCGGTGCGCCCGAGGTCCACGGGTGGTTCACCGGATCGCCCCACGCCGGGTGACCGGTCATGGCCAGCAGGTGCGGCACGCAGCGCTGGTTGATCTTGTCGTAGGTCTTCATCGTCGCCGGGGTGCCCAGCGTCCAGATGTTGAACACCTTCTCCGAGTCGAGCAGCTCATCGACGTTGGGGATGGCCCGGGTGGGGTCGTACCCGTCGTCCTTCTGGATGTAGACGGCCTTACGGGTCTTGCCGGTCGAGTCCTTGAAGGCGTTCTTGTCGTTGTAGTGGCTCAGCAGGGTGTCGATGGCCTTGCCGTAGTTGCCGTAGTCGGCCAGCGTGCCGGACTGGGCGAGCGACTGGCCCACCTTGAAGGTGGTGTCGGTGATGCCCTCGGTGTTGTTCCACCCGGCGGCACACTTCGACAGGTCGATGGTGAAGCCCTCGGGACCGGTGACGGTCTTGCCGTCGGCGGAGAGGCCCCACTTGTTGTCGGTGATCCGCTTGACGACGGCGGCGCGCTCCTCGGCCCAGAGCTTCTCCCACTCCTCCATGGTCTTGGGCTCTGGCTTGGCGGCCACGGTGGTGGCGCTGGCGTTGACCGTGGTGCTGGCGTTCAGGGCCGCGTTGATGGACTTGTCCACCGTGAGCTCGGTGGCTCCCTCGCTGCCGTCACTGCCGCCGCCGCCGCAGGCCGCGGCGACCAGCGAGAGGCCGGCGACTGCTCCGACCCAGAGGCGAAGCGTTGCGCTTCGTCGTTGCATGTATCCCCCTTGTGAAGGTCCGGACTCCGTTCTGAATGGTCCGGCACGATGAGCTTAGACATTGCATGTGACATATGGCACTCTCTCGCTCTGAGAGGGTGAGGGTCAGCGGGAACCCGACCAGCCGCTCGAGTTCGGAGATCAGCCGAGCCAGATCGCCAACTGCAGGGTGAGCGGTATCCCGATCACCAGGTTGAACGGGAACGTGATGCCCAGTGCCGCGGTCAGCGAGTAGGCGGGATTGGCGTCGGGCAGCGCCACGCTGACCGCAGCGGGAGCTGCGATGTAGGAGGCGCTCGCGGCCATCGCTCCGAGCACGGCCGCCCCGCCGGTGGACAGCCCGGCGGCAACCCCGGCCGCCACGCCGATCGTGCCGAAGAGCACCGGCCCGACGACGGCCAGCCCGATGAGCTGACGGCCGACCTTGCGCACGGCCTGGAGATGGGTGGCGGCAAGTGCGCCGAGTTCGAGCAGGAACAGCGCCAACACTCCCTTGAAGGGCGCCTCGAAGAACGGGGCGACGTCGGCGAAGCCACGGGGGCCGGCGAGCCAGCCGATGAGCAGGCCGCCACCGAGGAGCATGACCGACTTGCCCAGCAGGACCTCGGTCAGTGCCTCCTTGAGGCTGGCGCGGCCGGTGAGGAGCGCCACGATGACGAGCGGTATGACGATGCCCGGGATCTCCATGATCGCCACGAGCGCGGGCATGAACCCTTCAGGGGCGTGACCGGCGGTCGTGGCGAAGGCGGCGGCGGCAGTGAAGGTCACCGCCGAGACCGACCCGTAGTGCGCTGCGATCGCCCCGGAGTCTGCGAGCGAGAAGCGCGCCCACCACCGCAGCACCCCGAACACCGCCAAGGGGATGACGACCCCCAACCCGATCGTGGCGATGGTCGGCCCGACCATGTCGCCGGCTGAGGTGCTGGCCAGTTTGTGGCCTCCCTTGAGGCCGATGGCGAAGAGCAGGTAGGCGGAGATCAGCTTCACGGCCGACTCGGGCAGCCGCAGCTCGCTGCGCGCCAACGTGGCCACCAGGCCAACCACGAAGGCCAGCACGGGCACGGAAGTGAGGTTGTCGCGTGCCAGGGCCAGGGAGGATGCCGCAATGATGCCACTCATACGGCGCAGGATACTAGATATATAATTCAGGTATCAAGCATCCGGGCTCGCTAGGATGGAGGGCCGCTTCACCGATCCGGGCGATCGGCCTCCGCCCGGGCGAGCCAGCGTCGGTAGAAGCCCGGGGTGTAGGCCTGCTCGGGGTCGGCCCGCACCAGCTCGTCGAGCAGCTCGGCGTCGTGGCCGACGAGGATCCGCCAGTGCCCGGCCTGCACGGCGTCGAGGATGATCGTCGCCGCCTCGGCCGCCGTGGTCGGGGCGCTGTCGCGGAACGCCTCGCCCCGACGCTGCATGCGTGCCCGCAGCTCGTCGTCGGACAGCGCCGAGGCGTCACGACCGGCCCCGGCATAACGGGCCCGTAGACGCCCGACGTCGTCGAGGCCCAACAGGCGGTCGGAGTTCGCGGCGATCTCCGTGCCGATGTGGCCGGGCATCACCACCGACGCCCCGAGGTGCGGGGCGTTCTGGGCGAAGTCGACGAGCAGGGCCTCGGTGAATCCCTTCACGGCGAACTTGGCGGCGCTGTACGCCGAGTGCGGCATGCCGGGACCGATGGAGGCGAAGAAGCCGTTCACCGAGCTGGTGTTCACCACGTGCCCGACCGGGGCTCGCAGCAGCTGTGGCAGGAATGCCCGGGTACTGAAGTACACGCCGTACCAACAGACGTTGAACACCCGCTCCCACTGGTCGCGATCGCCGTTGACGATGGTGCCGCCCCCGCCGATGCCGGCATTGTTGAACAACAGGTTCACGTGCGGGCGCCAGGCCTGGACCGCCTCGGCGAAGGCCAGGACCGCCGACTCATCGGAGACGTCGGCGGCAACGGTGAGGACCTCGCCACGGTGGCCGTCCGCCCGGCACATCGCCGCAGTGGCATCGGCATTGGCGAGCAGCACGTCGCAGGTCGCGACGTCACAGCCCCCCGCCGTCAGCTGGCGAACCAGCTCGCGGCCCATGCCGGTCCCACCACCGGTCACCACGGCCACGCAGCCGTCGAACCCGTCGGCGAATCGTTGTTCCATCAGCGTCTCCCGTTCAGTCGGTCGTTCGTGGTGCCGCAGGCCGCCCTGCGCCTAGGGCTCGATGACGACCTTGCCGAGGGCCTTGCGGTCCATCAGCGATCGGAGCGCCTCGCCGGCGCGCTCGAGCGGATAGCGGCCCGACACGTGGGGGCGGAGCTTGCCCGTGGCGGTCAGCTCGATCAGCTCGGCGACGATGGCGTCGCGCAGGGCCGGGTCGCGTGCCGTCATGGCCCCGTAGAACACCCCGACGATCTGGCAGCTCTTGAGCAGCGTGAGGTTCAACGGCACCGACGGGATGCCGGCGGTGAAGCCGACCACCAGGAATCGGCCCTCCCAACCGGTGGCCCGCAGCGCAGCCTCGGCATACGCGCCACCGACGCAGTCGTACACCACGTCGACCCCGGCGCCGCCGGTGAGCTCCTTGGCCCGCTCCTTGAGGTCCTCGGTCGCATAGTTGATCGTCTCGTCCGCGCCGCGCTCGCGGCACAGCTGCAGCTTCTCCTCGCTCGACGCGCAGGCGATCACCCGGGCACCCATCAGCTTGCCCAGCTCGACTGCGGTGAGGCCGACACTGCCGCCCGCTCCCAGGATGAGCAACGTCTCGCCGGCCTTGAGGTTGCCGCGGTACTTCAGGCCGTACAGGGTGGTGCCGTAGGCGTAGTTCAGGCCGGTCGACTCGGCGAAGCCCACCCCGTCGGGCAGCTTGCGGGCACCGGCCGCGGCGACCAGCGAATACTCGGCGTAGCCGCCCGTGGTGCCGAGGCCACCCACGACGCGATCGCCGACGGCGAACCCGCTCACCCCGTCACCGACCACGCTCACCATGCCGGCGACCTCGCCGCCGGGCGTGTAGGGCGGCGGCGCCTTGAACTGGTACTTGTCCTCGAGCATCAGGGTGTCGGGAAAGGTCACCGCCGAGGCCTTGACCTCGACGAGCAGCTGGCCCGGACCGGCCACCGGCACGGGCACGTCCTCCACCACGAGGTTCTCGGGCGGTCCGAAGGCCTTGCAGATCACGGCACGCATGTGCTTCCCCCTTGTTCCTGGCGAGGCCGGTCCGTCGGTCTCGGGGCGGGCCCTCGCGCTCGCTGCAAGCTACCCGCCGACGGGATGCGTCGCCTGCTGACCCGATGCAGGCCGGGTACCCGACGCTGGTGATGGGTCCGCCGGTAGGGTGCGGTCATGACGATGGCGATTGAGCATGCCCCCAGCGCCGTGCACCGCGGCGACGACGACCTGCCCTGGATCGATGACGGCCGTGGCACCCAGACCAAGGTGCTGGTGGCGAAGATCCGCGAAGGGCTGTTCATCGTGCGGACCCGCTTCGAGCCCGGTGTGGTGGTGCAGACCCACAAGCACACCGGTGCGGTCTACGCGTACACCTCGAGCGGCTCGTGGCACTACCTCGAGTCGGAGTACGTGAACCGGGCCGGGTCGTTCCTGTACGAGCCGGCCGGTTCGATCCACACCCTGGTGGTGCCCGCATCCAACACCGAGGTGACCGACGTGTGGTTCCAGATCTACGGGGCCAACCTGAACCTCGCCGAGGACGGATCGGTGGAGTCGGTCACCGACGCCGCCAGCGTTTTGTCGTACTACCGCCGGCGTTGCGCCAAGGCCGGGCTGGCCGATCCGCCGGTGATCACCGACGACACCCAGGGCTGACATCGCCCGCCTGGCTTCGCACGACTGACCGGTCTCGACCATACCGAGGGGTACGTTCGACACCGGTCGAATCGGTCTGGGGCGAGCGGTTCAGCCCGGTCGGTCGGGCGAGCGGCGCGACTCGGTGTTGGCGATGACGTCGAGCAGTACGGTCCGTCCCTCGGCGTTGAGCTGCTGGGCCTGGCGCAGGCCGGCCCGGAGCTCCTCCGTCGTGCGCACCGTCATACCTACCGCGCCCATGCCCTCGGCGATCTTGGCGTAGTCGCCGGACATCGTGGTGACGCCGAACTGGGTCCGGGCGGTGACCGGGTCCATCGGCGTGCCGATCGGATAGGTGGCCATGGCCCCGTTGTTCAACAGCACCGTGGTGATGGCCACGCCCGAGCGGGCCGCCGTCTCGAGATCGGTGCCGGACATCCCGAACGCGCCGTCCCCCATCACGTTGAGGCAGAAGCGGTCGGGATGGGCGAGCTTCGCGCCGATCATCAACGGGATGCCGAAGCCGAGATGGGTGGTCTTGCCCCAACCGACGTAGGAGTGCGGCACCGTGGCCCGGTAGAACGGCACCATGCAGTCGCGCGGCGCACCGGCGTCGTGGGTGACGATGCTGCGCTCGTGGTCGAGGACCTCGTTGAGCACGTCGATCACCCGGTAGTAGCCCAACGGCTGCTCGTCGGACTGCAGGGCGGGCCGCCAGAGGTCCTGCCAGGCACCATGCGCCTCGGCAATCGCTGCCGCCACCGGGCCGAGCTCGCGTGGACGGCCGGCGAGCCGGGCCCTCGCCTCGGCGATGAGCGCCGCGAGCGTGAGCCGCGCGTCGCCGGGCAGCGGGATGTCGACCCGCTCGTCCTTGCCCAGCGCATCGGGGTTGTCGCTGTTGTGCACCAGGATCGCCCGGCCGGGCACGCGTTGTCCGTACGGGGTGCGGGTGAGGCTGGTACCGACGGCCAGCAGGAGGTCGCACTGGCGCAACCAGGCCGCAGCCGGGGCGGTCGCCGTCATTCCCCCGCTGCCGAGGGACAGCGGATGACGCTCATCGAGGGCGGACTTGCCCTGCATCGTGCAGAACACCGGCGTCGCGGTCAGCTCCGCGAGCTGACGCAGCTCCTCGGTCGCCCCACCGAAAAGCACCCCGCCGCCGGCCCAGATCACCGGACGCTCGGCCGCGAGCAGGGCGTCCACCGCCGCAGCGATGGCCACCGGGTCGGGTCCCTGGCGCGCCGGCACCGGTGGGCGGTACGCCTCGGCGGCACCGTCGGGAACGGGCTGGCGGCACACATCCGCCGTCAGCTCGACCACCACCGGCCCGGCCGGGCCGTTGCGCAGCGCGCTGAAGGCCCGTCGCATGATCGCCACGATGTCCTCGGGACGGTGGATGGCCTCCACCGACTTGGCCACGCCCTGGTAGTTGCGGACCGCCGAGTAGTTCGGCCGGACCCCGATCTCGTTGGAAGCCGGGCCGCCCGGCAGCACCAGCACGGGAATGTTGTCGGCGTAGGCCTGCGCGACACCGCCGAGGGCGTTCTCGGCGCCGGCCTGCGACTGCACGGCCACCACACCGAACCGGGCACGGTCGCTCAGACGGCTGAAGCCGTCCGCGGCCATGACGGCGCCCCTTTCGTGGCGGAACGCGATCGGGCGGATGCCGGCCCGCGCGGCCGCCTCGATCAGCGGGTTGTTCGGGAAGCAGGCCATCCACTCCACGCCCTCACGGCGCAGGATGGACGCGATCAGTTCGTTGCCGTCCACGGCGGGCTCCTGTTCGTGCTCGGATCAGCGCCACTCGCCGAGCGCGGCCCGGCAGGGCTCTTCGCCGATGTTGGTGATGGACAGGCCCAGCGGCCCGGGCTGCCACAGCACGTCACCGGGGGCCAGGATCACCGTGCGCTCGCTCCCGTCGGCGTGGCGCACCAGCCAGGTGGCGACGGTGAGCAGCACGGTCAGACCGGAGAACCCGTAGACGATGTCGCCGGTGGACTGGCCCGGCTCGAGGGCCAGCTCGTACACCCGGAGCCGGTCTCGTTCCAGGGTGAGGGCGTGACCGGCCGCGCTGAGTGGCGCTGCGGTGGTGACCGCGGGTGCCGCCTTGATCTCGGCGCCGATCAGACGCATCTCACCCGGACCGAGGTTGTGCACCTGGTGGATGAGGGGCCGGGCCCGGTGCGGCCGGCACAGGCACGAGCCCGCCGGGGCGGTGCCGGTACGCGGCTCGTCCTCGCCCCAGGTGCGGTCGCGAACGGTGGCCTCGTTCACCGCCACGTAGAAGGTGTCCTCGGTGTGACGGTGGTACAGCGTGGTGTCACCGGGCGGGATGAGCACGTCGTAGACCCGCACGAACTCGTTCTCGAAGCGGCGACGGTGGCGGGGCTCGTCGCGAACCTCGACCCAGTGCTCGTCCTGGTCGGCCATGGGGTGCTCCTGTCGCGTTACGGGCGAGGGCCGTTCAGATGGCCAGGTCGCGGGTGTTGTAGTCGCGGATGTACCGCTCGAAGGTGTCCTCGCCGAAGCGGAAGTCGTCCTCCCGGCCGGCGAAGGGCTCGTAGCGGAACCGCGGCTCGCCGGGCCGGTGCTGCTGGCGGGCGTCGATGGCCAGCGCGATCACCGCGGACCGGTCGTCGATGCGTGCCTCGTCGTAGGCGTCGCCGTCCTGCCAGCTGAGGTCGTCGGCCTTGAGGCTGAGCTTGCCCCGCACCCCGAGCACCGAGGACCGGCGGTGGAACCCGAAGGTGATCGACACCCGGGTGTCGGGCGAGGTGTTGGCGAAGGAGCCGTGCAGCGTCTGGCGGTTCACGATGGTGACATCGCCGGGCTCGCACAGCAACGGGACCGCTCCCGGTAGCCGGTCGCTGCCCCCGTTGTCGGCGACCAGCTGCTTGATGTCGACCCGTCCTGTGCGGTGCGTACCGGGCAGTACCCACAGGCCGTTGGCCGCCGTGGTGCGGTACAGCTGCACCTGGAAGTTGAAGCCGTGGATGCCCTGGTCCCAGTGTGGCGAGTCCCAGTGGGTGATGCCGTCCTGATGCCACGACACCGAGCCTCCCAAACCGGGTTGCTTGACGAAGATGGCGTCGTTGTAGGGCACGAAGTCGGTGCCGTTGACCGACGCGGCGATGGTCAGGATGTCGGGGTGGCCGTAGAGCCGCAGCGCAGCCGGTATGGCCTGGCACATGCCGAACATCAGGTAGACGACGTTCTCCGGGGCGTCGGGATCGGGTACCGGCTCGGTCATCTTCGACGGGTGACGACCCCCGAGTGCCGCCGTGCCGCCCCACGGGTCCGACAGCGGACGTACCAGAAGGTACGGCTGGATGGCGTAGTCCTGACCGAGCGCCGGACGGCCCAGCGCATCGACCTTCTCGCCGCGCCGCACCGGTGCACGGCTGATCATGTCCTCGGCGCCGGCGCGCAGCTCGGCCAGTTCCTGCTCGTCGACGACGCCCTCGAACACGTAGAAGCCGTGCACGTCGAAGGCCGCCAGGATGTCGGGGTGCAGCCGCCCGTCGGCGGTACGGCGCACCGGGCCCCGATTGCCCAGGGCCGCTGCTCGTGCTTCGCCGTGCCGGAGGTACTCCGCCATCTCGGCGGCGTGCTGCTCGCGGGTCAACCCGTCCACCGGCGACCTGCTGTCGATCATGCTGTCGGTCATCGCCCATCCCCCCGGATCGCGCTCGTGGCCTCAGCGTACCGCCCGGGCGTCAGGCGCCCCGGAAGTTCGCTGGGCGCTTGCCGAGGAACGCCGCGATGCCCTCGCGTGCATCGGCGGTCGCCCCGGCGAGACCGATGGAGCGCGACTCGCGTTCCATGGCCTCCTCCAACGAACTCGACGCACCCTCGATCAGGACACGCTTGGCGAGGCCGAACGCGCGGGTGGGTCCGTTGGCCAGGGTCGTGGCCAGCTCCTGCGCCGCCGCCTGCACCTCGGCGTCGGGCACGACCCGGTTCACCAGGCCCCACTCCTCGGCCTCGCGCGCTGTGAGCACCCGGTTGGTCAGTACCAGGTCGGTGGCCCGGCGCAGCCCGACCACACGGGCCAGGAAGAACGACGAGGTCCCGTCGGGCATCAACCCGGCCTTGGTGTAGCCCATGGTGAACTTGGCCGACTCGCCGGCCACCACGAGGTCGCACGCCGCCACCAGCGACATGCCCGCACCGCCGGCCGAACCGGAAACCGCCACCACCACCGGCGCGTCCATCTTGGCCAGCCGCGCCACCGCGGCGTGCAGGTCGATGGTGAGGTTGTCGACGTAGGCCGGAAGCTCCTGCGCGCTCAGCCCGGCGAACGCCGCCAGGTCGCCTCCGCCGCAGAAGACCTTGCCGAAGGACCGGATGAGCACCGCCCGAACGCCGGGGTCGTGGGCCAGGATCACCGCGGCCCGGCGCAGCTCCGCCGCCATGGGGCAGTTCATGGCATTGGCCGCCTCGGCACGGTCCAGCGTGATCGTGGCCACACCGGTGGCAGGGTCCTGTTCGAGGGTGATGGTGGTGAAGTTCTCGGTGCTCGGCATGGCTGCGCACCGTAGCGGCGTCCCGCCCGGCGACCGGGATCAGCCGTTGAGCAGCCAGGCCAGGTTGTCGTGGTAGAAGGCCCGCCGGGCGGCCGGGGCGATGGCGGCCCGGTTCAGCGAGGCCTCGAACTCGGCGAGCGGGTTGCGGCCGCCCTCGGGGTGGGGCCAGTCGGAGGCGAACATGAACAGGTTCGGGCCGCAGTCGTCGATGAGCCGGCCGACGTCCTCGAAGTGCCACGGGTTGAAGCGGACCTGACGGCGCAGGTAGTCCGACGGTTCGAGGGTGAGCTTCGCCAGCTCCGGTTCGTTGCGTCCGAAGGCCCGTTTGGCGTGATCGAGCCCGGCGAGCAGGTTCGGCACCCATCCCGCACCCAACTCGATGACCCCACAGCGCAGGTCCGGGAACTGCTCGAAGATGCCATCGAGCACCAGGCACGCCAGCAGGTTCTCGGCGTCGTGGTGGACGTTGAGGAAGTCCTTCGACCGGACGTTCTCGCCGCCGCCGGCGAAGTCCTTGCCCGGGTCCCGGCCGTTGTTGTGGTAGCTCAGCGCCATCTGGGTCGAGCCGTTGCCACCGAAGTGGAACACCATCGGCACGTTCGCCTCCGACAGCCGGGCCCAGATGCCGTCGAACGCAGGATGGGTGGGGCTCAGGGTGGCGGGTACACCGTGCGGTATCCATACCGCGGGGCATCCGAGGTCGAGGGCCTCCTCGAGGCAGGGCACGGCGCGCTCGGCGTCGTCGAGGGGGACGAACGCCACCGGCAGCATGCGGGCATCGCCGGCGCAGAAATCGGCCATGCCGCGGTTGTGGGCGGCCGCACCGCCGTAGAGCAGGTCCATGTCGCCGCCGTAGCGGAACTGGTTCGGGGCGAAGGTGGAGAAGACCAGCTGGCCGGCGAAGCCGAGCTGGTCGAGCGCCAGGTGGCGCTCGGTGGCATCCATCGAACCGAATGCGTAGTAGCCCTTGGGTCCGCTCACGACGTTCTCGGCCAGCTTGGCCGTGGCCACGGGGTCGTTGCGGCGTTCCCAGCACTCCCGCACCAGATCGGCGGTCGCCGAGCTGCCGGTGAAGGCGAGTTCCATCAGCTTGCGGCCGGTCGCCTCGTCGGCGTAACCGACGAGCCAGTCGAGCGGCTCCATCAGGTGGCTGTCGCAATCGAGCACGGCGATGCCACCGTCGAGTTCCTCTGCCGCATAGTTCATGACCGCTCCCCCGGTTGGCGTCCCACGCCCTCATCATGACATCCGGGCACCGGGCGGGAGCGGCCGGCGTCGGGGTGGCCACTGGTACCATCCGGCCATTGCGAAGGGGGACGCCATGACCAGGGCACCGATCTCGGCCGACAGCCACATCGTCGAGCCGCCGAACTGCTACGTCGACTACATCGAGCCGCGCTATCGAGACATAGCGCCGCGCTGCGACGTGAACGCCCGAGGGGCCTCGGCATACACCATCAACGGGCTGCGCAACCCGATCTCGGTCGGGCAGCTCGCCGCCGCTGGCATGACCGTCGAGGAGGTCAAGGAACACAAGCGAGCCACCTTCAACGAGATCACCCGGGCGGCGTGGGAACCCAACGACCGCATCGCCGCCCAGGACCGTGACGGCATCGGCGGCGAGCTGATCTTCGCCTCGGTGGGCATGGTGCTGTGCAGCCACCCCGACTTCGACTACAAGCGGGCGTGCATGCAGGCGTACAACCGCTGGTTGGCCGAGTTCTGCGGCGCGCATCCCGACCGTCTGTTCGGCCTGGCGCAGACCGCGGTGTCCTCCGTCGACGAGGCGATCGAGGACTTCGTCGCCGCCAAGGAGGCGGGCATGGTGGGCATGATGGTCACGGGCAGCCCCCAGCACGAGGACTACGACCATCCCGACTACGACGCCCTGTGGCAGTGCGCGGTCGACCTCGAGCTGCCGATCTGCTTCCACATTCTCACGTCGAAGGACTACGACGCCGCCACGGCGCTCACCTCGCCCCGGGGTCATTCGGCCAACGCATTCATGAACCTGATTCGCGGGGTGCAGGACATCCTGGGGCTGTTCGTGTTCGGCGGGGTGTTCGAGCGCCATCCGGAGCTGCAGATGGTGGTCGCCGAGGGTGATGCCGGATGGGTGCCCCATTGGATGTACCGCTCCGACCATGCGGCGGAGAAGTGGGGCCGTTCGATGGAGCGGACCATCTCGAAGCGGCCGAGCGAGTACGTGCTGTCCAACGTGCACTTCACGTTCCAGGACGACCGCACCGCCTACGAGTCGCCGATGATGGTCGACTCGTCGTGCCTGATGTGGGCCAACGACTTCCCCCACACCGACTCGACGTGGCCGCGCAGCCAGGAGATCCTCGCCTCGCAGACCGCTCACCTCACCACGGAGCAGCGGGACCGGGCACTGTTCGGCAACGTGGCCGAGGTCTTCCACCTGCCGGTGTGATCGCCCGAAGACGGGCGACGGAGCTCAGCCCGGCTGGTCGCCCTTCGTCGCCCGCCACAGGGGCACCGCGGTCACGGCGCTGAAGGCCAGTACGACCGCAGCGCTGGCGAAGGTGGCGGTGAACGAGCCGCCGCTGCGATCGATGAGCAGCCCACCGACCTGCGGCCCGAAGGCCTGGGCCACGCTGAACACCACCGTCACCAGAGCGAACGCCGCGGCGGTGTCGGTGGGTTCGGTGCAGTCGGCCGCGTACACCGCGATGGTCGACACACAGCCGGAGAACAGCAGGCCGAAGCTGAACGCGGCGACGGCGACGACGGGTTCGCGGTAGGTCAGCAGCAGCAGCGGGCAGAGCGCACACAGGGCGTAGCCGATAATGAGGGTCAACGGGCGACCGATGCGGTCCGACACCCTGCCCATGGTCAGGCCGCCTGCGCCGATGCCGAGTGCGAGCAGCACATAGACGTTGGCGGCATGGGCCACGCCGAACCCGCCGCCGTCGCGCAGCGCCGACACCGTGTAGGTCGTCACCAGCACGTAGCCGAAGCCGAACGCGAAGTAGCCGAGCAGGTACGGCTTCCAGCCACGAATGCTGCGCAGCGCCGACAGGCGCGGCTGGGCCAGCGCTCCGAGACCGGCCGGCCGCAACCAGGCGGCGTTGGCGACCAGCGCCACGGCGGTGATGGCGGCCAGGATGGCCCAGACCCCACGCCAGCTCGACGGCCCCCACCACCCCGGGGAGAACCGGGACAGCTGGGTCCCGATGACGACGGCGACTCCGAGGCCGGCGTTGAGCAGCCCGACAGCCACCCCACGACGTTCGCGTCCCACCACCGAGCCGACGATGCCGGGCGCAGGGATGAACACCGCCGCACCGCCCACCCCGGCCAGGGCCATGCCGGCGGCCAGCTGTGCGAACCCCTGCGCGGTGGCGAGCAACACCATTGCCGCGGTCGAGGCGACGAGCCCCCCGATGACGATGTGGTGTGGGGGCCGGCGACGCGACACCACCATCACCAGCAGCGCACCGGCGAGGTAGGCGGCCACGTTCGCGGTCCCGAGGAACCCAGCGGCGCTGTAGGACCCGAGCAGATCGCGCTTCATGGCCGGTAGCAGGGCCGGGAAGACGAAGCGCCCGAACCCCTGGGCGGTGGCGAGCGCCAGCGTGATCAGCGGAAGCACCTGGCGGGCGCCCGGGGTGACGGTCGAGTCCCGTCGGAGGGTCCCGTCGCCCCGCCCGGACGGGTCGGCGTGCACCGTGCCGGCGGGTCCCGCCGAGGAGCCTGGCGTGCTGCGGGACCTCAACGCGTGATCATCCGGGCGAGCGTCGGGCCGCGCAGGGCCTGCACCGTGGCGGCGTAGGCAGCAGGGTCGAGCTCGGCCAGGACTGCGGCGTGCTCGAGGGCGGTCTCGATGACCGCATCGGGGGCGACGACCCGGTCGAGGAACCCTGCGGCCACGGCGCCGCTGCCGTTGTAGAGCTGTGCGTTGACCACCGACGCCTGCAGGTGGCGACGGCTCAACCGTTCGGCGGCGATGGCGAGGGCCCATTCAGGCAGGGTGAGACCGATTGCCACCTCGTTGAGCCCGATCTTCACGTCGGCATCGGGACCGACCCGGTGGTCGCAGCCCAGCAGGATCAGCGCGCCGGCGGCGACTGCGTGCCCGGTGCAGGCGGCCACCACGGGGACACCGGCACCGTAGGCCTCGGTGACGAGGGCCCCACCGCCGTCGACCATGGCCCGCACCGCAGCGGCATCACCGCCGCGGATCACCCCGAGGTCGAACCCGCCCGAGAACCGGCCCGGCCGGCCGGCGATGACGACGGCACCGACCTCGGGGTCCTGTTCGGCCTGACGGATCACCGTCCGCAAGGCGTCGGACAGCATCGTGGACACGGCGTTCGCGCGGCCGTCGTCCATGGTGGCGAGGAGCACGCGTCCGTGCCGGGTGACGCGGACGGGCGATGCCGCGTCGGTGGTCTGGTCGGTCATGACACTCCTTGGTGGTCCGTTGGCGCAGCCGGGCGTCGCCGGTTGGCATGGCGGAGATGGGAACGGGTGGGCTCGGCCCAGTGGGTCCGGTCGGCCCGGCGTGCGATCCGGTTCGGTCAGGTCGAGGGCGTCGGCTTCGGACGGGGCCGCCGCCGGGTACTGGCCGGCTCGAGCGGTCGGCCGGTGTTGCGGTCGATCACCGCCGGCTCGATCACCTGCCCGGTGTCCCGGTCATAGAGCTGCACCGGCGGAGCCTCGTCGAACAACCACCGCTCGCCGTAGCTCCACATCACGCTGAGCACGTCCCACGCAGCGCGGCCTTTGTCGGTGGGGACGAACTCGTCGCGTGGCGGGTGCTGCTGGTAACGCACCCGTTCGACGAGGCCCTCGTCGACCAGCCGGTTCAGCCGCTGGGCGAGCACGCTCCGGTTGACGTCGAGGCTCTCCTGGATGTCGCTGAAGCGGCGGCGGCCGAAGAGCAGCTCCCGCAACACCATCGGCGTCCACCAGTCGCCGAGCAGGTCGACGGTACGGGCGATCGGGCACGGTGCGTCGTCGAAGCGGGTGCGTCTCATCGGGGTTCCTGGGTGGTTCCGCCCGGCTCTGCTCGGTCGAGCGGTGACAAGTCTTCCGGCGCGCCCGACGGTCCGTCAAGCGGACCGTCCGGGTCCTCGTGCCGAGAGCGCGTCACCGGGTGGCGCGGGTGGCGCCGGCCGGCGCCGGTCAGGACTTCGTGCGCGGTGGACCGGCGGAGGTGAAGCGCGTGCCCTCGGGGTCCACGGCCCAGGCGGCGGGCTCCTCCCAGCCGTCCTCGTAGACCATCTCCGCCATCGGACGACGACGCACCGGGCCGTGGTTTCCCACCGGCCGGCCCAACGGGATGGTGGCGACGAGCTCCAGCTTGGGGTCGTCGGGCATCCCGAGGACGGTGCGCAGCTCGGCCTCGCAGGGCTCCTGCCAACCGGTGATGACCCCGCCGTAGCCGAGACCCCGTGCGGCGAGCAGCAGGTTCTGCACCGCCGGCCACACCGCGCCGCCGAGCACCACCGAGGACCGACGATGACACCACAGTGCCGCCAGGACGATGACCGGGGCCTCGTGGAAGTGCTCGGTGAAATGCTCCATGGTGCGGGCCATGCGGGCTTTCGGGGAGGACAGGTCGGCCCCCGAGCCGGCGTCGTAGCCGTCGCGCACCCGCTTCTCCTCCCAGATCCGGCGAGCACCCTCGCCGAGCAGCGCCCGGGCCTGCATCGCCCGGGGGCCGTCGCGCAGCACGATGAAGCGGAACCCCTGACGGTTCGAACCCGACGGCGCCCGGGTGGCGGCGAAGAGGATCTTGGCGAGGTCCTCGTCGGGGATGGGATCGGGGCGGTATCTCCGGATGGCGCGGGTGGTGGCGATTCCGTCGAGCAGGTCCATAGTCTCTGGCTACTGCATCGGCCGCCCGGGGGTCCAGACCATCGGTGGGGCGGCCCCGACTCCCGAACGGTTGACCGTCATGCCCGTACCCTCCGATGCCGTCGGCCGGCAGACCGTGCCCATCACCCATGTGGTCGATGCCCGCTGGCTGATGTCCTACGCCGCCGGCCTCGGTGAGCACGACGCGGTCTACCTCGACACCGCCCGGCCGGAGGGGATCGCAGCCCATCCGCTGTTCCCGGTCTGTGTCGAGTGGCCGACGGTGCTGGCCCTGCAGGGTGTCGAGTCGATCGCCGCCGCGGTGACCCCGGAGGAGACGCGGCGCGGGATCCACGCCACCCACGACTGCGTGCTCGAACGGCCGATCGTGCCGGGCGACGTGCTCACGACGGTGGCCACGGTGATCGGGGTGGAACGACGCCGGCCCGGCGCCTTCCTCACGATGGACATGATCAGCACCGACACGAGCGGGGCCGTGGTCTGCCGCACCCGACAGGGCTCGCTCTATCTGGCCACCGACGTGTCCGGACCGGACCGGCCGGCCCCGGCCGATGATCCGCTCCCACCGGTCGAGGGCGATCCGGTCGCCACGGTCGAGGTGGCGGTCGATGCCGGTGCCGCCCACGTGTACACCGAGTGCGCACGGATCTGGAACCCCATCCACACCGACCTCGCCGTGGCCCTGGCGGCGGATCTACCCGGCCTGATCCTGCACGGCACGGCGACGTTGGCCCATGGCGTGTCTGCGGCGGTGCGTCACCTCGGCGGGGGCGATCCGCGCTCGATCACCCGCATCCGGGGCCGTTTCGGTGCGATGGTGCCGATGCCGTCCGCTCTCACCGTCCGGCTGTACGGCGACGGGCGCTTCGATGTCTGCACCCCCGACGGTGCCACCGCCATCCGTGACGGTCACGTGCAGGTCGGCTGACCTGCGGCCGACACTCCGCCAAGCCCCCACCGCTACCGAAAGATCGCACCGTGCTGAACCGATTCGACGATTACCCCATCCACCAGACCACGGCCCCGGTGCTGCACGTCGAGACGGCGAGTCCCAACGCCTACAACCGCTACTTCTTCAACGGCTACCGGCGCGACGGGTCGTTGATGTTCGGCGCTGCGTTGGGCATCTATCCGAACCGGGGGGTTATCGACGCCGGCCTCAGTGTGCTGCGCAACGGCGAGCAGGTGTCGACGCTGGCGTCGGGCCGGGCGCCGTTGGACCGCACCCGGACCGAGGTCGGGCACCTCCGGGTCGACGTGATCGAGCCGATGCGGACCCTGCGGTTCCGCTGCGACGCCGACCGGAGCCCCCTCGGTGCCGATCTGGTTTTCCATGCACGAACCGCAGCCGTCGAGGAACCACCGTTCAAGCTCGAACAGGACGGTCGCACCGTTCTCGACTACACCCGGGTCACCCAGTTCGGCTCCTGGGAGGGCTGGCTGAGCGTCGACGGCGAGCGCATCGAGGTCGACGCGACGGTGCTCGGCTGCCGCGACCGCTCGTGGGGGGTCCGGCCCATCGGTGAACGAGCGGGCCGGGGCGCGCCGTCCCGGCGGGCACCGCAGTTCTTCTGGCTGTGGGCGCCGTTGAACTTCGACGGCTGCGGGGTGCTCTTCGATGTCAACGAGTTCGCCGACGGACGCCGCTGGCACGGCTTCGGGGCCATCGCTCCGGTCCTGCTCGACGGTATGGCGGCGTTGGGCGAGGCCGACGACGGGACCGCCGGGACGGCCGAGTCGCTGCGGCAGGCAGCCCAGGACGCGGTGCTCGAACCGCCGATCCCGATGCGCGACGCCCAGTACGTCATCGACTGGGAGCCCGGCACCCGTCGGAGCGCCATGGCGTCGATCATCCTCGAGCCGTTCGGCGGGATCGACACCCACATCATCCGGCTGGAGCCGCTGGCCACCTTCCACATGAGCGGCCTCGGCTACGGGCACGCGGAATGGGGCCACGGCTGCTGGCGGGGCGAGCAGGCCTCGGTCGACTGGCGTTGGCGTACGGAGGACATCGATCCGTCCGCGTCGAGCAGCATCCACGTGCAGCAGCTGGTCCGTGCCCGCTGGGGCTCGCAAACCGGCATCGGGGTGCTCGAACAGCTGGTGATCGGCAACCACGGGCCGACCGGTCTGAGCGGGGTGTTCGACGGCGCACCCTGAGCGTGCACGTTCAGGGCCGTGCGTGGGCGCTGTGGGCCCTGACGCCTAACATGCCGCGACGATCCCGGGCCGGACGCGACACGGCAGGGCGGTCGGGCCGGCGACGCCGTCGGGCTGCGGTTGCCCGTGCACGCGTCCCGGCCCGCAGCAACCCCCGGAAGGACTGGGCAGATGCGCGCATGGCAGGTACAGGAACTCGGTGAGCCGCTCGACGTGCTCCGCCTCGAATCCGGGGTGAGCGTGCCCGAGCCGGGACCCGGTGAGATCGGCATCGACGTGGCCGCCTGTGCGCTGAACTTCCCCGACGCGTTGCTGTGCCGGGGCGCCTATCAGGAACGGCCGCCCCTGCCGTTCACCCCCGGCCTCGAGGTGTCCGGCACCGTGCGCTCGCTCGGGCCCGGTGCCGAGGCGCGGGGGCTGCGCATCGGCCAACGCGTGGCCGCCCAGCCGACCCTGGCGTCCGGCCGCGGTGGTCTCGCCGAGGTGACCGTGGCGCCGATGGCCAACGTGCACCCGGTTCCGGACAGCCTCGACGACGCCGCCGCTGCTGCGCTCATCGTGATCTACCAGACCGGTTGGTCGGCGCTGACCCGCCGGGCGAACCTGCAGCCGGGCGAGACGCTGCTGGTGCACGCCGGTGCGGGCGGGGTCGGCTCAGCGGCGATCCAGATGGGCAAGGCGCTCGGGGCGACGGTCATCGCCACCGCTGGCGGCCCGGCAAAGGTCGAGGTGTGCCGTGCCCTCGGTGCCGATGTGGCGATCGATTACCAGGCCGAGGACTTCGTCGCCGTGGTCAACGAGGTCACCGGTGGTCGCGGTGCCGATGTCATCTACGACCCGGTCGGTGGCGACATCTTCGACCGTTCGACCAAGTGCATCGCCTGGGAGGGCCGGATCCTCATCATCGGCTTCACCGGCGGCCGCATCGCCCAGTCGGCCACCAACCACGTGCTGGTCAAGAACTACAGCGTGCTCGGTGTGCACTGGGGCAACTACCGGCGCTACGAGCCCGAAGCCGTCGATCGTTGGCACGACGAGCTCATGGACCTGCATGCACGCGGGCTGATCGCCCCGCTGGTGTCCCAACGCGTGGCCTTCGAGGATGTACCGGACCGGCTGATGGCGATCATCAACCGTGGGACGACCGGCAAGCTGGTGGTCGACGTCGGATGACCAGCCGGCCCGTCACCGAGCGTCCCGGGCCGCCTCCACCTGGGCGGCGACCCATGGGTAGGTGCGCTCGATGCCGAGCCGCAGGGGAACGCTCGCCCGGAAACCGAGGCCCTCGATGGCCGCATGGGAGAAGTTCCGTGATCGCACCCCGACGGGGCCGTCGACGTTGCGGACCCTGACGGATTTCCCGGCGACGGCGGCCACGGTTGCCACCAGTTCGTCCACCGACACGTACTCGGGGTTGCCGATGTTGGTGGGCTGGTCACGATCGGAAGCGGTCAACCTCACGATGCCGTCGACGAGATCATCGACGTAGGTGTAGGAGCGCACGGCGGAACCGTCGCCCCACACCTCGATCTCGTCGCCGGCGTCGGCCTCGGCCACCTTGCGGCAGATCGCCGCCGGTGCCTTCTCCCTGCCTCCGGTCCAGGTGCCCTCCGGGCCGTAGGTGTTCTGGAAGCGGGCGATCCGAGTGGCGATGCCGTGGCGACGGCCGTAGGCCGACACGACCCGCTCCGAGTAGAGCTTCTCCCAGCCGTACTCGTTGTCCGGCGACGCCGGGTAGGCCCCCTCCTCGGTCATCTCGGACTCGCCGATGGCCATGTCCCGGTACACGCACACCGACGAGCTGTAGAAGTACCGGCCGACTCCCGCCGCAGCGGCGGCGTCGATCATGTTGACGTTGATCAGCACGTTGTTACGCATGATCTCGCATTCGGCAGCATGGATGAAGCCCATGCCGCCCATGTCGGCGGCGAGCTGGTAGACCTCGTCCACGCCATCGGCGAGCACCCGAGCGCACTCGTCGCGGTCGCGTAGGTCGGCGATGACGAAGTCGTGCGCTGCGCTGGGGGCGAACTCGGGTACTGCGAGGTCCGCCCCCCGTACCCGGTAGCCGTCGGCGACGAGCCGTCGCACGAGGTGCGCCCCGATGAATCCGCCGGCTCCGCACACCAGTGCATTTTTCACCCGGCGAAGTGTAACGGTGACGCCGGCCGTGCTCTCGATCGGCCCGCCCGGCGCGTCGCGCCGGTCAGGTGTTCTGGGCCGTCATCCCACCGTCGACGGGGATCACCGCACCGTTGAGGTACGAGCTGGCGGGCAGCAGCAGCGACACGGTGATCTGGGCCACCTCCTCAGGGTCGCCGTAGCGGCGCTTCGGGACCCGGCGCCGGGCGAACTTGGCCTTGTCGTCATCGGCGATCTCGGCGGTCATACCGGTACGAATGGGACCGGGACAGATGCAGTTGACGGTGACCCCGGTGTCGCCGTACTCGAGTGCCAGCGACCGGGTGAGGCCGATCACCGCCGTCTTCGACGCGGTGTAGGGGCTCATGAACTTGGTGGCCCCGAGGCCTTCGGTGGACGCGATGTTGACGATGCGGCCCCCACCGGCGGCGGCGAGCTCTGGCCGGACCAGGTCGTCGTGGCAGGCACGGATGAGCCGAGCCTGGGCGGTCAGGTTGACCTCGAAGGTGAACGCCCACGCGTCCTCCCAGCCGGTATCGGTCAGCCGGGTCGGCACGCTCACGCCCGCATTGTTCACGATGATGTCGATGGGCCCGAGCTCGGCCCGTACCTTCGGGACCAACGCCTCGATCTGGGCGGCGTCGGACAGGTCGGTCACGTAGCCCCGGGCGTCGTAGCCGGCGCCGGTCAGCTCGGCGGTCACCTGGGCAACCGTGTCGGCGTTCACGTCGACGACGGCAACCTTGGCGCCCTCGTCGCCGAGGAGGTGGGCCGTGGCGCGGCCCATGCCGGAACCGGCCCCGGTCACGATGGCGGTGCGACCGGCGAGCGAACGGGACAGCTTGGAGAGGCGGGTCATGGGCCGACCCTAGGCCGTCGGCCCCGGACGGCGCCGATCCGGCCTGTCAGGCCGTGGCCTGCAGCAGGGCGTGCTGGACCAGACCGATCAGCGTGTCTCGGGTCGAGACGCGGTCGCGGGCGTCGCAGTAGCCGAGCGGGATGGTGTCGGCGAGCGCCAAGGCCTCACGCACATCGGCCAACCGATGGCGGCGGATCCCGTCGAAGGTGTTGACGGCCACGACGAAGGGCATGCCGAGCCGCTCGAAGTAGTCGACCGCATCGAAGGAATCGGCCAACCGTTCGGTGTCGATGAGGACCACCGCCCCGATGGCGCCTCGGACCAGGTCGTCCCACATGAACTGGAACCGTGCCTGGCCGGGGGTGCCGAACAGGTACAGCACCAGGTCGGAGCCCAGGGTGATCCGGCCGAAGTCCATGGCCACCGTGGTGGCGGTCTTGCCGGTGCGACGGCCGGCGTCGTCGACGCCGCGGGACATCTCGGTCAAGGGCGCCTCGGTGGTGAGCGGCAGGATCTCCGACACCGTTCCGACGAAGGTGGTCTTGCCGACCCCGAAGCCCCCGGCGACGATGATCTTGACCGGGATCGGGACGATCTCGTCCGGCTCGGGGGCCATCTCAGAGCGCTCGCAGACCGTCGAGGACCCGTTCGAGCAGCGCCAGATCGAGTTGGTTGGTCCCCTCGGTGCTCGGCGGTCGGTGCACGACCACGAGCTCCTCGGCAGCCAGATCGCCGAGGAGTACCCGCGCCACGCCGAGATGGACCCCGACCCTGGCCGAGACCTCGGCCACCGACAACGGTTCGACCGTCAGCTCGAGGATGCGACGCCGTTCCATCCGGGCTGCGGGTAGCGCTTGCGCTCCCCGCTCGGTACGTTGCAGCAGCGCCTCCACCGGCAGGTCGATGCCCGCGGCACGGGTGCGACCGCCGGTGATCGTGTAGGGACGCACCCGACCGCCGAGCTCGTCGGCGTCACGGGGTTCGCGCCCGGTCGGGTCGTTGCCGATGCCGGTCATCGGACCACCCCCGTGCGCAACTCCTCGCGTACGTCCGGCGTCAGCGCCGGGCCGAGGCGTTCGACGAGCACGGCCATCTCGTAGCCCACCAGCCCCACGTCGCAGTTCGACACCGCGACCACGGCGAGGCAGCAACCGTCCGAGATGCCGGTCACGAAGATGAACGCGTGCTCCATCTCGATGACGACCTCGCGCACGGCTCCACCTCCGAAGCGGCCGGCTGCACCGTAGGCGAGGCCGATCAGGCCCGATGCGACCGCGGCGAACCGGTCGGCGGCGTCACGGTCGAGGCCGCGTGAGCTCGCCATCGGCAAACCGTCGGAGGACACCACGACGCTCTCGGTGATGCCGGGCACGCCACCGACGAAACCGTCGAGCAGCCGGTAGACCGCATCGGCACGCGGACTCAGCGCGGCCATGTCCCGTCCTCCCCGGTGTGCCCGTGTTCGGCCCCGGGACGCGGCTCGGCGCCGGCCGGATCGAGTGGCGCGGGTGGCGCGGATGGCGGAGGTGGCGGCGGTGCAGCGCGGAGCGGGAGGCCGGGCTCGCGCACCGGCGGCGCCTCGGACGTCGTCGTCGGGGTCCCCGGAGGCGTGAATGCCGCAGTACGGCCCTGCTCGAGGCCGCTTCGATAGCGCGACAGCATCCGCCGGACTTCCTCGGGCGAGCGTTGGCTGGCGACCACCCGGGGACTCGTCGTGACCTCGCTGGAGCGGCTCAGTTCGCGCAGCTGTTGACGTGGCGAGCGCGGGGCGTCATCAGCCGAGCCCTCGTCGGGCGACGTCCTGCCCGCCGGGCCATCGGTGGAGACCGACGCCAGCGGCCGGCTGATCAGGCCTGCGCTCGGACGACGGGACGGCAGCGGGGTCGCGCCCGCAACGATGCCCTCGTCGTCGTGCTCGTTGCCGGCCCGCTCGGCGATCGACGGGCCGGCGAACCGGCTGGCTGCGTCGACGATCGAGGTCACCGGTGCGACCGGACCCAGGTCGCTCCCGAGTTCCGTTGGGGGGCCGGGCTCGGGGACGGCCGGCGGCGGGGCGGGATGAACCGGGGGCATGGCCGCCACCATGGAGGCGGTGCTGAACAGCGACCCGAGCCGGGCAGCGGTTTCTTCCGGGGTGAGCGGGGTCGCCGGCGTGCCGGAGCCGTCTGTGTCCTCGAGCAGCTCGAACTCCTCGACCAGCTCGAACTCCGCGGCCAGGCCGAAACCGGCCGCTCGGGTGGAATCCTCGGCATGGGCGAACTGCTGGGCCAGCGCCACCTCGTCGTGGTGCGGCTGGTACCCGTCGGTAGCGGTCTCGTGGGTGAACACGCCGAGCTCATCGGTCACCGGTGCGGGGGTGTCCACGGCCAGTCCGGTCCCTGTGGTGCCTACCGGCGGGAGCGGCGGCACCCGCCCGATGGACAGCGACCGCACCGGAGGCATCGCCTGTCCGTGCACGGCGTCGGGGTCGGACCCGTCGTCGGTCTCGCTGGTCGGGACAACCGAAGCGGCCTCGCCGACCGGGACGGGCTCGACCGCAGGGGCGGAGGCGGGCACCGGGGCCGGAGGCTGCACCGGGCTGGGTGCGGCAGGTGTCGTGATGAGGGCGGGTGGGGCGACGGGAGGTGTCGGCGCGATCGGCACGGCGGGTGGCGCGTCATCGGCCCTGGTCATGCGTGCAGCAACACCTGCCGGCAGCGTCACGGTTGCCGTCGTTCCGCCGTGCGCACCGGGAGACAGCCGCACGGTGATGCCGTGGCGCTGGGCGACGCGGCCCACCACGACGAAGCCGAGAGAGGGTCCGAGGTCGAGTCCGATCAGCGGCGGGTTCTCGAGCACGGCGTTGGCCCGGGCCAGGGCGTCGGGTGCGAAGCCGAGGCCTTCGTCGCTCACCGTGACGAGATAGCCGCCCTGTTCGCCGACGGTGCCGGACACCTCGACGCCGCGATCGGGCGGCGAGTAGAGCGCGGCGTTCTCGAGCAGTTCGGCGAGGAGGTGGGCGGTGTCCACCGCTGCTGCTGAGCTGACCATGACGTCATCGAGCGCGGCGAGACGGATCCGGGGGTATTCCGCCACCTCGCTGACCGCCATTCGCACGACTTCGCCGAGTTCGACGGGCCGGCCGCTGCGCCGCGCAGGCTCGGCGCCGGCGAGCACGAGGAGGCTTTCGGTGTTGCGCCGCATGCGGGTGGCGAGATGGTCGAGGCGGAACAGCCCTTCCAGACGGTCCGGATCCGCCTCGTCGGCCTCGAGGCGGTCGATGTACTCGATCTGGCGGGTGAGCAGCTCCTGGTTGCGCCGGGTGAGGTTCACGAACAGGTCGCTGATGCCCCTGCGAACCAGGGCTCCCTGTTGTTGGGCGGTGCTGACGGACACCTGCTTGACCCGGTCGAAGGCTGCGGCCAGACGCCCGAGCTCACCACCGGCACCGACGTCGAGCTCGCCGATCGGCGCCGCCCACTCCTCACGGCCGGCCTGCAGCCAGGCCACCGCGGCGGGCAGGTGGTGTTCCGCGATGTCCTCCGCTGCGGTGGCCAGCTCCCGCAGCGGGCGCACCAGCGTGCGGCTGACCGCGACGGTCACCAGCAGAGAGCCGGCGATTCCGGCGATGCCGACCAGCACGAAGACCCAGGGCGCCACGGCTGATCCGGACGCACCGAGCGCCGCGAGAGCGATGACCGTCGCCAGCGGCACCACGAGCATCGTCGCCAGCCTGGAGGCGACGGTCAACTTGGCAAGCATCGGGCGCAACGCCTCCCGGTCGTGATCAGGAACGGTCGTGGCCCGTGCGAGGACGGGCTACGACCACTCGTCACTGCCCACCTCTGCGGAGGCCGAACCGTGACGTACGCTCCCCACGCTAGGGGACGAACCGGCCGTTGCCACGGACACCGTCCAACCCGCCGCGGCCGAAGCCGTTCGACGCCACCCCCCACCCCGCCGGCCGGCGCGAGGGAGATGCCGGGGCGGCGGTTGATGGCGACCGACGCCCGCAGGGACCGTCAGCGGAGGGCGACGGTGGTGGGATCGACCGGGGTGGGCAGCAGCGTGTCGCCCATGAGCTGGCGGTCCACCGCAGCGGCGCAGGAGCGGCCCTCGGCGATCGCCCAGACGATCAGGCTCTGGCCGCGGCCCATGTCCCCGCAGCAGAACACCTTGTCGGAGCTGGTGCGCCAGCCGTCGTTGCGGGCCACGTTGCCCCGGGCGTCGAGCTCGACGCCGAGATGCTCGAGCATCGGTCCGCGCTCGGGCCCGGTGAAGCCGAGGGCCAGCAGCACCAGCTCGGCCTCCAGCTCGAACGCCGTGCCGGGCACCTCGACGAAGCTGGGCCGACCATCGACCAGCTGCATCTCCACCTGGTGACCACGCAGACCGGTGACGTTGCCGTCGGCGTCGCCGCGGAACTCGGTGGTGGTGACCGCGTACCAGCGCTCACCGCCCTCCTCGTGGGCGGAGGCCGTCCGGAAGATGTTCGGCCAGGTCGGCCAGGGGTTGCCGACGGTGTCGCGGGCCGGTCCCGGCTGCGGCATGATCTCGAAGCTGTGCACGCTGACCGCGCCTTGACGGTGGGCGGTACCGAGGCAGTCGGCGCCGGTGTCACCGCCACCGATCACCACCACCCGCTTGCCGTCGGCCCGGATCTGGCCCTCGACGGTGTCGCCCTCGGTGAGGCGGTTGGCCTGAGGCAGGTACTCCATCGCCTGATGGATCCCGTTCAGCTGCCGACCGGGGATCGGAAGGTCCCGTGCTGCGGTGGCACCGCCGGCGAGGACCACGGCGTCATAGCCGTCGAGCTCGGACGGATCGACATTGACCCCGACGTTGGCGTTGACGCGGAACGCGGTGCCTTCCGCACGCATCTGCTCGAGGCGGCGGTCGAGGAACCGCTTCTCCATCTTGAAGTTCGGGATGCCGTAGCGCAGCAGGCCGCCGACGCGGTCGGCCCGCTCATAGACCACCACGTCGTGACCGGCCCGGGTGAGTTGCTGGGCCGCGGCGAGCCCGGCGGGGCCGGAGCCGACCACGGCCACCCGTTTGCCGGTCTTGACCGGCGGGTGCAGCGGAACGACCCAACCCTCGTCCCAGGCCCGGTCGATGATGGTGACCTCGACCTGCTTGATGGTGACCGGATCGGCATTGATGCCGAGCACACAGGCTGCCTCGCACGGTGCCGGGCACAGCCGCCCGGTGAACTCGGGGAAGTTGTTGGTGGCGTGCAGTCGTTCGATGGCCTCGCGCCAGCGGTCCTTGTAGACCAGGTCGTTCCAGTCGGGGATGATGTTGCCCAACGGGCAGCCGTTGTTGCAGAACGGGATCCCGCAGTTCATGCAACGTGACGCCTGATCCTGCAGCTTGGCCTCGTCGAAGGGCTCGTAGACCTCGTTCCAGTCGCGCAGCCGTACCGGCACCGGGCGTCGGGTCGGCAGTTCCCGACCGACCTTCAGGAATCCTCTGATGTCTCCCATGTCCTGCGTCCTCGTCTCAGCCGTGCGCGGCGGCCATGATGGCGGCGATGGGGTCGTCGCCGCGTTCCCGTGCGGCGCGCTCGGCTTCGAGCACCCGCTTGTAGTCGCGAGGCATGACCTTGACGAAACGGTCGAGGGCGGACTCGCCCCCGGCGAGCAGCTCGGCTGCCCGCACCGACTCGGTCTCCTCGTGGTGGCGTCGCAGCCACATGGCGATCAGCGCCCGGTCCTCGGCGTCGGGCTGCTCGAGCTCGACCATCTCGGGGTTGACCCGGGTGGCGAAGCTGCCGTCGGCGTCGAGCACGAAGGCCACACCACCCGACATCCCGGCACCGAAGTTGCGCCCGGTGCGGCCCAACACGAACACCGTGCCGCCGGTCATGTACTCGCAACCGTGGTCGCCGACACCCTCAACCACGGCGGTGGCCCCGGAGTTGCGCACGGCGAAACGCTCGCCGGCCATGCCGCTGAGGAACGCCTCACCCGAGGTCGCCCCGTAGAGGCACACGTTGCCGGCCACGATGTTCTCGGCCGCCTCGAAGGTGGCGCTGCGGTGCGGACGCACCACCAGCCGTCCGCCGGAGAGGCCCTTGCCGGTGAAGTCGTTGGCATCGCCCTCGACCCGCAGGGTGATGCCGGCGGGCAGAAAGGCTCCGAAGCTGTTGCCGGCGGAGCCGACGAAGTGCACGTTGATGGTGCCATCGGGCAGGCCGGTACCGCCGTAGCGCTTGGTCACCTCGTAGCCGAGCATCGTGCCGACGGTGCGGTTGACGTTGCGGATCGGCAGCTCGATGGCAACCGGCTCGCCCCGTTCGAGGGCCGGGGCCGCCAGCTCGATGAGGGTCCGGTCGAGGGCCTTGTCGAGACCGTGGTCCTGGGTCGTGACACAGTGCCGGGCGTCGCCCTCGGCGACCTCGGGGACGAAGAAGATCGGGGCGAGCGACAGCCCGCTGGCCTTCCAGTGCGAGACGGCGTCGCTGGTGTCGAGCAGGTCGGCTCGGCCGATGGCCTCCTCGATCGAGCGGAAGCCGAGTTCGGCGAGCAGCTCGCGGACCTCCTCGGCGATGTACTCGAAGAAGGTCTCCACGAACTCGGGCTTGCCGCTGAAGCGCTTGCGCAGCTCCGGGTTCTGGGTGGCCACGCCGACCGGGCAGGTGTCGAGGTGGCAGACCCGCATCATGATGCAGCCCGACACCACCAACGGTGCGGTGGCAAAGCCGAACTCCTCGGCGCCGAGCAGCGCGGCGATCACCACGTCGCGGCCGGTCTTGAGCTGGCCGTCGACCTGGACCACGATGCGGTCGCGTAGCCGGTTCAGCAGCAGCGTCTGCTGGGTCTCGGCCAGGCCGAGCTCCCACGGTGCGCCGGCGTGCTTGAGCGAGGTCAGTGGGCTGGCGCCGGTACCGCCGTCGTGACCGGAGATCAGCACCACGTCGGCGTGGGCCTTGGACACCCCGGCCGCCACGGTGCCGACACCGACCTCGGCCACCAGCTTCACGTGGACGCGGGCTTCGGGGTTGGCGTTCTTGAGATCGTGGATCAGCTGCGCCAGATCCTCGATGGAGTAGATGTCGTGGTGCGGCGGGGGGCTGATGAGGCCCACACCGGGGGTGGAATGCCGGGTCTTGGCGATCCACGGGTACACCTTGTGACCGGGCAGCTGCCCGCCCTCGCCGGGCTTGGCGCCCTGGGCCATCTTGATCTGCAGGTCGTCGGCGTTGACCAGGTACTCGCTGGTCACCCCGAAGCGGCCCGAGGCCACCTGCTTGATGGCGCTGCGGCGCAGGTCGCCGTTGGCGTCGGGCACATACCGCTCGGGATCTTCGCCGCCCTCGCCGGTGTTCGACTTGCCGCCGAGGCGGTTCATGGCGATGGCCAGGGTCTCGTGGGCCTCGGCCGAGATCGACCCGTAGGACATCGCACCGGTGGCGAAGCGCTTGATGATCGCGGTCACCGGCTCGACCTCCTCGATCGGGATCGGGGCCCGGTCGTCGGAGCGGAAGCGGAACAGGCCGCGCAGGGTGGCCAGGTGGCGGGCCTGGTCGTCGACGGCGCGGGTGTACTCCTTGAAGATCTCGTAACGCTTGTTGCGGGTGGCGTGCTGCAGCTTGTACACGGTCTCGGGGTTGAACAGGTGGTACTCGCCTTCCCGCCGCCACTGGTACTCGCCACCCGCGATCAGCTCGCGATGGGCGAGCAGCAGCGGGTTGCGGGGGTAGGCCACCTCGTGACGGCGCAACACCTCGGTGGCGATCTCGTCGAGCCCCACGCCGCCGAGCCGGGAGGTGGTACCGGTGAAGA
The DNA here is from genome assembly GCA_903921205.1 of uncultured Acidimicrobiia bacterium. Lineage (GTDB taxonomy): Bacteria > Actinomycetota > Acidimicrobiia > Acidimicrobiales > CAIXPF01 > CAIXPF01. The sequence goes on along the minus strand of CAIXPF010000122.1, from coordinate 18,048 downwards.
ACTCGTCGACCAAATCCTGGCCGAGGCCGACCGCCTCGAACACCTGGGCGCCGGTGTAGGACGCCACGGTCGAGATGCCCATCTTCGACATCACCTTGAGCACACCCTTGCCAGCGGCCTTCAGGTAGTTCTTCACCGCGGCCTTGGCTGCGCCGTAGGTGTCGCCGGGGGCCACCCCATCGGGCACCAGCTCACCCGAGCGGGCGAGATCGGCAACCGTTTCGGCTGCCAGGTAGGGGTTGACCGCGGCGGCGCCGTAACCCAGGAGCAGGCAGAAGTGATGCACCTCGCGTGGCTCGCCGGTCTCCACGACCAGGCCGACCCGGAAGCGGTCGCGGTTGCGGATCAGGTGGTGGTGCATCATGCCCACGGCGAGCAGCGCCGGCAGCGGTGCGGCGTGGCGGCTCGTGCCACGGTCCGACAGGATCAGCACCTTGGCCCCTGCAGCAACGGCCTCGTCGGCTTCGCGGCGCATGCGCTCGATGGCTGCACGCATGGCGGTACCGCCACCGGTGGGGTCGAACAGGGTCGAGATGGTGGTGCAGGAGAGTTCCGGCACGTCGCCCGCGGCGTTGGCGTTGCGGATGCGCTCGAGATCCTCGTTGGACAGCAGGGGCGTGTCGAGCTCGAGCTGGCGAACCGACTGCGGGCCGGGATCGAAGATGTTGTGGGATGGGCCGAGCTCGGTCCGCAGCGACGTGACCAGCTCCTCCCGGATGGCGTCGAGCGGCGGGTTGGTGACCTGGGCGAACAGCTGGGCGAAGTAGTCGAACAGCAGCCGCGAGCGGGCCGACAGCACCGCGATCGGTGTGTCGGTGCCCATCGAGCCGAGGGCCTCGGTCCCGGCCTTGGCCATCGGGCTCATGATGATCGAGAGGTCTTCGAGGGTGTAGCCGAAGGTCTGCTGGCGGGCCAGCAGCGTGCCCTCGTCCGACGCCGTGACGGCCTCGGGATGCACCGGCAGGTCCTCGAGCTTGAAACGGCCCTGGGCCAGCCACTCGGCGTAGGGCTGGGCGGCGGCAAGCGATTCCTTGATCTCCTCGTCGGCCACGATGCGACCCTGGCGGGTGTCGACCAGGAACATGCGGCCCGGCTCGAGGCGGCCCTTGCGCACGACCTTCGACGGGTCGATGTCGAGCACGCCGGCCTCGGACGCCATGACCACCCAGCCATCGTCGGTCACCCAGTAACGGGACGGGCGCAGGCCGTTGCGGTCGAGGACCGCGCCGATCACCGTGCCGTCGGTGAAGCCGATGGATGCCGGACCGTCCCACGGCTCCATCAGCGAGGCGTGGAAGTCATAGAAGGCCCGCTTGGAGGCGCTCATGGTCTCGTGCCGTTCCCAGGCCTCGGGGATCATCATGAGCACGGCATGGGGCAGCTCGTAGCCGCCGAGGTGCAGCAGCTCGAGCGCCTCGTCGAACGAGCCGGTGTCGGAGGCCCCCGGGGTGCAGATCGGATAGAGGCGCTCGAGGTCGCCGCCGATGGCGTCGGTGGCGATCAGCTCCTCGCGGGCACGCATCCAGTTGCGGTTGCCCATGACCGTGTTGATCTCGCCGTTGTGGGCGATGAACCGGTACGGGTGGGCCAACGGCCACGACGGGAACGTGTTGGTCGAGAAGCGGGAGTGCACCATGGCAATGGCGCTCTCCATCCGCTCGTCGTGGATGTCGGGGAAGAACTCGCCGAGCTGCGGCGTGGTGAGCATGCCCTTGTAGACCAGGGTGCGGCTCGACAGCGACGGGAAGTACACCGTGGCCTCGGCCCCGTCGTCGCCGGTGAGCGGGCTGTGTTCGATGCGCTTGCGGGCCGGGTAGAGACGGCGGTCGAGTTCGATGCCGCTGAGACCGGGCACCGCCACGAACAGCTGCCGGAACACCGGCATGACGGCCAGGGCCATCGAGCCGATACCCGACGCATCGGTGGGCACGTCGCGCCAGCCGAGCACGGTGATGCCCTCGTCGACCAGGATCCGCTCGACCTCGGCGACGGCTGCCTCGGTGATCGACCCGGCGGGCAGGAACGCCATGCCGACGGCGTACGAGCCTGCCTCCGGCAGCTCGAAGTCGACCACCTCGCGCAGGAACCGGTCGGGAATCTGCAGCAGCATGCCCGCGCCGTCACCGGTGTTGGCCTCCGCCCCGGTGGCGCCACGGTGATCGAGGTTGCACAACGCCGAGAACGCCTTGGCCACCAGGTCGTGGCTGCGGCGACCGTGCATGTCGACGATGAAGGAGACACCGCACGCGTCGTGTTCGAAACGGGGGTCGTAGAGACCCTGGGCGGAGGGGAAGTCGTGGGAGGTCATGTTCGTCCGGGGGGATCGAGGGGCGAAGGGGAACGGAGGATTCCGATTCGCTCCGGCCCGGGACAGCACTGGCCCTGCCGCAGCCGATCGGCACAATAGTTGCTGCCCTCCGACAGCATCCATTCGATTGATAGCGCTGCGGGTAGCCTGCATTCGTGGACGAACACCCGTCGAGCGACGACGCGATCGCGGTGGCGCAGGACCTCATCGGGTTCATCGACGCCTCCCCCTCCCCCTACCACGCCGCGGAGACGGCCGCCCGGCTGCTCGAAGGGGCGGGCTTCGCCCGGGTGTCGGACGCCCCGGCGGGCGGGGGCCGGTGGCTGCTGGTGCGCGGTGGGAGCCTGGTGGCGTGGTTCGCCCCTGAGCGGGTCGGCCCCGGCACCACCTTCCGGCTGATCGGCGCGCACACCGACTCGCCGAACCTGCGGATCAAGCCCCAGCCCGACGGAGCACGCGCCGGTCTCGCCCAGCTCGGTGTCGAGGTGTATGGCGGGCCGCTGCTGAACTCGTGGCTCGACCGTGACCTGGGGCTGTCGGGCCGAGTGTCGGTGGCGGGCCCCGATGGTGGTGCCGTGCGGCTGTTCCGCATCGACGAACCCCTGTTGCGCATCCCGCAGCTGGCCATCCACCTCGACCGCGAGGTCAACGACAAGGGCCTGGTGCTCAACCGTCAGCAGCATCTGGCGCCGATGTGGGCCATGGCCTCGGCGGAGGATCCGGTGCGCTTCGCCGCGGTGATCGCCGCAGCCGCAGGGGTCGACGCCGAGGACGTGCTGGCCTGGGACGCCATGGTGCATCCGGTCGAGCCGAGCCGCCTGCTCGGTCTGCGTCGCGAGTTCGTCTCCGCGCCGCGCATCGACAACCAACTGTCGTGCTTCGCCGCGGTCTCGGCGCTCGCCCGTTTCGCCGAGCGCGCCGAGCAGGCACCGGACACGGTGACCGCTGTGGTGCTGTTCGACCACGAGGAGATCGGCTCGACGTCGCACGAGGGCGCGGCCGGGGCGTTTCTCGGGTCGGTGCTCGAACGGATCTGGTTGGCGGCAGGCGGTGACCGGGCCGGGTACCTGCGGGCGCTGACCGAGGGGTGCTGTCTGTCGTCGGACTGCGCGCACGCCACGAACCCCAACTACGTGGACCGCCATGAGCCCGACCACCGCATCGCCCTCAACGGCGGACCGGTGCTGAAGGTCAATGCGAACCTTCGTTATGCCACCGACGCGGTGACGGCCGGTCGCTGGGTCGACGCATGCCGCCGGGCGGGGGTGCCCCTCCAGCGCTTCGTCACCCGCAGCGACCTGGCCTGTGGCTCCACGATCGGGCCGTTGACGGCGGCGCAGCTGGGAATGCCCACCGTGGACGTGGGCGCCCCGCAGCTCGCCATGCACTCGGCCCGGGAGCTGTGCGGGGTGCAGGACGTGTCGGCCTTGCGCGACGCCATGGTCGCCTTTCTCCGCTGAGGCGGACCGACTCCCCTCGATCCGTCCAGCCCTTCCACTTGTGCGGCGTGCCCGCTGTCCCCGGACGGTGGCCCGTAGCATCGGCAGCCATGCGCGACGCCATCTCCGCCCCTGCCGCCCCGCCCGCTGTCGGCCCGTACTCGCACGCCGTGTGGGCCGGTGAGCTGCTCTACCTGTCGGGCCAGACCCCGCTCGATCCGGCCACCGGTGCCCTGGTGCCCGGTGACGTCGGGGCACAGACCACCCAGGTGTTCGCCAACCTCGCTGCGGTGCTCGACGCCGCCGGGCGCACCTTCGACGACGTGGTCAAGGCCAACGTGTTCCTCGTCGACATGGCCGACTTCGCAGCCATGAACGCGGTCTACGCCACGGTGTTCGCGGCGCCCTACCCGGCCCGCTCGACCGTGGCGGTCGCCGGTCTGCCGCTCGGCGCGCGGGTCGAGATCGAGCTGATCGCCCGCTGAGCGGGGCCGCCGATCACGGGGCCGCGTGACCGGCGGGTACACCGCGCCCTCAGCCGGCGAGCATCCGGGGCAGGCCTGCGGCCAGTCGCTCCAGGGCCAGCTCGATGGTGGCGTCGCGTTTGCAGAAGCAGAAGCGGGCCACGTTGGTCAGTGGGTCCTGGTCGTAGAAGGCGCTGATCGGCACCGCCGCAACGCCGACCTCACGCACCAGCCGCTGGCAGAACTCGACATCGCCGGCGGTCCAGCCCAGCGAGGTCAGCTCGACGTCGACGAAGTAGGTGCCTGCGGACTCGAGCACCTCGAAGCCGACTGCGCGTAGGCCGGCGCTGAGCTTGTCGCGCTGACCGGCCATGAACGCTGCGAGGTCCGCGAAGTAGGTCGCGTCCTTACGCAGGCCGAAGGCCACCGCCTGCTGCAGGTTCGGCGGGGTGGTGAAGGTGAGGAACTGGTGGGCCTTGGCGATCGGCTGGAGCAGGTTCGGCGCGGCCGAGACGTAGCCGACCTTCCAGCCGGTCAGGCTGAACGTCTTGCCGGCCGAGCCGACCTTGGCGCAGCGGTCGCGCATGCCGGGCAGGGTCATCAACGGGATGTGCTGACGTCCGTCGAACACCAGGTGTTCGTAGACCTCGTCGCACACGACGGCGCAGTCATGGGCGATGACGAACTCGGCGAGCAGCTCGAGCTCGTCGCGGCTGAACACCTTCGCCGAGGGGTTGAGCGGGTTGTTGAGGACAACGACCCGGGTGCGCTCGTTGAACACCGCCTCGAGGTCCTCACGGGTGAAGGACCAGTCCGGCAGCCGCAGGTTGACGAAGCGGGGCACGCCGCCGCCGCGCCGCACGATCGGCAGGTAGCAGTCGTACAGCGGCTGGAACAGGACGACCTCGTCGCCGGGTTCGACCAGCCCGAGCAGGCAGGCGGCCAGGGCCTCCGTCGCGCCGGAGGTCACGAGGGTCTCCGTCGACCAGTCCAGGTCCAGCCCGTAGAAGCGGGACCCGTGCTCGGCGACGGCCTGTCGCAGCTCGGGCACCCCCATCATCGACGGGTACTGGTTCCAGCCGGTGAGCGTCTCCTCGGCCGCCTTGGCCAGCACGTCCTGGGGGTAGCCCTCGTCCGGGAACCCCTGCCCGAGGTTGACCGCCCCGTGCTGCTCGGCCAGGCGCGACATCACTTCGAAGATCGTCGTACCGAGAGCGGAGAACGTGGAGTTGGCCGGCGTCATGGCGGGCCACGGTATCGCTGCGCGCCGCTCGGCGCGCAGCGCGGCCACCGTGCCCGGGGTGTGCCGGCGTGGTGGGGGGCGCGGACAGCCTGAGCCCTGCCGATGGCTAGGCTGCGGGCGAGGCCATTGCCTCGAGCGGCCCGGGCGGATCTCCGTCATGGTCGTGGCCCGGCACGGCGACGGTCGGTCGGGTCCACTGGTCGCCGTCCACTTCGGCGGCGGCTTCTTGTGGCGGCATTCAACGGCGGATGCACGTGGGGTCGGGTGTCGGCAACGGCGCCCGGCCCCATGGCCGTCTTCCGCCCGAAGGCTGCCCCGGGCCCCGCTGCGGCCTCGGCTGCCTTGCTGGTCCCTGGGGCGGCGGACGATCACCGACGGACCGTTCGCGGCCCACTACCGTCGGAACAGTGCCCTCGCGGATCAAGCTCCTGGTGCTCTTCGGTGGACAGTCGGCCGAACACGACGTGTCCCGGGTGACGGCCAGCCACGTGCTTCGGGCGGTCGACCCCGAGCGCTACGACGTCACCCCGGTGGCCATCGGCCGCGATGGCCGGTGGATGCTCGCCGAGGCGGCCCGTGCGGCCTTGGCCGAAGGGCCCGGTGCGTTGCCCGACGCGCTCGAGGTGGCGGGACCCGACGTGGATCCGATGCCGGTGCTCGCGGCCGCCGGTCCGGTGGTGGCGCTGCCCCTGCTGCACGGACCGTTCGGTGAGGACGGCACGGTACAGGGCCTGCTCGAGTTGGCCGGAGTTCCCTACGTCGGAGCCGGGGTGCTGGCATCGGCCCTGGCCATGGACAAGGCCAAGGCGAAGGAGGTGTTCGCCTTCAACGGCATCCCCCAGGCCAGGTGGCTGACCTGGCGGGCCGACGAGTTGCCCGCCGACCTCGCCGACCGGATCGGCGCCGACCTGGGCTACCCGTGCTTCGTCAAACCGGCCAACATGGGTTCGTCGGTCGGGGTGTCCAAGGTGCACGGCCCGGGAGAGCTGGCCGCAGCGGTGGATCTTGCCCTTTCCTACGACGAGTGGATCGTGGTCGAGGAGGCGGTCGTCGGACGCGAGATCGAGCTGGCGGTGCTGGGCAACCTCGACCCGCAGGTCTCCGTGCCGGGCGAGATCATCCCCGGCGCCGAGTTCTACGACTACGAGGACAAGTACCACGACGGCCGGGCCGAGCTGGTGATCCCGGCAGCGCTCGACGAGGCCGTCGCCGAGCAGTTCCGACGACTGGCGATCGCCGCGTTCCGGGCCTGCCGCGCCGAGGGCATGGCCAGGGTCGACTTCTTCTACGAGGAGACCGGTCCGGCCCGCGGTCCGCTGCTCAACGAGGTGAACACCATCCCGGGATTCACCCCGATCTCGATGTACCCCAAGCTGTGGCAGGCCAGTGGCGTGGGCTACGGCGAGCTGATCGACCGCCTGATCGGGCTGGCCATCGAGCGCAGCGAACGTCGCAGCGCACGGACCCGCACCGACCGCTGACCGTCGGACCTGTTGACCGTCAGTGGTGGCTGATCGCCCGTCGTTCGCGTCCGGCCCACTCCAGCCAACGGACGACGTCGTCGGCGGCTGCGCCCGGCTCATCGTCCGGAACGGCCCCGCGGCCGCCGTACATCGTCTGGAACCGGAACCGGGCGTAGTCGGCCGGGGGTAGCGGCAGGAACGGGGGACGTCGCCACCAGCCCGGTGCGGCGAGGTCCCGGAACTGTCGTGCAGCGACCGGCCACAGCGACGGACGGCGCACCAGCCGCCCCAGCAGGGCCCCCACGACCGCCGGTGGCACCGTCCGCAGGACCGGGAGTGGACGGGCTGCAACACCTGGATCAGGAGCCATCGCCCAGCACGATAGCCAGTTCGCTCCGCCCTCGGTTCCCACCCGGCTCGTTGCGTCGGCCGCTCGATGCCCGGGCCGATCGGTCCTCAGGAGGGGCCGGAACTCGCCGCTGGTGCGGACCGGCCGGGGTCGGGATGGCCCAGCGCCACCGCCGCAGCACCGAGCAACGGGCTCAGCTCGCCCAGACCGACGGGGACGATCCGGGCGCCGGCCGCGAACGACAGGCGGCTCCGTTCGGCCAGTTCGGCGTTGGCGGCGGTGAAGAACGGTTCGCCGAAGCCCAGGGCCACCGACCCGCCGACCAGCGCGAGCCGCAGGTCCAACAGGCTGACCGCCGAGGCCACGGCCCGCCCCACCAGCCGGCCGGTGCGCCTGCGCAGCTCCACGGGGGCTTCTGCGGCGGGACGGCCGGTCATGGCGGCGAGGGCGGTGCCCGAGGTCTCCGCCTCGAGGCAGCCCTGCGCCCCGCAGGGACAGCGCCGTCCGTCCGGCTCGACGATCACGTGGCCGAGATGGCCGGCATTGCCGGAGCTCCCGTCGACCAACCGCCCGTCCACCACGATGCCGGCCCCCACGCCGGTCGAGACCACCATCGCCAGGTAGTTCCGTTCATGGCGAGCCGCACCGAGCCAGCCCTCGGCACGGGCCAGCGCCTTGGCGTCGTTGTCGACGAAGACCGGCAGACCGAAGGCGTCACGCAGGGCGCGGCGCAGCGGGAAGTCCCGCCAGGCGGCGATGTTGAGCGGCGAGACCAGCTCTCCCCCGGTGGTCATCGGGCCGCCGCAGCCCACGCCGAGCGCGACCACCGGTTGTGACCCTGCGGCGGCCGAGCCCGCCCAGGCGTGCAGGGACTCACTGGCCAGACCCACCACGGCATCGAGGAGCTCGACCGCATCCCGGTCGGTGGTGGACGGGCTCGTGGTCGGGGTGCTCGGCGGTGTCGGGCGGCTGCGACGGGCGTGGCACGTTCCGTCGGCGTCGACCACTGCGGACGCGAGCTTGGTGCCGCCGATGTCGATGGCCAGGACCGGACCGGATCGCATGCCGACGACCGTACCGGCCGGCCTGCACCGAGCCGGCGTGCAAGGCACGGTCGCAGCGGCTAGCCGCAGTCGCGCCACTACCCTGCACGAGGTAGCCGACGTGTCGCACCCGGTGGTGCCGGCACCGCCCGTCACAGGAGCCAGCGTTGCCCCAGGAGTCCCCCAGCGGCACCAGGTCTGCGGTCGGTGCCGACACCCCCGCTGCCTCGAGGGCCCCGAGCGGCCCCGAGCTCTCCGCTGCCGACGCCGTCGCCTTCGCCGAACGATTCAGCTCGGTGGTCCGCAACATCGAAAAGGCCATCCAGGGCAAACGCGCTGCGGTCGAGTTGGTGGTCCTGTGTCTGGTGGCCGAGGGGCACCTGCTGATCGAGGACCGGCCCGGGGTCGGCAAGACCACCCTGGCCAAGGCTCTGGCCACGTCGCTCGAGACCTCCTTCGGCCGGGTCCAGTTCACCCCCGACCTGCTGCCCTCCGACGTCGTCGGGGTCACGGTGTACGACCGGGCCAGCGCGTCGTTCACGTTCCGGCCGGGTCCCGTGTTCAACTCGATCGTGCTCGCCGACGAGATCAACCGGGGTTCGCCCAAGACCCAGTCCGCGTTGCTCGAGGCCATGGCCGAGGCGCAGGTGACGGTGGACGGCACCACCTATCCGCTGCCCCTGCCGCACCTGGTGATCGCCACCCAGAACCCGGTCGAGCACGAAGGGACCTACCCGCTGCCCGACTCGCAGCTCGACCGGTTCCTCATGCGCATCTCGATGGGCTACCCGACACGGGCCGACGAGCTGGCCATCCTCGAAGCACACGGCCGCAGCGATGCCCTTGCCGCCATGGGACCGGTGCTGTCGGGGCCCCGGCTCGAGGCCATGATCGCCGCTGCGAGGTCGGTCCATGTGGCCCCGGCGATCAAGGAGTACCTCGTCGATCTGGCCACGGTGTCGCGCCACCATCCTTCGGTCTGGATCGGCCTGTCGCCACGGGCGACGTTGGCGATGCTGCGTGCCTGCAGGGCCCGCGCCGCCGCCGCAGGGCGTAACTACGTGATCCCCGATGACGTGAAGGCCCTGGCCGAGCCGGTCATGGCCCACCGTCTGCTGCTCACCCCCGAGGCACGGATGCAGGGCTACTCGGCAGCCCGGGTGGTGGCCGACGTGCTCGCCCAGGTTCCGGTGCCCGTGCCGGCCGGGCGCTGAGCGAGCGGCGGTGCCGGTGATCGTCGTCGGTCGGGTGTCCGTCGGACCGCGGCCCGTCGGCCCGGCAGCGTCGGACTGCTCGGCCCCGCCCGGCCGGGTGCGCTGCGGGTGGCCGCCGTGCTGACCCGCGGCGGTTGGACGACCATCGTCGGGGCGGTCGGGCTGATCGCCGCCGGTCGGGTGCTCGGCACCACCGAGCTGTACCTGCTCGGCGCCGGCCTGGTGGCGCTCGTCGGCGTGGCGCTGGTGTGGGTCAACGTCGTGCGGGTCCGGCTCGAGGTGACGCGGTCGGTCAGTCCGGGTCGGTTGCACCAGGGCGGCCAGGGCCTCGTCGAGCTGGCGTTGCACAACGAGGGCCGCCGGCGCAGCACCACGTTGCGCGTGCGCGATGCGGTCAGCGGTACCCGGGGGGCGTCGATGTGGATCGGGCCGCTCCGCGCCGGCGAGCAAGCAGGCGCGGCCTACCAGCTGCCGACCACCCGTCGGGGCAGGATGACGGTCGGGCCCCTCGAGGCGGAGTTGGCTGATCCCTTCGGCCTGTGCTCCCGGAGGGTGGCGCTCGCTGACGAGCTGGAGCTGGTGGTGTACCCGGCGATCGAACCCCTCCTGCCCGTGGCGCACGCCTCCGGTCAGGACGCCCGTGCGGCAACGCGCAACCCGAACGCGCTTGCCGCCACCGGGGAGGACTTCTTCGCCCTGCGGCCCTATGCCGTCGGAGACGATCTCCGCCGGGTGCACTGGCCGACCCTGGCTCGCACCGGCGAACTCGTGGTTCGCCAGCACGAACAGCCGTGGCAGGAACGCGCCACCGTGCTGCTCGACGTCTCGGCGGAACGTATGACCGCGGCACGCTTCGATGAGGTCGTGGCCGCTGCTGCGTCTCTGCTGGCGGCCTCGTGCGCCGCTGGTGACCAGATCCGGTTGTGTACCTCGGCCGGCACCGACTCGGGGTTCGGGGCAGGCCCGGGCCATCTCGACGCACTGCTGTTCCGGCTCGCCGTTCAGCAGCCGGATGCGGATGTCTCTCTGTCCACGGGGCTCGATCGGCTCGCCCGCGGCGACTCCGGTGGATCGCTGGTGGTCCTCGCCGCTGCCGTCGGTACGGCGGAGGCGGTGCGCCTGGCCACCCTGAGCGGGCGCTACGGCCTGGTGGTGGCCGTTTCCTTCGACGCCGACCACCCGGCCCCGGGCGATACCGGTCGGGACCAACCGGACGCGACAACGGTGGTGGGTCGAGGCGCCGCCGTGCCGGGGCTGCTGCATTGTCCCGCCGGAGCGGCCTTCGCCACGCGCTGGAACGGCTCGGCCGCCACCTCGACCGCCCAGCAGCGCAGTGGGGTCCGACGATGACCGGGACCATCAGCGCCCAGGCGCCGCCGCGTCCCGATCCGAGCGGCAGTCCGCCGAGGGAGCGGGGTGAACCCGCGCCGGACGGGCGCACGTCGCACGGCCCGCTCCGGGTCGCGGCCGAGGTGTGTCTGTGGTTGCTCAGTGCCGGCGCGGCGTACGGCTTCGGCCGGCTCTTCGTCGGGTGGTCGTTCCTGGTGCCGGTGCTGCTGGCCGCCACCTGCTCGCACCTGCTTGCTGGGGCGCTGCGTCGGGTTCGGGTACCCGTCGGACTGGCCGCGGCGGCATCGCTGCTGGCCATGGGCGTGGTGTTGAGCTGGATCTTCTACCGTTCGACAACCCAGTTCGGCCTGCCCAACGGGGTGACCTGGGAGGTGTTCCGGGCCGACCTGGCCGACGGCATGGACCGGTTCCGCCACGATCGGGCCCCGGTGGAGGCGCTCAGTGGCTTCGTCGCCGGCTCGGCGGTGGCGTTCTGGATCGCCGCCTTCCTCGCTGACTGGGCGGCGTTCCGGCTGCGGGCGTCGGTGGAGGCCATCGTTCCGGCCGGGTCGCTGTTCGTGTTCGCGGCACTGCTCGGCGCCGACGAGGGGCGCCTCGGCAGCACCGTGCTGTTCTTCCTCAGCGCCCTGACCTTCCTGCTGGTGCAGCGGGCGTCCCGGCTGCAGAGCGGACCTGCGTGGGTACGCGGCCATGCGGCACGTGGCGTACGCGGGCAGCTGCGCACCGGAACGGCGCTCATCGTGGCCTCGGTGGTGCTGGCTGCCGCGACAGGCCCGTTCCTGCCCGGTTCGGGCGATGGTGGTCTGCTCGACGTGCGTGACCTCGGCGGTGGGCGGGACACGCGCAGCACCCGGTCCCCGTTGGTCGACATCCGCCAACGACTGGTCGACCAACGTGAACAGGTGATGTTCACCGTCGACAGCCCGGAACACGCCTACTGGCGCCTGACGGCCCTCGACGAGTTCGACGGCCGCACGTGGCGCTCGTCCAAGCCGTTCCAGAAGGTCAGCGGCGAGTTGCCCCGAGCGGAGACGCGCAGCGGTGCCTTCCGCTCGGTGGACCAGCACTACGAGATCGCGTCGCTCGATCAGATCTGGCTGCCGGCGGCCTACGAGGCCCGCATGATCACCGGCACCGACGGTGGCGTCCGCTGGGACGCCACCACCTCGACCCTGATCGCCGACGGCGCAACCTCCGACGGCATGGACTACACCGTGAACTCGGCGCTGACGAACCTCAGCGCCGACCAGCTCCGGGCGGCGAGGGGAACAGTCCCCGCCGAGATCCAGCAGCAGTACCTGCGTCTGCCCCGGGCCTTCCCTGAACGGGTCGAGTCACTGGCTTCGGACATCACTGCCGGAGCACCTACGGCCTACGACGCCGCACTGGCGCTGCAGGAGTACTTCCGCCGGACCTTCACCTACTCCACCAACGTGCCGGGCGGGCAGGACATCGACTCGATCGAGGACTTCCTGTTCTCCCCGGCACGGGCCGGCTACTGCGAGCAGTTCGCGGGCACCTACGCCGCGATGGCGCGCTCGGTCGGGTTGGCGGCCCGGGTGGCCGTGGGCTTCACGCCCGGCGACCCCGTCGCCGGGCAGCCCACCACGACGGTCGTGCGGGGCCGGCACGCCCATGCCTGGCCCGAGGTGTACCTCCCGGGCGCAGGCTGGGTGCTCTTCGAGCCGACGCCGGGACGTGGCGCGCCGAACGCGCCGTACACCAACACCGAGGAGACCCAGGACAGCGTGCCTTTGCCTCAGCCGCCGGTGACCTCGTCGACCGCAGCCAGCACGCCTGCGACCCCATCGGACTCGACACCGGTGCCGCCCGTGGAGAGCTCGACGAACTCCACCCCGGTGGACGGCGCGGAGGGAGGGGCCTCCGGGGCGGGCGATGGGATCGGCGGCGGGCTGCTGGCGCCGGTACTGGTGGTCCCGGTTGCGGTGATCCTCGCGATGCTGTTCGGTCCGGCGTTGTGGCGGCCGTTGCGCCGGCAACGGCGACGGCGGGGTTGCCGCAGCGACGATGACCGGGTGCGGGTCGCCTGGACCGAGGCCGTGGAGGCCCTGGCCTGGCTCGGGATCCGACCCGAGGTGGGCGAGACCGCCCCCGAGCTGGCAGAGCGGGTCCGTCACCGTTTCGGGGACGACCTCCCGGTGGCACCGCTGGCCGAGGCCGTCACCGCAGCGCGGTATTCCCCCGACGGTGCCGACGCCGACCAGGCCCATCTCGCCGCGCAGATGGCGGACATGGTCACCGCAGGCGCCCGTTCACGAAGCACGGCGGCAGAACGTTGGCGGGCAGCCTGGCACTGACGACGCCGTGCTCGGCGCTAGGCGGGGCTCGCCGGAGATGAACGGGGCGCTCAGTCCTCGACGTTCTTCTGGAACCGGTCGCGCATCTTCTGGCCGGTGGATCCGAGAATGGACCGCATCCCGTCACGCTGCTGCGACCCGGTGAGTTGCTGCCATCCGGCACGGCCCATCTTGCGGGCGTTGCGCTCGATGGCCAGCGCGCACAGGAGCATCCCCAGGAACCCGACGAACGCGATGGCCCAGTGGGTCGACAGCGAGGCGACCATCACCACCGTGCCGATCACGAAGCCGAGCGCCGCCCACTTGATGTTGCGGAAGGCATGGCTGTACAGGGTGGTGGTGCTCACCTCGCGGGCGAGCGCCGGGTCGCTCTCGTAGAGACGCGCCTCGATCTCCTGGAGAATCCGTTGCTCGTGCTCCGAAAGCGGCATTCCAACCCTCCTCGAGATCGACGTCTGTATGAACGTACCCGAAGGCCGACCGAACCGAAAGGTCCGACGGCCTCGTTTCAGCTTATCGGGGCCGTGTGGTCTGCGACTGCTCCCGATGGGGCGCAGGCGGGGGTTCTTGCGACACGGGTGAGGACTCCGAGGTGGACGACGGCGCAGGCCGCTCGCCCGGTCCGTCGGGCCCCCACGACTTGGCGCCGCGTTCGAACACGTGCAGCCCGGCCGGCGTCGCCAACGCAGCCGGGCCGATCGCCGCTGCGCCGAATCGACGTCGAATCGCCTCGACGGTGTCGTTGGCGTCCTGCCAGGACTCGGCATGTCCCAGACGTGCGGTCGGGGGGGATGGGGTGACGAGCACACGGGCGGGTTGGGTCGCATCCGGGCCGGACGGGAGGTCTGGGCGTCCCGGTGTGTCGAGGTCCAGACTCAGTTGCCTGGCCTGCGGCGGTGCGAGGCCGCTGACGCTGACGCCGAGCAGGCGGACGCCGGGTGCGAGATCGATCTTGTCGAGCAGTCGTTGCGCCGCTCGGGCGAGGTCGAGGCCCGCATCGACGGGCTCGACGAGCCGACGCGACCGGGTGAGCGTGGTGAAGTCCCCGTAGCGAAGCTTGAGGGTCACGGTGTGCCCGGCGACGCCTGCCGAGCGAAGCCGTCGGGCGACGGCGTCAGCCAGCCGCAGCAACTCCCGGTCGAGATCGGCCCGGTCGGTCCGATCGACGGGGAAGGTCTCCTCGTGACCGATGGATTTCACCTCGCGGTCGGCGACGACGGTGCGCGAGTCGTGGTTGTGGGCCAGTTGGTGCAGGTGCCGGCCGGCAGCATCCCCGACGGCGCCCACCACCGCCGCGAGCGGCAGGCCGGCGAGGTCGCCGACGGTGCGCACCCCGAGCCTCTCGAGCCGGCTCAACGTCGCCGGGCCGACCCCCCACAACGCCTTGACCGGTAGCGGGTGCAGAAACGCCAGCTCGTGTCCCGGCTCGACCACCCAGACCCCCCGGCCGGGAACGGCACCCTGCGGGGACGGTGACGGCTTGGCCGCCTCCGATGCCAGCTTGGCCAGGAACTTCGTGCTCGCCACCCCGACCGAGCACGGTAGGCGTTCCTCCTCGGCCACCCGGCGGCGCAACTCGGTGGCCATCGCCGCAGGCGCACCGAGCCGACGCTGGGCCCCGGTCACGTCGAGGAACGCCTCGTCGAGCGAGAGCGGTTCGACCAGCGGGGTGAACTCGGCGAAGATCGCCATGATGCGCCGGCTCGCTGCGGCGTACGCGGCATGGTCGCCGGGCAGGAACAGCGCCTGAGGGCACAGGCGCCGGGCACGCACCGACGGCATCGCCGACCGGACCCCGTAGGCCCGGGCCTCGTAGCTGGCCGCCGCGACCACGCCACGGTTGCCGGAACCGCCGACCACGACGGGGCGACCGACCAGCGAAGGGTCGCGGCGAACCTCTACCGCAACGTAGAACGCGTCCATGTCGACGTGCAGGATCGCCGACGGCCAACGGTCGGCCGCGGTATCCACGCCGGTCACAGGCGAACGACGCTCAGCGCCCGCTGCTCGGTACCGTCCACCCGGTAGCCGAAGTGGCGCTGGTCCTCCCAGCGGTGCTGCGCCCAGTCGAGCAGCGGCTCGTGCACCCACCGGGGGGCACCTTCGAGGTGCAACGCACAGTCGGTCCAGGGGACGAACCGTGCGTCGACCACGATGCCGTCGGGGTCGTCGATACGGATCTGGCCGTCATAGACCACCGCAACGTGGGCCTCGACCCGCAGATGCCAGCCCAGACCCGCAGCAACCGCCTCGACCTGGTAGACGGGGCCGAGCCACTCCTGGACGACGAGCCCGGTCTCTTCCTCGACCTCACGCGTGAGGCCTTCGATGAGCGACTCGCCCTCGTCGATGACCCCACCGGGCGTGCTCCAGTCGATGCTGCCGTTGCGCCGTCGGTTGGCGACGAGGAGCAGCCCCTCCGGCCCGACAACCAGTGCTCCCCCGACCGTCCAGCGACGCATCCGGACAGCCTAGGCGTGCCCGCCCGGCACCCGCTGACAGTTCGGCGGTGATCGGTTCCGCCGCCGGGTTCACCATGGTGTTCGCCCGGTGGGCCGGGCCTATGCCAGGCTCGACTCCATGGATCCGCACGACGTCGCCCGGTCGAACGAACAGCCCGAGCACCCGAACTCCGCCGTGGTCCGCAGCGCCGCAGCGGCCCTCGGCCTCGACGTCACCATCGTGACCTACCCCGAGGGCACCCGGACCGCGGACGACGCCGCAGCGGCCATCGGCTGCAGCGTCGCCCAGATCGTGAAATCGCTGATCTTCCTGGTCGACGGCGTGCCGACCCTGGCGCTGGTGTCCGGATCGAACCAGCTCGACGAGAAGAAGCTGGCCGCAGCGGCCGGTGGTGCACGGACGAAGCGGGCCGACGCCGATCAGGTGCGTGAAGCCACCGGATTTCCCATCGGAGGCGTGCCGCCCTTCGGGCACCGCCAGACCCTGCCGACCTACGTCGACCCTGACCTTCTGGGACACGACGAGGTCTGGGCGGCCGGCGGAACCGCCCACACCGTGTTCGCCTTGTCGCCGCAGGCCCTGCTCGGGGCGACCGGTGGCCGCGCCGTCGAGCTCAGGCGGGCCTGAGATCAGTCTGCGACGTCGGACCGATGATGGCTCGACACTGATCGTTCGGGACGTGCACGCGCACGTGCCCGGGCCGACCGCGCGGCCCGGGCACGTTGCCGATCACGTCTTGCGGATCACTTCTTGGCGGTCGTGCTGCTGGCCATGGCGGCGTTGAAGTACTGCCACTCGTCGACCCGCGTGCCGTTGGGAAGGACGCAGTAGCCGACCTGGCCACCCGACTCGTTGACGATGTCGACCTTGCCGCCCTGGGACACGCAGTACTGCGAGGCCGGGTTGGCGATCTGGGTCGAGCCCTTGGCGGTGGTGGTCGGCGCCGACTTCTCCGAATCGGACGACCCACCGCAAGCGGCGAGGCCGGTCAGGAGCACGGCGAGGATGGCAAGACGTCGCATCCCGTCGTTCTAGCAGGCGATGGGCCGACGCGCAGCGCAGGGCGTGGCCTGGCGACCTCTCTACGTGTCAGCGCGCCGCCCGTCAGGCGCTGCGGGCGGCAAACACGGCGGCGACGGGCACCTCGCGTCGGGCCAGGGCGATCACCGTCGCGCCCCGGTGGTCGGGACGCACGGCCATGCCGGGCCCGGGCCCCTGGTGCTGGGGGTCGAGCACGAGCAGACCTTCTTCGGTGGCGGCGACCAGGATGCCGGCTGCCGGGATCACCATCCGGCGGCTCAGGCGGGCGACCCGACGGCCGACCCGGTTACGGGGATTGGCCATGAGGGCGGTGAGCCGTTCCTCGACCTCGTCGGGCTCCAGCCACAGGGCATCGGCCAACACGATCAGGTCATCGGCCCGCAACGGCAGCGGATTCCCCGGCACTGCAGCGCGCAACGCCACGATCAGGCCCAGATAGCGGATCAGGAGCTCGTCGGGATCGCCGCCGGTGCGGTGGGTCAGATGGAGTTGATCGGCGGCGATCGCGTCATCCGTGTCGAGGGCCAGTCGCGTCCGGCGCGGCCGGACCGTCGCCTCGGCGAGCAGCCCGTACAGGTCGCTGACGTGCCCGAGGTCCTCGTCGCCGAGGGTCACGTGGCCGGCCTCGATCGCCGCGAGGAGGCCGACGTCGAAACGGCCCCCGGTACCGCGTGCCAGGGTCACCAGGTCCAGTCCGCGCGTGCGGCGGCGTTCGACCAGCAACCGGCCGAGCCGCATCGGGGGCACCAGGGTGAGCGTGTCGAGTCCCGTCACGGTCATCACCGGTGAGGGATCGGCCGATGCGGCCCCGTACTTGAGCCCTCGTTTGGTCGATCGATCCGGACCATCGCAGCTTGGCCTGCGGCGCCCCGGGCGGGTTCAATGAGTGGGGATGGACCCGTCGGACTCCCCTGCCTCGGCGTTGCCCCCGCTCGGGGCCCGCATCCTCGCCTTCGTCGCCGTGCTCGTCGGCGGGCTCTGCGGCGGGCTGATCGGGTTCGGTGTGGTCGACCTGTCCTGCAACGGTGGGTGCTCGGCCACCGCCGCCGGTGTCGGGTTGGCCGGCGCCCTGCTCGGCGCGGTCGGCGTTGCGGTCGTGGCGGTGCTCACCCTCCGGGCGATGGGCGAGTGGCGGGCCGGAGGGCGTCGACGTGACCGATGACCGGCCTGCGTCGTTGCTCGGACTGGCCCTCGAGGTCGCCTCGGAAGCGGCCACGCTGATCCGGTCCTCGGTCGCCCGGACGGACCTGACGATCACGAGCAAGTCGAACGCCACCGACCTCGTCACCGAGATCGATCACGCCGTCGAGGCCCTGGTCACCGGGCGGCTGCTCGAAGCCCGGCCGGACGACG
>CAIXPF010000121.1 GCA_903921205.1 uncultured Acidimicrobiia bacterium | reverse complement strand
GCCGACACCGTGAGGGCAACGGCGAGCAACACCCGGCGAACTGGCATGGACACCTCTCCCGGTCGAGGCCCCGTGGGGCCGGGACCTCAACAGTAGGAAGTCCGTGCGGCCAATCACGAGCCGGTCGTCGGGGTGGCCGCCACCAGCGCCGCAGTGATCGAGACCACCAGCAGACCACTGACCAGCTCAGTCACCATTGCACGACGAAGCGCCATCACGTGCGCCTTCCGAGGTGGCACCCCCCGACCGGCCCATCGGACGACGCGGCGACGGGTTCGGCTCCGTCGGGGCGCACAGGTGCCTCATGCGCCGCCCTGCCGGAAGGTCGTGCTGGTGTCGGTACCCCGATGACGCAGAACCCGGTGGGGTGGTGACGGTTGCGCAGGCTGGTCGGCTCCGGGATGCTGGTCGTTCCGATCCTCGAGGCGCAGGACGAGGTGTCGGGACTGCCGCAGCGGTCGTGGATCACGACCGCCGGCGCCGCCCGTTCCAGGCGCTGAAGGAGCGCAACGACCGGCCGGTCGGCCGGCGCAGCCACGGCCACGGGTACCGTGCGACGATCTCGAGGGTGGCCGCACGGCGGCGCCAGCCCGGCACCGGCGTGAACGTTGCCGCCACCCGGCGTCCGGCGAGCTCGTCGATGGGGGAGCCCAGGTGCAGCTCCAGCGGGCGCTCGCCGGCCAGTTCGGCCAGCCGCTCGGCCAGGAACACCAGGCGCTTGCCCGACAGGCGCAACCGGGCGAGCAGTGCGTCGTCGAGGACGAAGACGGCCGGCAGGTCGGGGTGGGCGGCCAGGGCGGGGTCGTCGTTGCCGAGCGACTCGGCGGTGAGCCACACGACGTCGGGCTCGCCGCTGATCTGCGGGTCGGCCGGTCCGGCGGTGCGCTGGGGGTCGGGGTCAAGGCCGAGCAGCTCCACCTCGACGGGACGGCCCACGGCGGCGTCGGGCCAGGTCTCGATCGGGCAGGCGTGCCGGTGCGGGCAGGCGTCGCACAGGCCCGGCGCCCGCTTGTCGACCTGCCGGCGGGAGAAGCCGTAGGGGCGGCCGGTGGCGGTGCCGGTGGTCCACTGCCAGCCGGCCCGATTCGCGGCGCGTGACCCGTCGAGCAGGTGGGTGAAGAACCGGTCCTCACCGGCCCGCCAGTCATTGCCCCGCCGGACCGTCCAGTCCGAGGCGAGCCACATGCGGGTCTGGTTGACCAGCCACCCGTCCCGCTCCAGCTCCACCAGGTTGACCTCGATGCAGCGCATCGACCGGTCCCAGCCGGTAGCCCCGCCGTCGGCGGCCGGGGGCGGTTCGTGGCGCAGGGGCGTGGCGATGCGTGGGCCGAGCCGGGCATAGAGGTGGCGGGCGTACTCCTGCCACAACAGCTCGTCGCGGAACTTCTCGACGTCACGGACGGGACCGCCCGCGACGTGGGCCCATACCGCTGGCAGGGTCAGCAGGCCGTGACGGATCCACGGCGACAGGCCCGACGCGCCCCGCCCGGCGACGGGCTCGACGACGTTGCGGCGGGCGGCGTAGCCACCCACGTCGAACGCGGCGAGCGCGGCGTCGGCGGCGGCCTGCGTGCCCCGGAACCGGGGCGACGGCACCGGCTCGTCGGCGCACAGATGCCCGAGGTGCCGCGTCACCCAGGCCGCCTCGTCGCCGGGCCGCGGCGGGTCGAG
>CAIXPF010000120.1 GCA_903921205.1 uncultured Acidimicrobiia bacterium | reverse complement strand
TTCGAGGGCGGCAGAATTCGAGGGCGGCAGAATTCGAGGGCGGCGGAGTCCGGTCGTCACCGGCTATCGGGAGCCGACCGTGCAGCACGATGCAGGACGCCCCGTGCTACCAATCGTGTGATGGAACCCGTGCGTCGCTCCGAGGCCAAAGCCGCTGCCGCCCAGGCCCGTCGCGACCGTCAGGACGCAACCGCCGACACCGCCCGGGCGATGCTCGAGGCGTTCCGGATGCCGGAACGACGGGACGCCCCACTCAGTGTGGTCGCCCACCTCGGTCCCACCAACAGCGGGAAGTCCCACGACGCGCTGGCCCTGCTGGCCGAGGAGGGTGCCGGAACCTACGCCGCTCCGCTGCGCCTGCTCGCCCACGAGGCCTACCAGCGGCTGGCGGCCCGGCTGCCTGCCGGACAGGTCGGTCTGCTCACCGGTGAGGAGCGGATCAACCCGCAGGCGCCCATCATCTGCTGCACCACCGAGCTGGCCCCGATGGCGGGCCACGTGCTCGTCCTCGACGAGATCCACTGGATCGACGACCCCGAACGGGGCTGGGCCTGGGGCCGGCTGCTGGCTGCGGCCAACTACCGGCACCACCGCCTCGTCGGCGCACTCAACGCCGAGCCGGTGCTGCACCGTGCCTACGGCGACGCCCTCGAGGTCAGGCGCCATCAACGCCTCGTCGAGCTGCGCTGGGGCGGGACCGTCGAACTCACCGGGGTCGAACCCGGCTCGCTCGTCGTGGCGTTCTCCCGCAAGGCCGTGTTGGCCCTCGCCCGTGACCTCGGCGCCACCGGGCTGCGCACCGCGGTCCTCTATGGCGCACTCCCCCCCGCCGCGAGGAGGGTCGTGGTCGAACGGTTCATGGCAGGCGAGCTCGACGTGCTCTGCGTCACCGACGTGATCGGCCACGGCATCAACCTGCCCGCTCGGACCGTGGTGATGGCCGAGACCTCCAAGTACGACGGCCAGCGGCGCCGGGCGCTGCACCGCTGGGAGCTCGCCCAGATCGTCGGACGGGCCGGGCGCTTCGGCCTGGCCGAGGAGGGTATCGCCGCCGTGCTGCGCGGCGTGCCCGGACTCGACGCCAACGCCACACTGGTCCGCCAGGCGGTCGAGGCGGCCGGTGGTCAGCGTTCCGCCGGCCCGGGTATCGAGACCGCGCCGATCCGGCCGACCCTCACCGACCTCGAGGCCGCCACCCCCGCCGAGCTGTTCGCCGCCGTCGAGGCGTGGCAGCTCGCCGCACGAGATCGCCTCTCCTCCCATCCGTGGCTACGGGCCGCCCCACTCACCTCGGTCCAGCAGCGCCTCGACGCGTTACGCCACGCCGGGGTCGCCGAACAGCTCGAGGTCGACGAGCTGTGGCGGCTGGCGACGATGTCGGTCGACAGCAACGACCTCGTCGTCGAGCTCGCCACCAACCTCGCCGGTGGACGCCGCCGGTTGGCCCCGCCCCGGCTGCACTCGTTGGAACCGGGCGGTACGGGCTCGGCGGAGCAACTGCTCGAGTGGGCCGAACGCGACGCCGCCCGGGTGCGCGGGCTTGCTGCGCTCGGACGGGCGTTCCCGGCGCTCGCGGCGGACGACCCTGCCAACCTGCTCGCTGCGGAGGACCGCGCTGCCGAACGCATCGTCGACGTGCTCCCGGCGGCGATCGCCCAGACGAGCTTCGGCCGCTGCGGCTCGTGCGGGCGGGGTTGCCCGCCGTGGGCGAACGTGTGCGATCGCTGCAGCGGACGCACCCCGCGTCTGCCCCCACCACGTCGCGGCGGACGCGGCCCGCGGCGCTGACCCGGGCATCCTCGTTAGGGTTCCCGGCAGCACGTCGCAGCCGAACCGCCCGGAACGCCCGCCGGCGGCACCGACGCAACGAGGACGACCGGCATGAGACGAACGGCATGAGACCAACAGCATGAACGGAACACGACGCTTCGCCACCCGTCGGGTCTCCAGCCCCGACGCGGTGCTCCAGCACATCGGCCCGCACCAGGACCTCATCGTGCCGCTCGCCAACGGCGAACCGGTGACGCTGCTCGACGCCGTCGAGGCCGGTGCGGCGGGTTTCGAGGGCGTGCGGGTCCACCAGATGCACACGCTGCACGACCGTCCCTACCTGCACGGGGTGTTCGGCGACCGGCTGCGCCATCACGCGTACTTCCTGTCCTCGGTGACCCGTCCCCGCTTCCACGCAGGCGAGATCGACCTGGTGCCGAACAACTTCTCGGAGATGTACGCGATCCTCCGTATGCGGGCCCCGCGGCCGCTGGTGCTCGCTGCGGCCTCACCGCCGGACCGTCACGGCAACTTCTCGCTCGGCACCAACGCCGATTACGTGGCGTCCTTCATCGGGCGGGCCCCGATCTTCCTCGAGGTCAACGAGCGGATGCCGCGCACCTTCGGGCGCAACCAGGTCCACGTCAGCCAGGTGACCGGCTGGTTGGAGGCCGACTATCCGTTGCTCGAGGTTGCCCCGGTCCAGCCCGGACCGGAGGACCATGCCATCGCTGCGCTGGTGGCGGAGCGGATCCCCGACGGTGCCACCATCCAGACCGGTATCGGGGCCATCCCCAACGCCATTCTCAGCGCCCTGCGCCACCACCGCGACCTCGGCATCCACACCGAGTTGCTCTCCGACGGCCTGCTGGACCTCGTGGAGGCCGGCGTGGTGACCGGCACCCGCAAGATCCTCAACCGGACCAAGGTGGTCGGCACCTTCGCCCTGGGCACCAATCGGCTGTACGACTATCTGCACGACAACGGCGGGGTCGAGCTGTGGCCGGTCCGCTACGTGAACGACCCGGCCCGGATCGCCCAGGAGCCGAACTTCTGCTCGATCAACGCCAGCCTCGCCGTGGACCTGCTCGGCCAATGCGCGTCGGAGACGATCCAGGGTCGCTACTACTCCGGCTCCGGAGGCCAGCACGACTTCGCCCGCGGTGCCATGTCCTCGAAGGGGGGCCAGGGCTTCATCGTGCTGCGCTCGACGGCCGGCGAGGGCGACGGCACGGTGTCCAGGATCGTGGCACAGCTCGCCCCGGGCGACGTGGTGACCACCCCGAAGAACACCGTGGACAAGGTGGTCACCGAGTACGGCGTGGCCACCCTGCGCGGTCACTCGATCCGGGAACGGGCCACCGAGCTGATCGCGGTCGCCCACCCGGCCTTCCGCGACCAGCTGACTGCCGACGCCCGCCGCCTCGGCTACGTCTGACCGGGTCTGCGCAGGCCGGCCGGAACCGGCCGGTCAGCGCAGGCCGTCGAAGAGGTCGGTCTCGAACCCCTCCGCATCCCGGTCC
>CAIXPF010000119.1 GCA_903921205.1 uncultured Acidimicrobiia bacterium | reverse complement strand
GAGGCCCGCCCGCTTCTCGCACATGGTCAACAGCCGGTCGAGGAAGCGCACCTCGTCGGCGTCGGCGACCTTCGGGATCAGCAGCACGTCGATCAGGTCGCCGGCCTCGGCGACCAGCGTCTCGAGGTCGTCGAGGGCCCACGGCGTGTCGAGGCCGTTGATGCGCACCGAGCGGCCGACCCGACCCCAGTCGAGGCTGCGCAGCGACTCGATCACCAGCCCGCGGGCCTCGACCTTGCGGTCGGGCACCACGGCGTCCTCGAGGTCGAGGATGACGATGTCGGCGCCGGTGGCGATGGCCTTGGGCACCCGGGCCACATCGGGACCGGGAACGAACAGTTCGGAGCGTCGCAGCCGCATCGCCAGAAGCTAGTCGGCGCCTGCCGGGTGATGACCGCCGTCGTGGCGCTCCCCGGCGGCGATGGCGAAGGGCAGGTGGTTCTGGAGCGGGGCGAGCGGGCAGGTGGCGTGCACGGTGAAGGCGCAGGGCGGGCTGACCGCCCGGTTGAAGTCGAGGGTGACCGTGTCGCCGTCGGGACGGCCGACCATCAGGAACCGGCTGGCGCCATAGGTGCTGACCCCGTTGGTGCGGTCCTTGAAGTTGAAGAACAGCTCCTCACCGGAGGCGACCGCGTCGAGGCTGCAGGCCTGCCCGGCGTAGGTGAAGTGCACCCGTCCGGGGCTCGGTGTCGCTTCGGTGTCACCGAGGACGTTGGTGATGGGGATGGTCGTTCCCGGCGGGTTCGGCTCGAACCGGGCGGCGACGACGGCCTCGGGATCGTGATCGAACCAGATCCGCCCGGTGAACGCCCGCCGTACGGCGCTGTCACGGTCGCGCAGACGGATCCCCACCCGCGGTCCGCGTACCAGCACATGGAAGCCGAGCGACCCGTAGCTGATCATCGAGGGTGTCCCGGGCCCGCCATCGTCGTGGCGCAGCGTGATCCGACCGCTGACGGCGACGCCGTCGACCAGGGCGTCGGCCCCCGCCGCGAACTCCACCTGCACGTTCCCGCCGCTGCGGTGGAAGGTCCCCAGGTGCGCGGGGCAGGTGCCGTCGGGGAACACGAGGTCCGCGTCGGGGCCCGAACCGAAGGTGTTGGCCCCTTCACGCAGCCAGAACAGGCCGGCCAACGCCAGCCAGCCGTCCTCGGCCCGCAACGCGGCCTCCATCTGCACCCGCCACGCCTGCAGTTCCTCGACCGGCCCCATGATCCCCCTCGGTTCGACCGTAGGGGGATCATGGTAGGCAGGTCCGAGGCTGGCCGTCCCCGGGGCCGGGCCGGGCCGGGCCGGGCTCAGCCCTGGTTCAGGCGGGCGACCTCGGCGGCGTCGGCATGGCCGAGATAGCGCTCGGGCACCGGGAACTTGAACAGCCGGGCGGCGTTGAGGCCGAGGATCTTGGCCCGCTCGGCGTCGTCGAGTTGGGTCATGGTGCGTTCGATTGCCTGGGCGGAGTACGGCCAGGAGCCCTCGTGGTGGGGGAAGTCGTTGGCCCACAGGAAG
>CAIXPF010000118.1 GCA_903921205.1 uncultured Acidimicrobiia bacterium | reverse complement strand
TCACCCGGCGCACGACCTCGCCGATGAGGTAGCCCTGGGTGATGGCGTGGTAGCCCGACGCCGTGCCCGGCTCCCACCATGGGGCCTGGGCGGCGAGCAGCGAGGTGCACTTCTCCCAGTCATAGAGGTCCTCGCCGGACAGCTTCTCCTGCCAGCCCGACAGGCCTGCGGTGTGGGCCATCAGGTGACGGACGAGCACGTTCTCCTTGCCGTTGGCGGCGAACTCGGGCCAGTAGCGCGCCACCGGCTCGTCGATGCCGATGAGGCCCTGGTCGGCGAGCATCAACGCCGCCACGAAGGTCATGGTCTTGGTGGTCGACCATACGTTGATGATCGTGTCGCGTTCCCACGGCTTGGTCTGGTCACGGTCGGCGAAGCCGCCCCACAGGTCGACGACCGGTTCGCCGTCGACGTAGACGGCCACCGACGCGCCGACGTCGTAGCCGGCGTCGAAGTTGTTGGCGAAGGTGGTACGCACCGCTTCGAAGCGGGGGTCACAGGTTCCATGGATCTCGGTCACCGCCCGAAACTATCCCCATTGCCGAGGTCGCGCCCGCGAAGGAGCTGACCAACGTTCCTGCGCCAGGCGTGCGCGTAGCTTCACTCGTACGGCAGGCTGGTGCGAGGATGTCGACAGCACCACGAGCGGTGCGGCACACGGGGGAAGAGGGAGCACGTCGTGACTGATCAGGCTGTACTCGACGCAACCGAGCAGGTCGGCGCAACGACGCCGCCCCAGTTCGAGGTCGTCGTCATCGGATCCGGGGTTTCGGGCATCTACCAGGTCAAGCGTCTGAGCGACCTCGGCGTCAACGCCGTGGTGCTCTCCTCCGACGCGGGGCTCGGTGGCACCTGGTTCAACAACCGTTACCCGGGCGCCCGGTTCGACTCGGAGAGCTACACCTACGGCTACTCGTTCTCGCAGGAGTTGCTCGAGGAGTGGCACTGGAAGGAGCGCTTCTCCCCCCAGCCGGAGAACCTGAAATACCTCGAGTTCGTGGCCGACAAGTTCGACCTGCGCAAGTACATGCGCTTCAACCACACCATCGAGTCGATGACCTTCGACGAGGCGAAGGACCTGTGGCGCCTGCGGGTCAAGGAGAGCGGCGAGGAGATCACCACCCGTTTCGTGATCACCTGCCTGGGGCTCCTGTCGGTCCCCACCAAGCCCCGCTACCCCGGGATGAACACCTTTGCCGGCCCGTCGTTCCACACCTACGAATGGCCGCACGAGTCCTTCGACCTGACCGGCAAGCGCGTCGGTGTGATCGGCACCGGCGCCACCGCGATCCAGGTCATCGGGGCGATCGCCGACAAGGTCGGCCACCTCACGGTGTTCCAGCGCCGGGCCAACTGGGCCGCTCCGCTGTCCAACGGCCCCATCTCCGACGAGGAGATGGCCCAGATCCGCGCCCGCTACGAGGAGATCTTCGAGACCTGCGCCCGCACCCCCGGCGGCTTCGAGCACGAGCCGGACCGCCGAGGCTTCTACAACCTCACCAAGGAGGAGCGCAACGAGTTCTGGGACAGCCTCTACGGCACCCCGGGCTTCGCGGTGTGGCTGCGGAACTTCTCGGAGATCTTCGTCGACGAGGAGGCCAACGCCGAGTTCTCCGAGTACATCGCCAACCGCATCCGTGAGCGGGTCAAGGACCCGGTTGTGGCGGAGAAGCTGGTACCGAAGGACCACGGTTTCGGCGTGCAGCGCGTGCCGATGGAGACCAACTACTACGAGGTCTACAACCAGGACAACGTCGAGCTGATCGACATCTCCGAGACCCCCATCGAGGAGGTCGTCCCCACCGGCATCCGCACCAGCGAGAAGTCCGTCGAGCTCGATGTCATCGTCTACGCCACCGGCTTCGACGCCATAACCGGGGCGTTCGACCACATCGACATCACCGGTGTCGGCGGCCAGAAGCTGCGCGACAAGTGGTTCGACGGGCCCTCGACCTACCTCGGGGCGTTCATCCACGGCTTCCCGAACCTGGCCATGGTGGCGGGCCCACAGGGCGCGTCGGCGTCGGTGAACTTCCCCCGCAGCATCGAGACCGCGGTGGACTGGGTCACCGAGTTCGTCGAGCACGTCCGCGAGCACGGCTACACCCGCTTCGACGCCACCACCGAGGCCGAGCAGCGCTGGAGCGACCACGTCCGCAAGATGTACGGGTCGATGCTGATGCGCAAGGCCAAGAGCTGGTTCACCGGCTACAACTCCAACGTGGAGGGCCACGAGGCCGGCAAGGTCCGCTACTTCGTGTACAACGGCGGCCAGCCCAAGTTCAACGAGCGGCTCACCAAGGTGGCCGGCAACGACTACGAGGGCATCGAGTTCGCCTGAGCGACCCGCAACCGGCAGGACGTGCTGAGGGGCCACCGCAACGGTGGCCCCTCGCCGCGTCCGACCACCCACCGGCGAGGCAGCCTGCGTGCTACCGCCCGCCGGCGTCGCCGAGCCCACCGGCGCGGCGCGAGGCCAGCAGGGCGACGATCGCCTCGACCGACTCGTCAGTGCTCAGCCGGTCGGTCCACACGTCCACGTCATAGGCGAGCTCATGGGCATGGCACAGCTCGTTGCTGCGCCGAGCCAGCCCACGCGGCCGGCCCTCGACCCCACCGTCGGCACGGAAGGCCTCACGCCGTTCGAGCTCCTCGATCGAGCAGTGCACCCCGACCAGCAGCACCGAGGCCCCGGCGTCGTGCAGCAGGGCGAGCATCTCGTCGCACCAGTCCCGCTCCTGCAGGTAGTGGTCGATGATCAGGTTCGTCCC
>CAIXPF010000117.1 GCA_903921205.1 uncultured Acidimicrobiia bacterium | reverse complement strand
TGATGAACTGTCCGAGGACGACGTCGAACTGTCCGAGGACGACGACTTGGCGGTGTCGGACTTGTCGCTGGTGGTCGAGGAGCTGCTCGAGCTACCCGCGCTGCTGCTCTTGCTCGAGGAACCGCGGCTGTCGTTCTTGTAAAAGCCGGAGCCCTTGAACGTCACGCCGACCGGGGTGAAGACCTTGCGGACCGGGGCAGCCTTCTCGCAGATGCACACGGTCAACGCATCGTCGGTGAAGGACTGCTGCACCTCGAACTTGTCGTCGCATTCGAGGCATCGGTAGACGTAGGTCGGCATGAGCGGAAATCCTTCGTTAGCACTCGCGAACCGAGAGTGCCAGCGTAGCGGAGGTGGGTGACCTTGCCGAAACGATGGTGTCGTCCGGGCCCGCCCGGTCGGGGATCGGCCCGGATCGCGGCACACTGGTGTGGTGGGTGCAGCACGCAGAGTCCGTAAAGCCGTCATTCCTGCCGCCGGTCTGGGGACCCGCTTCCTGCCGGCCACCAAGGCGGTGCCCAAGGAGATGCTGCCGGTGATCGACCGGCCGGCGATCCAGATCGTGGTGGAGGAAGCGGTCGCCGCCGGCATCGACGACATCCTCATCATCTCGAGCCCGTACAAGAAGGTGATGGAGGACCACTTCGACCGGGCCTTCGAGCTCGAGGCCCGCCTGGCGGCCAAGGGCAAGGATGCCGAGGTCGAGGCGTTGCGGGCCATCGGCGAGCAGGCCCAGGTGCACTTCGTCCGCCAGGGCGAGCCGATGGGGCTGGGCCACGCGGTGTCCATGGCCCGACGCCACGTCGGCGACGAGCCGTTCGCAGTGATGCTGCCCGACGACATCATGGTCGACGGCGGCCTCTTGCTGCGGGCCATGATCGACGCCCTCGACAGCACCGGACGCTCGGTCGTGGCGCTCAAGGAGTTCCCCCTGGCGGAGATCTCCTCCTACGGCTGCGCCGCCCACGGCCCGATCGAGGCCGGCTCGGCGTTGGTGCCGGTCACCGGGCTGGTGGAGAAGCCCGGGCCGGAGGACGCCCCGTCGAGGTTGGCGGTGATGGGCCGCTACGTGTTCACCCCGGCGATCTTCGAGCACCTCGCCGCCATCGAGCCGGGTGTGGGCGGCGAGATCCAGCTGACCGACGCGATGGACCGTCTGCGCCAGGCCGAGGGCATGTCCGGCTACGTGTTCTCCGAGGGTCGCTACGACATCGGACAGAAGCAGGACTTCCTCCGGGCGACCGTCGAGCTCGCTCTCGAGCACCCCGAGCTGGGCCCGGAGTTCGCCCGTTTCCTGACCGAGCTGGTCCGGCGCCGGGCCTGACCGCGTCGGGGAGGGACGCTGCGGCCTGCTCCGGGCGGGCCGGCGCCCCTACGATCTCGGCCATGATCGATCTGGAGTCCGCCCGGGCCCGGGTGCTCGACGGTTGCGTGGCGTTGGCGCCGGTTCGGGTACCGCTGGCCGAGGCCTGTGGCCTGGTGCTCGCCGAGGTGGTGGAGGCCGACCAGCTGCTGCCACCGTTCGCCAACACCGCGGTCGACGGCTACGCCGTACGGGCCGTCGACGTGGCCGGGGCCAGCGAGGACGCACCGGCTCGCCTGGCAGTGGTGGAGACCCTTGCCGCGGGTGCGGCGTCGAGTCGGGTGCTCGGGGCCGGTGAGGCGATGCGCATCATGACCGGTGCGCCGATCCCCGCAGGCGCCGACGCGGTGGTCATGGTCGAGGACACCGACGCTGCGGCCCATGGCGAGGTGGTCCGGATCCGCCGCCCGGTGAACCCGGGTGACGCCGTGCGTCCCGCCGGCGACGACGTCCGCCCCGGTGATCGGCTCTTCGTGCCCGGCGACGTGCTGTCGCCGGCGCATGTCGGGGTGCTCGCCTCCCTCGGGAGGCTCGACGTGCTGGCCCATCCCCGTCCCCGTGTCGGGGTGATCTCCACCGGCGACGAGCTGGTCGAAGGTCCGATCCCGCTGCAGCCGGGCCAGATCCGCGACTCCAACCGCATCACGTTGCTGGCGCTGGTCGAGGCGGCCGGGGCCACCGGGATCGATCTCGGGCTGGTCCGTGACGACGAGATGGCGATCCGGGCGGCCTTCGTAGCTGCGGCCGCCGGCTGTGACGCCATCATCTCCTCGGGCGGCGTCAGCATGGGCGAGTTCGACTTCGTCAAGCGGGTGCTCGACGAGGTGGGCCGGATGAACTGGATGCAGGTCGCCATCCGTCCGGCCAAGCCGTTGGCCTTCGGCACGATCGACGGCACGCCGGTGTTCGGGCTGCCCGGCAACCCGGTGAGCTCGATGGTCAGCTTCGAGCTGTTCGCCCGGCCCGGCCTGCGACGGCTCGCCGGTCACCATCCCGACGAGCTGGTCCGCCGAACGGTGACGGCGGTCGCCGGTGAGCCGCTGCGCCGTTCCTCCGACGGCAAGACCCATTTCGTGCGGGTGGTGGCCGACAACGTCGACGGCAGCTACGTCGTGCGCAGCGCCGGCGGGCAGGGCTCCCATCAGCTGGCGGTCATGGCGGCGGCGAATGCGCTGGTGGTCCTGCCCGACGGCGACGGCGCGGCGGCCGGCGACGAGGTCGCCGTGCTGCTGCTGGGATGAGACGGCCCGGATGATCGCGTCGGCGACCCGGTGAACAACGGGGTCGAGCCCTGGCGGCGGGTTCGTTTCGGGTTGGGCCTGCTCAGCGTCGTCGTCGCGCTCGCGACGCTGAGTTACATGGCGCTGGGCATGAGCGCACTCGACGCCCTCTACCAGGCGGTGAGCGTCGTGTTCGCGGTCGGTCTCGGCCTGCCGATCTCGCTGACGCCCCGGTTTCAGGCGGTCACCATCGTGGTCGTGCTGGTCGGCACCGGTACGGTGCTGTTCACGCTGACGATGGTGATCGACGCGCTGGTCGAGGGCCGGTTGTCCGAGAAGATCGGAAGGCGACGGATGCAGCAACGGCTGGACAGGCTCGAGGGCCATGTCGTGGTGTGCGGGCTGGGCCAGGTGGGCTGTGCGCTGGTCCACGAACTGCGTCGCCAGGGCCAGACCGTCGTCGCCGTCGACCGTGCGTCGGACGCCCTGCCGCTGGTCGGAGAGCAGACGGTGCTCGGCGACGCCACCCACGACGCGGTGCTGATCGCGGCGGGGATCGAGCGGGCCTCGACGCTGGCAGTGGCCATGAACTCCGACGCCGACAACCTCTACGTCACGTTGTCGGCGCGGGCGCTGAATCCCCGGCTGTTCATCGTGGCCCGGGCCAACGAGGCCAATGCCGAGCCCAAGCTCCGCCAGGCAGGTGCGGACCGGGTGGTGAACCCCCACCGGATGAGCGGCAACCGGATGGCCGCCCTGGTGACCCAGCCCCATGTCAGCGACTTCCTCGACGTGGTGATGCACGACCGTGAGCTCGAGGTCCGACTGGTGGAGGTCCCCGTCCGGGTCGGGTCCCCCTTCGCCGGACTGACCCTGCAGGCGTGCCGGGTGCAGGATCGTTCCGGCGCCACCGTGGTGGCGATCCGTCACGTCGGCGGCGCATTCGACACCAACCCCGCCCCTGCGACCGTGCTGGAGCCCGGCGACGTGATCATCGCCTTGGGTACCGCCGAGCAGGTGCAGGTGCTGCGTTCGCTCGGGTTGCGTTGAGCGGCATTGCGCCCGGCTCGGTGCGAAACGGCTGACGCGCTCTAACATCGGCACATGGCGGCTCCGCTCATCGACTCCTTCGGCAGGGTGCATCGCGACCTGCGGATCTCGGTGACCGATCGCTGCAACTTCCGCTGCACCTACTGCATGCCTGCGGAGGGCATGGCCTGGTTGCCCCGCAGCGAGGTGCTCACCTTCGAGGAGATCCACCGGGTCGCCCGGATCATGGTCGAACGCTTCGGTCTCGAGTCCGTCCGGCTCACCGGCGGCGAGCCGACGGTCCGGGCCCACCTGCCGCGTCTGGTCGAGATGCTCGCCGGTCTGGGGGTCGAGGTGGCGCTGACCACCAACGGTGCCACCCTGCGGCTGCTCGCCCAGGAACTGGCCGACGCCGGCCTGCACCGGATCAACGTCTCGTGCGACTCGCTGCGACCGGAGCGCTTCGCCGAGATCACCAAGCGCGACAGCCTCCACAAGGTGCTCGACGGCATCGATGCCGCCCTCGAGGCCGGGCTGAACCCGGTGAAGCTCAACGTGGTGGCCATGCGCGGGGTGAACGAGGACGAGCTGCTCGATTTCGCCGCCTTCGGCCGGGACAAGGGCGTCGTCGTCCGTTTCATCGAGTTCATGCCGCTCGACGCCCAGCAGGCCTGGACCAACGACCAGGTCCTCACCTACGACGAGATCCGCCGGACCATCGGCGCGGTCTACCCGCTCGAGCCACTCGAGCGGGGCAGCGCCCCGGCGGAGCGGTTCCGTTACGTCGACGGCAAGGGCGAGATCGGGATCATCGCCTCGGTCACCCAGAGCTTCTGTCACAGTTGCGACCGGGTCCGGCTCACCTCGGAGGGGTCGTTCCGGACCTGCCTGTTCGCCACCGAGGAGCAGGCGCTGCGGCCGCTGCTGCGCAACGGGGGCACCGACGACGAGATCGCCGAGGTGGTGGCCCGTGCGGTTGCCGGCAAGTGGGCCGGTCACGCCATCAACCAGGTGCACTTCATCCGGCCCTCCAAGTCGATGAGCCAGATCGGCGGCTGACCCGAACCGCTAGGTTCGCCGGATGGCCCAGCCCGAAGCACCGACGAGTTCCGATTCCGCGGAGCTCCCCGCCCGCCTGCAGCAGCTGCTCGACGCCCGCGCTGCGACGCTCGACGCCAACCGTCCGGCGGCGGTCGAGCGTCAGCACGGCCGAGGTCGCTGGACGGCACGGGAGCGGGTCGGCGCGTTGGTGGACCCCGGAAGCTTCGTCGAGTACGGCCAGCTCGCCCAGCCCAAGACCCGGGCGCTCGGCGATGGCCCGGCGGACGGCCTGGTGATGGGTGTGGGGCTCGTCGGTGGCCGGCCCGTCTGCGTGTTCACCTACGACTACAGCGTGTTCGGGGGTAGTCAGAGCCCGCGCAACCATCGGAAGATGGACCGCATGCTGGCCCTGGCCGAGCGCAACCGCTGGCCGATCGTGTGCTGGTCGGAAGGGGGAGGGGCGCGGGCCACCGAGCTCGATTACGACGGCGGCATGGTCACCACCTTCGTGCAGATGGCCCGGATGTCCGGCCTGGTGCCCATCGTGTGTCTGCTGTCGGGGCCGTCCTTCGCCGGACAGGCCAACATCGCCGGCTGCGCCGACGTGGTGATCGCCACCCGGAGCTCGACCCTGGGGCTGTCGGGACCACCGTTGGTCCTGTCGGCGACGGGGGCTGCGGTCACGCCGGAGGAGATCGGCCCGATGGACATGCACGAGCGCATCGGCACGGTCGACCTGCTCGTCGACGACGAGGAGCAGTTGCTGGCCACCGCCCGGACGTACCTCGGCTACTTCGGCGGGCCGGTTGCGCCGGTGGATGCCCCCGGTGACCCCGACGCCCTGCGCCGCATGGTCCCCGAAAATCCCCGCAGGGCCTACGACGTGCGTCGCGTCGTCGGTGCGCTGGCCGACGAGGGATCGGTGCTGGAGCTTCGCCCGGCCTGGGGGCGGTGCCTGTCCACGTCGTTGGTCCGCATCGCCGGCCGTCCCCTGGGGATCATCGCCAACAACCCGATGTTCGGGGCCGGTGCCATCGACCGGGACGGGGCCGACAAGTTCTCCCGCTTCGTGGAGCTGTGCAACGCCTACGACCTGCCGCTGCTGTTCCTGTGCGATACGCCGGGGTTCATGATCGGCCGTGGGGCCGAGGAGACCGCGCTGGTCCGTCGCAGCGCCCGCACCCTGATGGCGCTCGGCAACGCCGACGTGCCGCTGCTGACGATCGTGCTGCGCAAGGCGTACGGCCTCGGCTACTACGTGATGGGGTGCGACTGCTTCCAGCCCGACCTGATCGTCGGCTGGCCGACCGCGGAGTTCGGGGGCATGGGCCTCGAGGGGGCGGTCAACATCGTGTACCGCGACGAGCTCGCCGCCGCTGCCGACGACGTGACCCGCAAGGAGCTGCGGGCGCAGTTGACCGAGGAGTTGAAGGAGCGCAACACCGGGTTGTCCTACGCCCGGGGTTTCGCGCTCGACGACATCATCGACCCTGCCGAGACCAGGGATGTCCTGATCAGGACCCTGGCGACGTTGCCGGTCCCGCCCGCTCGGACCACCCGCAAGCATCCCATCGACCCCTGGTGAGGTGATCGGCCCACCCCGTCGGATCGTTCGGGGCGGTGTATCCGAGCGTCGGTTGCAGCCCTAGACTGGCGGCATGGCCGAACTGGGTTTCACCCATCTCGATCCGCTCGGGCGTGCCCGCATGGTGGATGTGACCCCGAAGGACCCCACCCATCGCCGGGCGGTGGCCCGGGGGCGGGTCTACATGAACCCCGAGACGGCCTCGCTGGTCGCCCGCGGTGCGGTGAGCAAGGGCGATGTGTTGGCCGTGGCACGGGTGGCGGGCATCCAGGCTGCCAAGCGGGCCTCGGATCTGATCCCGTTGTGCCATCCGCTGCTGGTCGGAGCGGTGTTCGTCAACTTCCGGATCGAGGACGACCACGTCCAGATCGAGGCCCAGGTGGACACCGTGGACCGCACCGGCGTGGAGATGGAGGCGCTTACCGCGGTGTCGGTGGCGGCGCTCACGATCTACGACATGTGCAAGTCCGCGGATCGCACGATGCGTATCAGTGATATCGCTCTCTGGGAGAAATCCGGTGGTCGCTCCGGCACTTTCCGTCGTGAAACGACACCCGCAGATGAGTGACGAGGGCAGGTTTTTCCTACGTAGTTGCTGACTTTTGTTGGCATCGCTGTTAGAGCTGGTACTAGAAATGCAACAATCTTCGGTATGCAGTTGCGGCTTTGAAAGGTCGCAGTACCACTAACCAACTTCGACCCCGGGGCCGTCCAAGGCAGTACAGCGCCACCGCTCGACGACAAATGCGCAGGTCAGCGCAGTCGAACAGCAGCAGCGCTGCGGATGGTTACTCGACAAGGTAGGGATTACCGGTGAATCTCAGCACGCTCCTCGTCCTCGTATTCCTCGTGGGAATGTGGGTGGCCCTGTTGGCCGGACCCCTCCTGCAGCATCGAGGTTCGGGGGGCAACCGTGGCGGTGACTCCATCAAGTCCTTCCAGCGCCAGCTGTCGGTGCTGGACCGGAACCGTGGGGTCCGCTCCGGAACGGTGCGCTCGTCGGCGACGGTCGGTCGCGGGCCGGTCGGACGCCGTCCGATGCCGGTTCGCCCCGGCGCCTCACGGGCTCGCATGGCTGCCCAGCGGCGCAAGATGATCGTGACCGTGCTCAGCGGCTCGACCTTCACCTTTCTTCTGCTGTCGCTGATCCAGGGCGGCCTGTTCGTGCCGCTGTGCATCGTCAGCGCCGTGCTGACCGTCGGGTACGTCGGGCTGATGATGTACCTGCTCGGCGCCCACGCCGAGCGGGAGATGAAGGTGGCGTTCCTGCCCCATCGCGGGCCGGTGGCGTCGCAGGGCCGGGCGATGCAGCTGCGCGAAGCGTCCTCCGGTCGTCGCTGACCTCGTGGAGGTCGCCGACCAGGCAGGGGCAGCGGCGCTGCGTGCCGCGCTGGGGCCGATGGTCGACGAGATCGTGGCCGGCCTCGACGAGGCCAACCGGGCCAGGGAGATCGCCTTGCGTGAGTGCCGCACGGTCATCCGGCTGTGCGGCAGTTCCATCCGCAGCGTCCACCGTCGCGACGATGCGGCTGCCGCAGCCACCCTGGCCGAGGCCGATGCCGCCCTACGTGCCGCGCAGACGGCGTTGCAGCCCTTCCCCGATCTCACTCATGCCGGCTTCCTGCACGACGCCGAGAAGGAGTACGTGGAGGCCTGCTGCACCCGGGTGCTGGTGGCGGGCTCGTCGCTGCTCCCGGGTCCGCTCGAGCTGGCGGTCGACGGGCGTTCCTGGCTGAAAGGGCTGGCCGAGGCGGCCAGCGAACTGCGCCGTCATCTGCTCGATCGCCTGCGCGAGGGTGATCTCGAGCGGGCGGAGCGCCTCACCCGCTCGATGGAGGAGGTCTACGACGCCCTCGTCGTCATCGACTTCCCGGATGCGCTCACCCTGGGGTTGCGACGCACCCTCGACGCCTTGCGGGCCGTACTCGAGCGGAGCCGGGCCGATGTCACCACCACGGCGGTGCAGCACCGTTTGTGGACAGCCATCGAAGGGGCCAACTTGTCCGGCCTCCCCCCGGGTTCCGCTATCCTGTGAAGGCCCTTCGGGGGTGTAGCTCAGTTGGCTAGAGCGCTACGTTCGCAACGTAGAGGCCGTGGGTTCGAATCCCATCACCTCCACCCGATCCCGTCGACCCGGCGGGCCTGCCGTTGCGTGGAGCCGACGCAGCCATGAGCGAGCCCGTCAAGGGTGGTGCCAGCCGTTGCGAGCCCCTGCCGGGCTGGTTGGCGATCGTGCTGGTGGTGGTGACCTCGGCGAGTGTGCTGGTGCTCGAGATCCTCGCTGGGCGCCTCCTGGCGCCGTACGTCGGGGTGAGCCTGCAGACCTACACCGGCATCATCGGCACGGTGCTCGCCGGAATCGCCGCCGGTGCGTGGACCGGGGGTTGGTGCGCCGACCGGTTCGATGCCCGGCGATTGCTGCCCGTCCTGCTCCTGGTTGGCGGGGGGTTGGCGATGGCTGTCATCCCGGTGGTGCGGGTGCTCGGCCGCAACGGCACCGACGGCGGCATCGGGCGGATCGTGGTCCTCGCCGGATGCGGCTTCCTGCCGGTTGCGGCGGTGCTCAGCGCCGTCCCACCCGCCGTGGTCAAGCTGCAGCTGCGAGACCTCGACGCCACGGGCCGGACCGTGGGCCGCTTGTCGGCGTACAGCACCGCCGGGGCGATCGGCGGCACGTTCTTCACCGGCTTCGTCCTGGTGGCCTGGGCAGCGGTGTCGACCCTGATCGTGGTGGTGGGGGCGGTGCTGTGCGCCGGCGGTCTGGTGCTGTGGCTGCTGCTGACCCGCCGTCGGGTGATCGACGTCGCGGCCGCCTCGTCGGTGGTCGCGCTGGCCTTGGTCGGCGTCGCGCTCGTCGACCCGGCCTGCGGGCTCCAAAGCGCCTACTACTGCGTGTCGGTGGTGGCGGCCACCGATCGGCCCCAGGGCCGGGTGTTGGTGATGGACGATCTGCGTCACAGCTACGTGGATCTCGCTGATCCCACCTACCTGGCGTTCTGGTACACCCGGCGACTGGTCGACGCGATCGACCTGCACAGCCCTGCCGGTCCGTTGCGGATCGCGTATCTCGGAGGCGGCGGGTTCACCCTGCCCCGGGCGATGCGCGCCGAACGACCCGGCAGCACCCAGACCGTGTTCGAGATCGATCCGGCGCTGGTCGGCTTCGTCCGCGACGAGCTCGGGTTCGTGCCCGGTGACGACGTGGACGTGGTGGTCGGCGACGCCCGGATGGGGCTGCGAGGCATTGCCGATGATCGCTTCGACGTGGTCGTCGGCGACGCGTTCGGCAGCCGGGCGGTGCCGTGGCATCTCACCACCGAGGAGTTCATCGCCGAGATCGACCGCGTCCTGCGCCCGGGCGGGCTCTACGTCGCCAACGTCATCGACGAGCCGGGGCAACGGTTCCTACGGGCCGAGGCGGCCACCGTCGCCGCGGTGTTGCCGCACGTGATGGTGGTGCTCGGTCCGCAAGCTGCCGCCGGGCGGCTCGGCAACAGCGTGATCGTCGCTTCGGGCCGGCCGCTCGATCCTGCCGCGGTCCAGCAGGCCATGGACGACGACGGCGACGGCGGGCTGATCGTCGGGGACCTCGCCGCCTTTCTCGCCGGCGCCACCAGGCTGACCGACGACTTTGCGCCGGTCGACCAGTTGATCGCCGCCGGCCGGTAGGTCCCCCGGGGCAGGCGTCGCGGACGGCGTGACCGGACGGCGTGGCAGGGCGGGGCCTCGACCCCTAGGGGCGGGTGGGCACGGCCAACTCGAACCACACCGTCTTGTCGGCGCTGGCGGTGTCGTGGACCACACCCCAGTCAAGGGCCATCGCATCGACGATGAGCAGACCGCGCCCGCTCGACTCGGTCGGCGCAGGCCGTCGCAGCTGCAGGCCCCCTCCGCCGGTGTCGGCGACCTCGACCCGGATCGAGTCCGCGCGGGTGCGCAGGGTCAGGCCACAGGGACCGGCGGTGTGCACGATGGCGTTGGTGACCAACTCGCTGACCAGGAGCCGGACGTCGTCGATCCAACCGTGGCCTGCACGGCGCTCGGGGCCGTCGCCCCCGAGCCCGGCACGGTCGAGCTCGGCGACCACGGCGTCGCGGGCCAGACCGATCGAGGTGGTCGATGCCGGGAACGACCACACCCGTACGGTGTTCCAGGGGCCGGCGACGATCACGGGTTCCACCCTATCGGCGCGGTCGCGGCTGGTCGGGGGTGCGGGCCGGGGTGACCCGGCCGGGCGGGACCGGGCCGCCGTTACGATCGCGATCGCGATCGCGGGGTGTGGGGTGCGGGTCAGTCCAGTTGGTGGAGGCGCAACTGCTCGACCGACCGGCGCAGCAGCCTCGACACGTGCATCTGGCTGATCCCGAGCCGCTCGGCGATCTCGCTCTGGGACAGCTCGTCGTAGAACCGCAACCGCAGGATGTGTCGTTCGCGCTCCGGCAAGGTCGCCAGCAGGTCGGCCACGACGGAGCGATGCTCGACGTCGGCGAAGGCCGCGTCACCGTCGGGCAGAACCGGCTCGCAACGTCGCTCGTCGTCACCCGGCGGCGGTCGGTCCAGGCTGTCGGCTCGGTAGGCGGTGCCGGCATCGAGCGCGGCGACGGCCTCGTCGAGCTCGACGCCCATCTCGGTGGCGAGCTCGGCCACGGTGGGGGAGCGTCCGAGGGACTGGGCCAACGCCTCGTTCACCCCGCGGGCGCGCAGGTGGAGCTCCTGCATACGACGCGGCATGCGCACCGACCAGGTGTGATCACGGAAGTGGCGCTTGAGCTCGCCGTCGATGGTGCGTCCGGCGAAGGAGGCGAAGCGGGTGCCGAACTCGGGGTCGAAGCGGTCTATGGCATGGAGCAGCCCGACCATCGCCACCTGCTGGAGGTCGTCGCGGGGGACGCCCCGGTGGTCGTATCGACGGGCGAAGTAGCTCGCCAGCCGGGAGAACTCGGTGACCAGCGCATCGCGGAGCTCCGGGTCCCCGGTGACGCGCAGCTCCCGGAACCGCTCGTGCAGCTCGTCCTCACGCAAGGTCGCCCCGGTCCTCGGGCGCGCCGGGCTGTGGGCTCCGGCGGTACTTGGTGAAGGCGAAGGACCGGGGCCGAGGGGCGGCCGACACCTCGTGTCCGTCGGTGGTGGCCGCCAGGATGGCCTCGAGGAGGTCCGACGGTTCGCCATCCTCCGGCCAGGGCTGCTCGCAGGCCCCGGTGACCTCGAGCCGGTCGTCCTCCACCCGGAAACGCAACGTGACCAGCTTCCCGTGGTCCCCTTCGACCAGCACGGTCACCAGTTCGTCGACGGCGATGCGCAGGTCGTCGGCACTCTCGACGTCGAAGCCCATCTCGGCTGCCAGGGTGGCGGCGGTCAGGCGGCTGAGCCGGATGAACCGCGTCGAGGCCGGGAAGCGGAGCTCGATCGTCTCGGAGTTCGGCTCGCTCGTCACAGGGACTCCTGGTAGGCACTCGAACCCGTGGCCTCGACCGGCGTCGACACCTCGGTGGGTCCGTTCGGCAACGGTGGGGTGGGGTGCGGTGGAGCCTAGGACGGGTCGCGGGATGCTTCGGGCCCAGATCCGCCTGCCGGAAGTCCCTGCCGGACCGCTCTCCCCGGCCGGGCTGACGAGCCGTCGGGGCCTAGAGTACCGTCGTGTCCGCCGGTCCGTCGTCGTTCCCCGATGGCGCTTCCGTCGATCTGCGTCGGGTCGTCCGTGGGCTGCCCGGCGCAACCCGCCTCGATCCCGGTGGACAAGGGCTGTGGTGGGCCGTGCATACCCCGGACGGGCCGGGGACCCTGCACCTCGAGCGCCGCGGATCGACGTTGTACGGCGTGGCCTGGGGGCCGGGGGAAGCCTGGCTGCTCGCGCAGGCACCGGCCCTGGTCGGCGGTTGCGACGATGCTGCGTCGTTCGATCCGCCACCGGGCCGGGTGCGTGAGGCCTGGCGCCGCCGCCGGGCACCGCTGCTGCTCGGACGGACCGACCGGGTCTTCGACGCGGCGTTGGAAGCGGTGCTCGGGCAGAAGGTGCAGACCGCGCTGGCCGAGCGGTCGCAACGGCTGCTCGCAGTGGCGTACGGCGAGGACGCGCCGGGCCCGGTGGCCCTGCGTCTGCTGCCGACGCCACAACGGTTGGCGACGCTGTCGGGCTCGGCGTTGCACCGGGCCGGGCTCGAGCGGGCGCGGGCGGACACGCTGATCCGGGTGGCGCGCGAGGCCGATCGCCTCGAACGGGCGGGACAACTCGGCCCCGACGTGCTGGAGCAGCGGTTGCGGTCGCTGCGAGGGGTCGGCCCGTGGACCGCGGCGGTGGTGCGACTGGCGGCGCTCGGTGACGCCGACGCCGTGCTGGTGGGCGACTTCCATGTGCCCCATGCGGTGTGCTGGGCGCTGGCCGGCGAGCTGCGAGGTACCGATGCCCGCATGCTCGAGTTGCTCGAGCCCTACCGGCCCCATCGAGGCCGGGTGGTGGCCGTGCTGCGGGAGGCGTTCGGGCCGGCACCGCGGTTCGGGCCTCGTCTCGAGCACCTGCCCGTGGATCGCTACGACCGGCCCGACGTCCGGCTGCGCGACCGCGGCCCGACAGGCCGTCGTTCCGCCGAGCGTTCCGCTCGGGGGACCCGGACCGGCTGAGCTACTTCTCGGCGACCGCCGCCGAGCCGTCCTTGGGCTGGGCGATGGGGTCCTCGGAGGCCCAGGGGAACAGGATCCACCGGTCGCTGTCCCGCCAGACGTAATCCGGCCGGATCACCGAGTGCGGCTTGTAGTAGAGCACCGCGGTGCGCACCTCGCGCACCTTCGGGGCGCAGAACTGCTGCACCATGTCGAGCGTGTGGCCGGTGTCGGCGACGTCGTCGACCACCAGCAGCTGCTGGTCCTCGAGGCCCATCAGGTCGAGGTAGGGCGGCAGGATCACCGGCATGTCGAGGCGCTCGTTCACGCCGGTGTAGTACTCGACGTTCATGGCGAAGGTGTTCTTCACCGACAGCAGGTAGCCGAGAGCGCCGGCCGGGACCAGCCCCCCGCGGGCGATGGCGAGGATGATGTCGGGCTGGTAGCCGGAGCGGGCGATGTCGGACGCAAGTTCCTTGACGGCCTCGCCGAAGCGAGCCCAGGTCAGGTCGTCGTAGCGGTCGTCGTGGTCTGCGGAGCCGGCCATGGCCCAACCCTAGTCGTGGCCCGGCGAAGCCGGTTCAGCGGGCCCGCAGCGCAGCGGCGACCTCGGCGCTGGTGTGGTAGGTCTCGGCATCCGCAGGGAACGCCCCGGTACGCACGTCGGCGGCATAGCGGCTGATGGCCTCGATGCCGTCGGCGCCGAGGTTGGCGTAGCGGCGGACGAACTTCGGTCGCAGCCGGTCCTCGAAGCCGAGCAGGTCGTGGAATACGAGGACCTGGCCGTCGCAGGTCGGACCGGCACCGATACCGATGGTCGGAACGGGGA
The DNA here is from genome assembly GCA_903921205.1 of uncultured Acidimicrobiia bacterium. GTDB lineage: Bacteria > Actinomycetota > Acidimicrobiia > Acidimicrobiales > CAIXPF01 > CAIXPF01. The sequence continues at coordinate 13,853 of CAIXPF010000117.1, read as the reverse complement.
TCTCCGCGGTGATGAGCTCGGCCACCACGTCGGGGATGCCTTCCAGCACGATGGCGAACACCCCGGCGTCGACGAGGGCCTTGGCGTCATCGAGCAGTGCCCGTGCCGCCGCGACCTCCTTGGCCTGGACCCGGAAGCCGCCCATGGCATGGGTCGACTGCGGCGTGAGGCCCAGATGACCCATGACCGGGATCTCGGCGCTGACGATGGCCTGCACCATCGGGACCCGCTTGCGACCACCCTCGAGCTTCACGGCCTGGGCTCCTGCCCGGATCAACGTGGCGGCGTTGGTGACCGCATCGACCTCGGAGAGGTGATAGCTCATCCACGGCAGGTCGCCGACCACCAACGGCGTCGGCTTGGCCCGGCGGACCGCGGCCACGTGATAGGCGATGTCGGCCACCGTGACCTGGAGCGGATCGTCGTAGCCGAGCACGACCATGGCCAGGCTGTCGCCGACCAGGATCAGGTCGGCCCCGGCGGCGTCGACCATGCGGGCGCCGGGGGCGTCGTACGCCGTCACCATCACCAACGGTGTCCCACCGTTGGCCACCTTGTGACGGGCGAGAGTCGGAACGGTCCAGCTCGTGCTCATCAGGGCACTCCTTGTCTTCCGTGGGGCTCGTGATCCGTGGGTTCGGACAACCGATTGGAGGGTCAGGACGGCGAACAGGGCGCAGGCCACCGGCCACGTCCACCACGCCGGTGGGATGACCGCACGGCGTCGACGCGCCGTGGTTCCGGGACGGCCGCGGCTCAGGGCAGGACGGTCCCCACGTTGTCGATGAGGCGGGCGGGGCCGACGCGGGCGGCGATGAGCAGGCGCAGCGTACCGCGGAGGCTCTCGAGCGTCTCGAGGCTGGCGGCATCGACGACGCGGGCGTAGTCGAGGGTGGCGAGGGGCTCGGAGGCGACGACCTCGGCCATCCGGCGCTCGACCTCGACCGGGGAGCGCTCGCCCGCCTCGATGGCGGCGACGCCGGCCTCGAGCGCACGTTTGAGCACGGCAGCGGCCTCGCGTTCGGCGTCGCTCAAGTAGGCGTTGCGGGACGAGCGGGCCAGGCCGTTGGCCTCGCGCACGGTCGGGCAGGGCACGACGTCGACGGGTATCGACAGGTCGCGGGTCATGCGGGTGACGATCTGCAGCTGCTGGAAGTCCTTCTCGCCGAAGTAGGCCTGGCACGGGCCGGCGATGGCGAACAGCTTGCTGACCACCGTGGCGACCCCGTCGAAGTGACCCGGCCGGCTGGCCCCCTCGAGCTGGTCGGCGAGGCCACGCACCCGGACCGAGGTCAGGACCTCGCCGTCGGGGTACATCTCCTTGACCGACGGGGCGAACACCAGGCTCACCCCGGCACCCTCGGCGAGCGCAAGGTCCCCGTCGAGGTCGCGGGGGTAGGCATCGAGATCCTCGTTGGGGCCGAACTGCAACGGGTTGACGAAGATGGTCACCGTGACGAAGTCGCAGTCGGCACGGGCCGCCTCCATGAGGCTGCGGTGCCCATCGTGCAGGTAGCCCATCGTGGGCACCAGCCCGACCCGCCCGCCGGCCGCGCGTGCTGCGTCGTGGCGGGAGCGCACCTCTTCGATGGTGTGGACCAGCTCCACGCTCAGGCCACCTCCTCGGCCATCGAGTCGGTGGCGGCCTCGGCCGGGGTGACGTTGCCCGGCACCAGCCTGGCCGCCAGGTCGGCCATCGCCCGGTAGCCCGCCGCCTCTTCGGGGGGCAACGCCGCCAGGTGACGGGCGACCGTTGCCCAGTCGCCTCGGGCGACCGGCCCGGTCAGTGCTGCAGTCGGGCCGAGCCGGCGGACGTTCGCCAGGGTCTGTTCGGCCAGCGCCAGGTAGGCGTCGAGCGGGAGGCCCGCCTGCGCCGCCACCCGTTCGACCTGGCCGAGCAGCGCCACCAGGTGATTGGCGGCGATGGCTGCGGCTGCGTGGTAGAGGACCCGGTCCTCGGGTGCGACCCGGAACGCCCGCCCCCCGAGTTCGCGGACCAGGTCGGTGACCAGTTCGTCCCCGTCGACGGCGAAGCAGCAGCCGCGGCGCAGCCGCTCGGCGCCGACCACCGGATCGGGCAACGAGGTCAGCGGGTGCAGCGAGGCCCGTCGCGAATGCGGCTGGAGGGGGTCGAGGGACTGGGCCCCGGCGGCGTGGGCCACCACGGTGTGCTCGTCGGGCTCGACGGCCTGAGCGACACGACGGATGGCGTCATCGGGCGTGGTGATGAGCAGGAGGTCGACGCCGGCAGCGGCGCCGCGGACATCGTCGCCCCGGCACACGGGGGCTTCGACGTGCCAGCCCTTTTCGGCCAGAACTGTCATGAACGACCGACCCACACGACCGGGACCGATCACCCGCACCCTTCGCATTTTGTGCGCCCCCTGGAGCCCCTGCGACCCTTGCTCGCGGATCAAGCCTTACCGCTCGGCAGGTATTCCACCAAGCGCACATGACCTTTGTCTCCCGGCTGGCCGCACGGGCACCCGCGTATCATGGTCGGTCGAGGTCGCGCGTTGCACATGAGCGCCTGCCGGGACTCCCGGGAACGGCTGCCGAGTTCGCCGGGACGGGTCGGTGGGGTGCCGTTCAGCCGCTCAGCGACCCGACCCCGCCACGGCCAGGGACCGCCTCCCGCTCGGGCGGGGCTGGTCGGCGGGGCGGTTTCGCGAGCGTGCGCTACGGTCAGGTGATGGCGCTGGGTGTTGACGGGGTCGCGATCGGCTGTTGGACACATCCCACCCACCCGACCGGCTGCACGGTCATCCTGGCGCCACCGGACACCGTCGGCGGCTGCGCCGTACGCGGCGGGGCCCCCGGGAGCCGCGAGACCCCGGCATTGCGTCCCGAGGGCACGGTCCAGCAGTGCACCGCGGTGGTGCTCACCGGCGGGAGCGCCTTCGGCCTGGCGACCGCCGACGGGGTGATGCGCTGGTGCGAGGCCAACGGCCGCGGTCTGGCCCTGAGCACGGTCACGGTGCCCGTCGTCGGCGCGGCGGTGGTCTTCGACCTGCGCGTGGCCGGCCAGCCCCGTCCCGATGCCGAGTCCGGCTGGGCGGCGTGCGAGGCGGCGGTCGAGACCGATCCCCCGATGGGCTCGGTCGGGGTCGGCGCGGGCTGTTCGCTGGGCAAGAGCGCAAGCGGCCAGTTCGCCACCAAGGGCGGCCAGGGCTGGGCGGTGCGTCGGCACGAGTCGGGCCTGGTGGTGTCCGCCCTGATGGCGGTGAACCCGGTGGGCGACGTGCTCGACGAGCACGGGGCGATCCTTGCCGGTGACCTGGCCCCGCCGGACGCCCCACGCTTTCCCGCGGTGGGCCTCGAGACGTTCGCCCCACGCCCCGGCGACTCGACGCAGGGGACCCCGCAGGGCCCGGGGACCAACACCGTCATCGGCTGTGTGATCACCAACGCTCGGCTGACCAAGGCCGCAGCGAGCCGTGCCGCCGATCTCTGCCACAGCGGTATCGCCCGCGCGGTCAGCCCGGCCCACACCTCTGCTGACGGCGATCTGCTGTTCCTCTTGGCCACTGGCACCGTGGAGGCCACCGGCGACCTGGTCGCCCATCTCGGGGCCGTCGCCGTCGCCGCAGCGATCCGGGCGGCAGTCCGCCACGCAACCGAGGTTCCCGGTCTGACGGTGGACCCCCGCGTCCGCGCCGGGCGGATGTCACCGGCGTGACCGGCGTGACCGGCGTGACCGGCGGCGGTCGGACCGGTCAGCGGCTGGCTTCCTCGTAGTTGACCAGTCGCCGGTGCAGCGCGCCTGCGGCATTGGTGGGCAGGTCCTCGACGATGGCGAGCGCCTCGGGACGCCAGGACGGCGGCAACGTCGCCGCGACGTCGGCGAGGTCCTCGAGGAACGGGGGCCACTCGGGGTCGGCGGGAACGAGCACGGCGACCACCTGGTTGCCGCGCTCGGGATGCGGTCGAGGCGCAATGGCGATCTCGGCGATCAGCGGATGCGCGGCCAGGATCGCTTCGACGGCGACCGGGTCGACCTCGGTGCCGTCGACCTGGAAGCGATCACGATGCCGGCCCTGCCAGTGCAACCGTCCGTCCGGATCGGCCACGGCCCGGTCGCCGCTGGGCCATCCCTCCTCCGGTCGCCGGCGTGAGGCCGAGCCGGCGGCGCTCAGCGGCCCGTCGGTCCGCACGGTGCCATCGGGATCGAGCCGAACGGTGAGCCCGTCGGGTGCCCGCCCGTCCTGCAGCAGCCAGCCTCCCGCCTCGGTGGCGCTGAGCCAACTGTGCACCGTTGCGTCGAAGCGCTGTGGCCAGGCGGTCCGCTCATGGGGGCGAACCGGGCCCTGGTGCAGGATCAGGCTGCCCACCGCGGCCGGATGACGGTGGCGACGTTGCAGCTGGCGGAGGGCCCGGCGCAGCAACAGCGGGGTGGTGACCACCCGGTCGTAGGGGCCGAGCGCCAATTGGGCGGCGAGGTGGGTGCGATCGGTGATCCGAAGCTCCGCCCCCGCCGCGAGCGCCGACAGCGCCGCCCGCAGGACCGGGGCGTGGGCGATCTCGCCGGTGACGAGCACCCGGCCGGCCGGCCCGCTGCTCTGCCCGGAGGCCGAATCGCCCACGAACCACGACCGCACCTGGTCCTCGTCGAAGGTGTACGGGGTGGGATCGCTGTCCGTGCCGGTGGATGCGAGCCACAAGACGGGTTCCCCGGCCGGTCCGGCTCCGTCCCCGGCCGGATCGGCCGGTCCGACGTCGGGCTCATGGCGCAACCCGACGGCGGCCGGCACGCGGTCGGGGTCGGCGCCGGCGCTGACCCAGGCCGGTCGAACCTGTTCGAGCACGGCGTCGCGTTCGCGTGGCCACCAGGCGTTGTTGACCGCCAGGGTGGCCAGACCGCTGGGGCCCGGGCCGGCGTGCAGGCCGACTTCGAGCGCAGCGAGGAGCTCGATCAGCAGCAGGGAGCCTCGGGGCGCCTCGACCGCCACGATCCGGCGACGCCCCGGGCCGGTCGAACCCGGCGAGTCCGCTGCGGACCAGGTCCGCAGCCGTGCCGCCCGGTGGGCCACGGCGTCGTGGAGCTCGCCGAAGCTCAGCACCCGGTCCTCGGCTCCACCCGGTTCGAGGTGCAGTGCCGGCAGGTCGCGACGCTCCCGCTCGCCGAGCACGTCGAGCGGGCTCATGACGCGGCGCCTCCCCGGAGCGGGCCGAAACCCACCACGGCACCGCTCATCGAGCCGGCCGGATCACGCCGGCAGTTCGACGGTGACGCGGGTGCCCTTGAGGTTGGCGTCGGTGAACACCCGGACCACCTCGACCGTGCCGTTCTCGAGGTACACCGAGGTTCGTTGGCTGTCGGCTTCGCCCTGGGTCGCCAGCCGTTCGGTGGGCGTCCAGCCGAGGCTGCGCAGCACGGCGTCGAGATCCTTGAGCACCTCGTTGTAGGACTTGTCGACCCGCCAGGTCACCGAGCGTCCGAAGGTGATCTGGTCGTTTCCGGTGGACGGGTCGGCCACGACGGAGACGATCACCCCGCCCTTGGGCGGCGGGAACGAGGCCGGGAACCAGTCCGGAACTGTGGACGCCACTGCGTCGGTCGCCGCGTCGTTGATGCCGTCGGGCTTGCTGCTCCCGCCGCAGGACGACAACCAGGTGAGCGCCAGCAGCGTCACCAGGACCGCGACGGCGCCGATGGCACGGCGACCGATCGTCGTGGACGACCCCCACACCGGTCGCACGCGGCACGGCATCTCGACGGCTGGGCGTTCAGAGCGCACGAGGCGATTCTCGCGGCCCGCCCCGGCCTCGGCGTAATCGGACCGGGCCGGGCTGTACCGGGGACGGGCCGCGCCCCGGCTGTGCCAGACTGCGCCGATGTTCGTGCAGGTGGGCGGTGCGTCGGGTCAGGTCGAGTTGGTCGAGCCGGAGGACTGCAAACGCTTCCACGTGCTCTGTGGGGTCGACGGCTCGGCACCTGCGGCGGTCGCAGAGGCCCTCGGCACCTGGGCGGCCGGTGCCACCGAGGACCACGTGTGGATCCGGGTGGAAGCCGTTCGAGCCGCTGCGGCGGGCCGCGTCGGTCCCGGTTGGGCCGAGGAGTTCGACGGCATGCTCGGCTACGCCCGCTCGAAGGGTTGGCTCAACGAGGCGGGCGACGCCATCGCCGCGCACGTCGAGTTCACCGGCTGATCGTCCGGGTTGCGTGGCGTCCGGGTTGCGCGGCGTCAGGGTTGCGAGCCGGGCAGGGTGGCGGTGTATCGGGGGTCGAGTTCGGACTCCTCGGCGGGGCGCCAGCCGAGGTCGAAGGCCTGCCACAGCGACTGGGAGAACGGCCAGAACAGGAGCGGGGTGAACACCGCCGCGGCGAAACACATCGCCAGGAGCACCGGTACGTTGATGTCGGGGAACATCGCCCAGGTTCCGAGCAGGAGCACGATCAGCAGGATCCCGAAGCTGAAGATGGTGTTGAAGCCCACCGCCCCCACGAAGTGGCCGGCCACCCGGTCGCTGGCCAGGCCACAGTTGGGGCAGCGCTCGTTCATCCGGAACCAGGTGTCGAACACACCCCCGCTGCCGCACTGCGGGCAGCTTCGCCGCAGGGCACGGCTCAGCAGGAGCCAACGGTTGACGGGGTGCTTGAGGACCACGCCCCGATCGTACGCAGACCCGTGCTGCGCGCCGGTGGTCCGGGGCGCAGCACGCGAGGGGACGACCGAGCCGGGGACGCGATGCCGTACCCGTCCGGGCGGCGAAGGCGTCGGGCGATGCCGCTAGCATCACCGCCCTGACGACGGTGCCCCGGGAGGACGCAGATGGGTTGGCGAGTTGTGGTCGACATGGACCTGTGCGAATCGAACGCCGTGTGCATGGCGGTGCTGCCCGAGGTGTTCGAGGTCCGTGACGACGACCTGCTGTACGTGCTCGACGAGACGCCGCCCGACAGCATGCGGGCCAAGGCCGAAGAGGCCGTGGCCCGGTGCCCCAAGCAGGCCATCGCCATCGTCGAGGCCTGAGCGATGTTGCGGCGCATCGCGGTGGTCGGCGCGTCACTGGCCGGCTGGCATGCGGCCACCACGCTGCGCCGTGAGGGCTTCGACGGCGAACTGACCGTCATCGGGGCCGAGGCCGAGCCTCCCTACGATCGCCCACCGCTGTCGAAGGCGTTCCTGGCCACCGGCGACGAGAACAAGGTCGCCCTGGCCGGGGTGGCCGACCGCGAGAGCCTGGGGATCACCTGGCGTCTGGGCCGCCGGGCCACCGGGCTACGGCTCGCCGAGCGGACGGTCGGACTCGACGACGGCAGTGAGGTGGCGTTCGACGGGCTGGTCCTGGCGGGCGGTGCCGACGTACGGACGCTGCCGTCGTTGCCCGTCGGCGACGGCGTGCACGCCCTGCGAACCCTCGCCGACGCCCGGGCGTTGCGTGCCGATCTCGACCGCCGGCCCGGACCGGTGCTGGTGGTCGGGGCCGGGTTCATCGGCGCCGAGGTTGCCGCCACCTGCCGCGAAGCCGGACGCGACGTCGTGCTGGTCGAAGCGGCTGCGGTGCCGCTCGAGCGTGCGGTCGGGGCCGAGATCGGGGCGGTATGCGGCGCGCTGCACCGTGATCACGGGGTCGATCTTCGTCTCGGCACCGCCGTTGTCGGGCGCGACGCGTCCGGCGCAGTGGCCCTCGGCGACGGCACCACCGTCGATGCCGCCGTGGTGGTGGTCGGGGTCGGGGTCTCCCCGGCGACGGGTTGGCTCGAGGGCTCGGGGCTCACCATCGACGACGGGGTGGTCTGCGACGGCACCGGTCTCGCTGCCCCCGGTGTGGTGGCTGCGGGGGACATCGCCCGCTGGCCCAATGCGCTTTTCTTCGGTGACTCGATGCGGGTCGAGCACTGGGACAACGCCATCGACATGGGGGCCTTCGTCGCCCGACGGCTGCTGGCCGGCGACGACTGGGACCCCGCCGAGGTGTTCGCGCCGGTGCCGTGGTTCTGGTCCGACCAGTACGACCGCAAGCTGCAGATGGCCGGCCGGGCGACCGGCGCCGACCAGATGCAGATCGCCGGTGGGACGCTCGAGGAGCGCCGCTTCGTCGCCCTGTACGGCCGCGCCGGCCGTCTGGTTGCGGCGTTCGGGATGAACCGGCCCCGCCACATCGTGCAGTCGCGCGGGCTCATCGCCCGCAGCTGCCCGTGGGACGAGGCCCGGGAACTGGCCGCCGCCTGGACATGACCGGCGGCGAGCTCGTCGACTGGGTCGGCGAGGACGACACGGTCCTCGCCGTCGTCTCCCGGGCGCGGATGCGGCGGGAGCGGTTGCTGCACCGGGCGGTGTTCGTGGCCGTGCTCGACGGGTCGGACCGGGTGGTGGTGCACCGGCGGGCAGCGTGGAAGGACGTGTGGCCCTCGGCCTGGGACGTCTGTTTCGGCGGCGTGGTCGCCGCCGGCGAGAGTTGGGACGACGCGGCCCGCCGTGAGCTCGCGGAGGAGGCCGGTCTCGAAGGCGTCGAGCCGGTGCCGATGGGCGAACCGTTCGCGTTCAGCGACGACCGGGTTGCGCTGCTCGGCCGGGCCTACCTCGTGGCTACCGACCGGGCGGTGGTGGCCCGCGACGGCGAGGTGGTGGCGGTCGAGCGCGTGCAGCGTGCGCACCTGGTGCACTGGAGTCTCGGCCGGACCGTCTGCCCCGACTCGCTGCACTGCGTGCTGCCGCTCATCGGCCGGGCCCCGTCGGCCAGGCATGGGTGAAGCAGCGATCGGTGAGCCTTCCGGGGCTGTAGGGCCACCACAGCCCGCCGGCCGCCCATCGGGAGTGGTCGATCCAGCCGATGGCATCGGCGGCGCTGATCCGGCGGACCACCTGGCGGATCCCACCCTCGTGGACGGCGTACCCGGCCCACACCCCCGGCCAGTCCTTGGTCGAACCGACCTCGGTGTGGACCACCGGGCCGAGGTCCCGGCGGCGGTTGCGATGGGTGTGGCCGGCACTGAGCAGGGCCCGTGGATTGGCCCGGGCGAGCTCGGCCGCGAAGCGGCGGCCGTCGCTCCACGCCACGCCCCGGGTGTGGGGTTTGCGCACCGGTGAACGTTCGAGCGGGTGGTGGAGGAACACCAGCACCGCCCGCCCGTCGCGGTGGGCGTCGGCGGCGGCATCGACGACGGCGGCGCCGTGGCGTGCCACGGTGCCGAGCCGGGTGCCCGTCTCGGCCGAGTCGAACGCGATGATCCTGGCTCCGTCGACGTCGAGGATCTCGACGTCGGCGGCGCGCAGGCCGGCGGCCCGCATGGCTGCAGCGTGGTCGGTCTCGGGGGCGCGCGGCTTGTCGTGGTTGCCGGGGATGCCGACACAGGTCATCGATCCGCCGTGCTCGGCGAGCAGCAGCCCGAGCTGCTGCCACTCCTCGACCCGGCCGTGATGGGTCAGATCGCCCTTGCCGACCAGCACGTCGGCACCCCAGCGACCTGCGGCGACGAGGGCCCCGCGGGCGCAGCGAACCGGCGCCGGATCGCCGAACGGCGGGCTGTCTCGGGGGGAACGGTCGCGCAGCGTGCCGGTGAAGCCGTGGGACTCGGCGCCGAGATGCAGGTCGCTGACGGTGGCGATCCGGCACAGGGCCTCCCCGGGTGGGGTGGCGAGGGTGCGGACCACGACGGTGGTGGCGGCCCCCCGGTGACGCAGGACCACCTCGACAGTGGCGGCCGGTCGCAGCCCGTCGAGTTCCGCCGCTCCGGGACCGCCCGGATGCTCGATGGTGTCGGACCGCTCCGGGTGGCGCAGCTCGATCTCGCCGGGGGGAGCCCAGAAGGTGATCTGGGCTGCGGTGTCCTCGACCGCGGCGAGATGGACCCGCTGCAAGCCCCGGGCAACGCCGGCCATGCCCCGAGGGCTCAGCGCAGCGAGGCGGCCAGCAATGCCCGCTCGCGTGCCGCCACCGAGACCATCACCTGCATCTTCTCCCGGTTCTGGACGACCGTCTTGGCGCCCTGGGGCACGGGATGGGCGTCGATGAAGGTGCTCACCGCATCGGCCAGCGCCGGGTCGGTGATGGTGGTGATCGTGCTCAGCATGCGCGAGATCGTGTTGGAGGGGAACCGGGTGTTCAGCACCTCCCAGTTCGCTTCCACCCACGCCCAGGCCGACGCCGCGACCGTGCGGTTGGCCAGAGCCCGGGCCACCACGAACGGACCGTCCTGGGATTTGATGACCCCGTCGAGGCACAGCTCGAGCGCCGCTCGGGTGAGCTCGGGATCGGGGAAGTCCGCGAGGGCGAAGGTGTACCGGCGCAGCTCCTGCGGGGTGGTGCTGGTGTCGAGGCGGGAACGGAACTCCGCCCAGTCGGCGGCGCCGCCGCGATGGGCGAGCACCGCCACCGCCGCCGCACCGAGCGAGGGGTCGGCGGCGCCGGTGCGATGCAGCGTGGCGGCGCGTTCGCCCACCGAGGCGTCGTTGCCGGTGGTGCCGGCCAAGGTGAACAACGCCGCTCGCAGCTCGCGCTCGCGGTCGGTCTCGCCGTCGGCGGCTTCCCAGCCGGCGATGTCGAGGGCGGGCAGGCTCAGGTCGCGCACGACCGCCTGGAACGGGCCGAGCTCGGCGGGGTCGAGGAGACGGGCCAGACCGCCGAGGGCAGCGGCGATGCGCTGCCACACCGTGAGGTCGTCGTCGCCTGCGAGGCTCCGGCACAGGGCCAACACGTCGGTGGCATGGACCTGTCCGGCCAGCATGGCCGCATAGGCGTCGTCGATCAGGGTGTATCGCTCGACCGGGGTGAGCAGCTCCTGCGCGGCCGCGGTCAGCGCCCGCAGCCCGTTGCCCTCGTAGCGGCTGCGGTAGAAGCCGTGCGCCCCGGCATTGAGCACCACGGCGTCGGCGCCGGCGAGGTCGATCTCGGACCGCTCCCCGTCGAGCAGGAGCCGGTGGGACTCGCGGCTGGTGCCATGGACCGCGTCCACGATGACGGGGACGGCGAAACGGTGGGGGCCGGTCTCCCGGTAGCGGAAGTGCCGCTGGGTGAGGGTGAGCCGGCCGTCGGTCAACTCGCCGGACACCATCGGGAACCCGCCCTGGAAGATCCAGCTGTCCATGACCGCCCGAACCGGCTGGCCGGTGGCCTCCTCGAGAGCGTCCCACAGGTCTGTGGTGCGGGTATTGGCGTGTGCATGGCGGTTCAGGTAGAGCTGCACACCCCGGCGGAAGGCGTCCTCACCCAGGTACTGCTCGAGCATGCGGACCACGGCGGCCCCCTTCTCGTAGGTGAGGATGTCGTACATGCCCTCGGCGTCGGCGGGCGAGATGACCTCGTACTCGATGGGCCGGGTGGTCTCCAATGCGTCGGTGTCGTACGCCGCCGACTTGGACTGGCCGAAGTCGACCCAGCGGCACCAGTCGGGGCGGTAGGCGTCGGTGGCCTTCATCTCCATGAACGTGGCGAAGGCCTCCTTCAACCACAGGCCTTCCCACCACTGCATGGTGACGAGGTCGCCGAACCACATGTGGGCCAGCTCGTGGGCGATCACGTCGGCCGCCCGTTGCAGCTCGGGCTGCGTGGCGGCCTCCGGGTCGATCAGCAGCAGGACCTCGCGGAAGGTGACGCAGCCGAGGTTCTCCATGGCCCCGAACGCGAAGTCGGGGACGGCCACCAGGTCCAGCTTGTCGCCGGGGTAGGGGATCCCGAAGTAGTCCTCGAAGTAGCGCAGGCAGAACGCCCCGCAGTCGAGGGCGAAGGCGGTGAGATGGGCCTGGCCGATCGGGTGCACGATGCGCAGCGGCGTGCCGTTCACGTCGATCGCCTCGGTGGCCTCGAGCGGCCCGACGACGAAGGCGACGAGGTACGTGGACATCACCATCGTGTCGGCGAAGGCCACCTCGACCCGCCCGTCCGGCCTGGCCGAGCGTCCGATCGAGCTGCTGCAGGACACCGCGAACAGCTCGGGGTCGATGACCAGGGTGATGCCGAAGGTGGCCTTGAAGTCGGGCTCGTCCCAGCAGGGAAAGGCCCGGCGGGCGTTGGTGGACTCGAACTGGGTGGTGGCGATGGTGCGCTGGTGGCCCTCGTGGTCCTTGAAGGTCGAACGGTAGAAGCCGCGCAGCTTGTCGTTCAGCTCGCCGCGGAACCGGGTGTGCAGCCGGTGGGTGCCCGTCTCGAGGTCTTGGCCGGCCCCGAAGGTGACTCGCTCGGTGCCGGGGTCGACCTCGACCGACAGTGCCACCCGCTCCCCGCCGGGGGCGACGAGCCAGGCTTCGTCGATGACGAGGTCGACGGCATTGAGCACGAGCTCCCGGACCGGTTCGTCCACGACCAGGGTGATGTCCTGGCTCCCGGCGAAGCTCGCAGTGTCCAGGTCCGGTTCCAGCACCAGGTGGTAGTGGATCGGTCGGGCGCTGCGGGGCAGGCGGTGCGGGTTGGCGCTCACCCCCGGAGCCTAACTGCGTCCGTCCTGTTGGGATGTACCGAGGACGCAAGCGGGCCTGCCGCCACGCGGCACGTCCGTGCGGTCAGGACTCGAGGAACCAGGCCGGTCCGGCGTTGCGGCGCAACAGGTCGGCGTACGCCGTGCGCAACGGGCCGTCGACGGACTCGCCGATCTGTCCGGCCGCGGCCCCGAAGGTGATGTCCACCCATTGCTGTCGACCGGGCTGGGCGGCGAGCAGGTTGGTCCGGATGCGCTGCATCGGGATGCCCACCTCCTCCACCTTGCAGCGGGGTAGGAACAGCAGGAACAACCGGTCGTCGTAGCGGCCGACGATGTCTCGCTGGCGCAGCGTGTCGCGCAGCACGCCGGCGAAGACCCGCACCTCGTCCTGACCGAAGGGGGCGTTGGGCGAGGCGTTGATCGAGCCGCCGGGGGTGGTCATGGCCATCATCGGATGGCAGACCACCACGGTGAAGGTCCGGAAGTCCGTGGCCCGCATCTCGATGTCGGCTCGCATGGCCTCGGCGAGGGGCAGGCCGGTGATGGGGTCGGTGAAGCCCGGGGGTAGATCGGCCTGCGGAAGCGACTCGACGGAAGGAGTGGCGTCCGGGAGGAAATCGTCGCGGCGGCGGCGGGGGATCCGGGCAACCTCGGCGATGGCCGTCGGCGCGCTGGGCAGATACGACGGGTGGGCGGGCTCGCCGGGATAGGCCGCGGGCGCACCTTCGGCCGGTCCGCCGAGGTGCGGCGGTCGGGTCATCGGCGCTGCGACGGCAGCGGAGGGCTGCGGAGCGGAAAGCCCGTGGTCGGGGTAGGGCGGTGCCCACGCCGGCCAGCCCTCCGGCCGGCCGGCCGGCGGCTGGTAGCCGGCGGGTGCCTGGTAGGTGGGGGGGAGCGGGGGTGCGGGTGGCTGATAGCCGGCGGGTGCCGGGTATCCGTCTGGGGCCTGGTGGCCGGTGGGTGCCTGGTAGGTGGGGGGGAGCGGGGGTGCGGGTGGCTGATAGGCCGCCGGGGTGTAGCCCGGGTCGGCCGGTTCCGGGTGGGCATGGGCGACCGGTGAGACCGCAGCCGGCGGGTATCCGGTTCCGGGCGCGTAGGCGTGCGCTGCGGGGTACCCGGCTGCCGGCTGGTAGGCGGGTTCTGCTGCGTAGACGGGTTCGGGTCGGTACGGGTGTGCTGCCTGGTACGGGTGTGCTGCCTGGTACGCAGGTTCCGCTGCGTAGGCGGGCGAGGGGGGTACGGGGGGCTGGTACGCCGGGGGGACGGGCGCAGCGGTGGCGTGGGCGGCGGGCACGAAGGGCTCGGTGCCCGTGACATGGGCCGCGTTCGGATGGATGGGCGGCGCCGGGTGGATCGGGGGTGCATCGGTCCCTGCCGATGGGTCCTGCCAGGTGTCGGTGGCCGGGTCGGAGTAGCTGGGAGCCGCGTAGGTGGGAGCCGCGTAGGTGGGAGCCGCGTAGGTGGGAGCCGCGTAGGTGGGAGCCGCGTAGGT
>CAIXPF010000116.1 GCA_903921205.1 uncultured Acidimicrobiia bacterium | reverse complement strand
GTAGGCCCGGCCGAAGTCGCTGTTGGCCACCAGCGAGGCCACCTTCACGCCGTTGGGGAACTCGTTGATGTGGTTCTCGATGAACGAGCACCACAGCACCGACTCGGTGTTGTAGGCCATCTGCTGGCCGGTGGTCCACGGGTGCTTCACCGGGTCACCCCAGGCGGGGTGGCCGCTCATCTCGAGCGGGTGCGGGATGCAGCGGGCGTTGAGCTTGTCGTACACCTTCAACCCGTTGGGCGAGCCGAGGGTCCACACCGCGAACACCTTGTCGGAGTCGATCATCTCGTCGACCAGCGGGATGGTGCGGGTGGCGTCGTAGCCGTCGTCCTTGACGGTCAGGTTGACCGAGCGGGTCTTGCCGTTGACGTCCTTGAACGCCCCTTGCTTGCTGTAGTGGGCGTAGATCGCGGTCATCGCCTTGGAGATGTTGCCGTAGTCACCAGCTGCGCCCGACAGTGGCATCGGGTTGCCGACCTTGACCTCGGTGTCGCTGATGCCCTCGGTGTCGGACCAGTTGTTGGTGCAGGCCGACAGGTCGATCTTGAAGCCCTCGGCACCGTTGACGCTCTTGCCGTCGGCCGACTTACCCCAGCTGTTGTCCTTGATCCGCTTGACCACCGCGGCGCGCTCCTCGGCCCAGAGCTTCTCCCACTCCTCCATGCTCTTGGGGCGGGGCTTCGCCGCGACCGTGGTGGCGGTGCCGCCGGCCACGGTGGTCGACCCTCCGAGCTGCTCGGCGACGCCGGCCTTGATGCCTGCGTCGATGGTCTGCGCCGTCTCGGAAGCGGAGTCGCTCCCACCCCCACAGCCTGCGGCAACCAGGGCTGTCACCAGCCCCAGCGCGATGAACCGACCGACGTTCCGCATACAGGGTCCCCTCCCCCTCGGATTCATGACCTTCGTCACGAACTGTGACGCGGACTGTAGCAAGGCTGCCGGTTCAGGTGAGATCAACGTCACGCCGCCGGGCCCGGCACGCGTTGCCGCCCACCGGAGGCCCCCAACTAGCCTGCCAAGACCTCGCCCGAATGCCCCGTGGACCGCGTCCCTCGGCCCCGGGCGGGACCGCCCCGCTGCCGAGGAGACCCTTCGTGACCACTGCCGAGTCCAACGCGTTCCGCGCTGCTGTCGACGTGATCGCCGCCGTCGATCCGGTCATCGCCGGAGCCATCGTCGGAGAGCTCGGCAACCAGCGCAGCCAACTCAAGCTGATCGCCTCGGAGAACTACGCCTCGCCGGCGGTGCTGCTGGCCATGGGCAACTGGTTCTCCGACAAGTACGCCGAGGGCACCGTCGGCCACCGCTTCTACGCCGGGTGCGAGTTCGTCGACCGGGTCGAAGCGCGCGCCACCGAGCTGGCCTGCGAGCTCTTCGGCGCCGCCCACGCCTACGTGCAGCCCCACTCGGGCATCGACGCCAACCTGGTCGCCTTCTGGTCGATCCTGGCCCGCCACGTCGAGTCCCCGGCGCTCGAACGGCTCGGCGCCAAGCACATCAACGACCTGACCGAGCCCGACTGGGAGCAGCTGCGCCACGAGCTCGGCAACCAGCGTCTGATGGGCATGTCCCTCGACGCCGGCGGGCACCTCACCCACGGCTTCCGCCCCAACATCTCCGGCAAGATGTTCCACCAGCGCTCCTACGGCACCGACCGCAGCACCGAGCTGCTCGACTACGCCGAGGTCCGCCGCCAGGCGCAGGAGTTCCAGCCGCTGGTGATCGTCGCCGGGTACTCGGCCTACCCCCGCCGCATCAACTTCGCCACCATGCGCGAGATCGCCGACGAGGTCGGCGCCGTGCTGATGGTCGACATGGCGCACTTCGCCGGGCTCGTCGCCGGCAAGGCCCTCGCCGGCGACTTCGACCCGGTGCCGTTCGGCCACGTCGTCACCACGACCACCCACAAATCGCTGCGCGGCCCGCGCGGAGGCATGGTGCTGTGCCAGCCCGAGTTCGCCGAGTTCGTCGACAAGGGCTGCCCGATGGTGCTCGGGGGCCCGCTGGTTCACGCGATGGCGGCCAAGGCCGTGGCCTTCACCGAGGCGCTGCAACCGTCCTTCCGCGACTACGCCGCCGCCGTCGTGGCCAACGCCGCGGCCCTGGCCGAGGGCCTCATGCGCCGTGGGGTCCGCCTGGTCACCGGCGGCACCGACAACCACCTGGTCCTGCTCGACGTCACCACCAAGTTCGGGCTCACCGGACGGCAGGCCGAATCCGCCCTGCTCGACTGCGGCGTGGTCACCAACCGCAACTCGATCCCTCACGACCCCAACGGTGCCTGGTACACGTCGGGCGTGCGCCTCGGCACCCCGGCCCTCACCACCATCGGCATGGGCACCGCCGAGATGGACGAGGTGGCCGACATCATCGTCACCGCCCTCGGTTCAACCGCCCCGACCGCGGCGTCGAGCGGCCCGTCGAAGGCCAAGTACACGCTCACCGACGGCACCGCCGCCGCCTGCCGCACCCGCTGCGCCGACCTGTTGGGCCGGTTCCCGCTCTACCCCGGCATCGATCTCAGCTGAGCGGCCGAGGCGGCCGCGGGCGGGCGCGGCCGGACCGACCCGCCCGACCGATCCGGTCGGCACCTCCCGGTCAGCCCTTGCGCGGCGGACCGGGGAAGAACGCGTTGGTCCGCCGGACGTACTCGGCGTAACCGGGCCGGCGTTTGCCGATCGTGCGCTCGAGCAGGTCCTTGCCCGACACCCGGGTCAGCAGCACCGTCATCAGGATCGGACCCACCACGCCCAGCAGCGCGGTCCCGCTGGCGGCGCTGATGACGAACAGGCCCCACCACACGCAGAAGTCACCGAAGTAGTTCGGGTGACGGGTATAGCGCCACAGACCACGGTCCATGACCTGGCCCTGGTTGGCCGGGTCGGCCTTGAACCGGGCCAGCTGCGCGTCGCCGACCGCCTCGAAGAACAGCCCGACCAGCCACAACCCCAGGCCTACCCCGGCCAGCGGGGTGAGCCCTGCCGGAGTGGGATCGGCCATCGCCAACGTGACCGGCAGCGCCACCACCCAGGCCAGGCCGGCCTGGGCCAGGAACACCGCGTACAGGCTCCAGCGGGCGAA
Source organism: uncultured Acidimicrobiia bacterium (assembly GCA_903921205.1). Taxonomy (GTDB): domain Bacteria; phylum Actinomycetota; class Acidimicrobiia; order Acidimicrobiales; family CAIXPF01; genus CAIXPF01. The sequence goes on along the minus strand of CAIXPF010000116.1, from coordinate 4,462 downwards.
GGTGTCGGGCCGGCGACGGCGCATCGCGCCGTAACGCGGGTCCTCGCCGTGGGGCAGGTTGCGGCGGGCCAGGTACGCCGCCAGGCGGACACCCCACACGGTCACCAGCACCGCCAGCAGCCACGACCGCGCGCTCGCCCCGTCCCCCACCGCGAACCCGACCCAGGCGATCAGGGCGAAGGACAGGCCCCAGAAGATGTCCACGATCGAGGCATCCTGGCGGCGCACGCTCAGCACCCACACCCCAACCTGCAGCACGACCACCGCCACCAAGGTGGCCACCAGCGTCACGATCACGATCGCACCCCCATCGCCCGACGGGACAGTTCCTCGTCGACCCAGCCGTCGAGCTGTTCCCAGCGGTCGAACAGCCAGTCGACCCGCCGGCGGCGCCCGCGCGGCACCTCGGCGGCGGCGAACCGCCAGGTCCGCACGGTGACCGGCTCGCGCAGCGGCACGTTGCGCCACAGGTCGGCCACCGTCGAGAACCCCTCGAACCCGACATGGCCCAACAGCACCACGTCGGTGTCCGCCGGGGCGCCGCCGAGCAGGGCCAGCACCCCGCCCGGTCGGGGTGGCAGGACATGACGCAACCGCGCAGCCCGCTCGGCCAGCGCAGGATCGTCGGCGGCGAGGCGGGCCAGCGCCCGCTCGCGCCGCTCGGGGGTGAAGAACTGGCCCTCCGGGAAGATCACCGCGGCATCGCCGTGGGACATGCCCCGAGCGACCCGGCCGACGGCCAGCAGCTCGCCCGCCGCTCCGGACGTGCGGTTCACGAAGTGGTTGCGCAACCGGTGCCCGAACAGGTCCAGCGAGGGCAGCCAGGCCAGCCCGAGGGTGAGCACGTAGCGCAACTGCAGCCGGTGCTCGTGACCGAACAGCACCGCCGGCAACAGGGCATCGCCGTAACTGCAGTGGCGGCCCATCACCAGCAGTGGGCCGGGTGCCAGGGCATCGGGGTTGTCATAGGCGAAGCGCAGGCCGAGCGTGCGCCGGGCTGCGGCGAGCACCTTCGACGCCCACCACCACTGCACCCGGGCGTGCACCACCAACGACCGCTCACCGTCGAGCCGGCGCCCGAACCCGAAGGCCACCCACAACACCGCCGCCGAGGCCACGGCGAACAGGTCGAGCAGCAGGAACTGCACGGCGAAGGCCCACAACCGCAGGGTCGGCAGACGGTGACGGCGGCGCAACACGTCGACGGTGAAGCCCACCGGGACGATCACCGGGGCGGCCAGGACCGCCGCCACCAGCACCCCCACCGAGGAGGGGATCGACAGGCTGCGCCGGCGGCGGGCGCCGGCGGGGCCCGGGGTGGCCTGATCGGGCGGGGTGGTGGCCATCACCTCCCGTTGTAGCCGCGGCCGGGCACCTATCGGGCGATCCACGTTGCAGCGCTCCCGCCCGGCCGGGACCGCGTCGACGCGAACCCGCCGTCGCTCCGCCGGCGGCACCTGCCACATTCGTGCCATCCCCGGCAGGGCCTGCGCCGTCCCGTTAGCGTCGCCGGGGTGGACGAGCACACGACGGCGGACCCGGCCGAACACGGTGTCGGCCTGGTCATCGGCACCGAGGACGCCACCCCGTTGGAGTTCTGGGTCGGGGTCGGGGCCGACCAGTTCCTGCAGCTCGACGACGTCGTCGCCACCTCCCGGCCGGTACCCGGACGCGACCCGGTGGACATCTACGGCGTGGTCACCCAGGTCCGGGCCCGCCATGAGGGCGTCCGGTTCGACTCCGACGTCTTCCTCGTCGCCGACGGCGTGCTGCCTGCGGAGACCTCCCAGGCCGCGCTGGTGGCCACCACCCGGGTCGAGCCGGAGATCTTCGTCCCGCCTCTGCCAGGATCGGTGGTGCACCGCGCCGCCGACAGCGAGCGCGACAAGGCCCTGGGTTGGGAGCGTTGGCAGTCGCGCCTGCCCGCCGGGCTCAGCCGCGACGACGAACCGATCTACGTCAACCTCGACTTCCTCGACGGCACCCGCGGCGCCCACGTCAACATCTCGGGCATCTCCGGGGTCGCCACCAAGACCACCTACGCCAGCTTCCTGCTCTACAGCCTGTTCACCTCCGGGGTGCTCGGCGCGCAGGCGGCCAACACCAAGGCCCTGGTGTTCAACGTCAAGGGCGAGGACCTGCTGTTCCTCGACCATCCCAACCGCTTCCTCGAAGCCGAGGATGTGGACCGCTACCACCTGCTGCACCTGCCGGCGGACCGGTTCCCGTCGGTGGGGATGTTCGCCCCGCCCCGCCGCGGGGACCGCAACGGCACCCCCGACGTCGCCGGACGCGGGCACGGCATCACCAGCTTCTTCTGGACCCTCGCCGAGTTCTGCCACGACGAGCTGCTGCCGTTCCTGTTCGCCGACGCCGAGGACGACCGCCAGCAGTACACCCTGGTGGTGGCCAACGTCACCGCCCGGCTGCGCGACGCCACCGACGCCGGTGACGGCGCGGTCAACATCGGGGGCAAGGTGGTGCGCACGTTCCGCCAGTTGGCCGATGTCATCGCCGAACGGGTCCAGGACGACGGCGACGACTGGGCCGGCCGGGCCATCGGCAGCGGCACCGTCAACGCCTTCATCCGTCGCCTCTACGGCGCGGTCAAGCCGCTCGAGCACCTCATCCGGGCCGATCTGGCCCGGCCCGAACGCCATCGCATCGAACTGCGGGAACAGGTCACCGTGGTGGACCTGCACAACCTCAACGACCGGGCCAAGCGCTTCGTCGTCGGGGTCACCCTGCGGCGCACCTTCGAGGAGAAGGAACGCAGCGGCTCGGCTCGCCCGCTGCTGTTCGTGGTGCTCGACGAGCTCAACAAGTACGCACCGCGGGACGGGTCGAGCCCGATCAAGGAGATCCTGCTCGACGTCGCCGAACGCGGCCGTTCACTCGGCATCATCCTCATCGGCGCCCAGCAGACCGCCTCCGAGGTGGAACGGCGGGTGGTGGCCAACTCCGCCATCCGGGTCGTCGGCCGTCTCGACCCCGCCGAGGCCACCCGACCGGAGTACGGCTTCCTCACCGGGGTGACCCGCCAGCGGGCCACCATCCTGCGACCGGGCTCGATGTTCGTCGCCCAACCGGAGCTGCCGGTCCCACTGCTGGTGACCTTCCCGTTCCCTGCGTGGGCCACCCGGGTCGGCGAAGCCATCGACCCCACCACCGGCTGGGCCGGCGCCCCGGCCGGCGGCGCCGGTGTCGGTCCGGCCGACGAGGACGATCCCTTCGCCGGGCTGCCCGCCACATGAGCCTGCGCCTGCTGCACACCGCCGACTGGCACGTCGGGCGCACCCTGCGGGGCCGTTCGCGCGCCGCCGAGCACGAGGCCACCCTCGATCAGTTGGTGGCGTTGGCCGACGACCAGCGGGTCGACCTGGTGGTGGTGGCCGGGGACCTCTTCGACACCGCGGCGCCCGCCCCCGAGGCCGAACGGCTGGTGTACCGCACGCTGCTGCGGCTCGCCGACCACGGTCGACAGGTGGTCGTCATCGCCGGCAACCACGACCATCCCCGGCGCTGGGCTGCGGTCGAGCCGATCCTCGGGCTGGCCCACGTGCACGTCCAACCGTTCGTCGTGGCCCCGGCCCAGGGCGGGGTGGTCGAGCTCGACGTGGCCGGCACGCCGACCTGCATCGCCCTGCTGCCGTGGTTGTCCCAGCGCCACGCGGTCACCGCCGACGACCTGCTCAACCACGACGCCGACCAGCACAACCAGTCCTACCTCGACCGGATGCGGCGGGTGGCCGCGGCCCTGTGCCGCCCCTTCGACGGCGACCGGGTCAACCTCGTCGTCGGCCACCTCACGGCGGTCGGCGCCACCGTCGGCGGCGGCGAACGGCAGGCACACACCATCTTCGACTACGCCGTACCGGCCTCGATCTTCCCCCCTACCGCGGGGTATGTCGCGCTCGGACACCTGCACCGGCACCAGCGCGTCGACGGCCCTGCACCGACCTACTACGCCGGATCGCCGCTGCAGCTCGACTTCGGCGAGGGTGACAACGCCCCGACCGCGGTGGTGGTGGAGATGGCCCCGGGACGGCCGGCGCGCATCGAGGCCGTCGAGCTCGACGCCGCGCCGCGGCTGCGGACCCTGACCGGCAGCGTGGCCGAGCTCGAGGTGCTGGCCCGAAACACCGGCGATGCCCACCTCCGCCTGGTGGTCCGTGAGCAGCACCGGGCCGGCCTCGCCGACGAGCTGCGCGCCCGCTTTCCCCGGGCGGTCGACGTCCGCATCGAGCCGGTCGAGCAACCCGGTGAGGACGGGAACGGCCATGCCGGGACCGCCATCCCCCGCCGGCTCGGACGCAGTCCCCAGGAGCTGTTCGGCGAGTTCCTGGCCCACCAGTCGATCGACGACCCCCGGATCGGGGCGATGTTCGCCGAGCTGGTCGAACAGGACAGCAGCGAGGCCCACGACGGAGGTGACGACGATGCGGCCTGAACGACTCGAGCT
>CAIXPF010000115.1 GCA_903921205.1 uncultured Acidimicrobiia bacterium | reverse complement strand
GCGCCGTCGCCGTCGGCAGGATCAGCGCTGAGTGGCGCGGTCTCCGGCTCCGACACGTCCGCGGCGCCCGCTGCGCCGGGTGACCACGCCCCGACGGCCAGCAAGGCTCCGACCACCCCGCCCGCCACCATCGTTCTTGCTCGCCCCATGGTTCCCGCTCCTTGTTCGATCGCGCCGCACCGCCGTGCGGACGGGAGGGCGATGACGTCGCACCCCGCCGCCCCGTACCCTCAGGTCCTCCGCTCCCAAACACCTGCGATGGGGCGCCCGCACCACCGGGGCCCGGATGCCGGACCGTCGGGCGAAGCCGGCCGGCCGGGCCGGCCGTACCATCGCCGTATGGCCGGAGACGTACTGCCTGCAGGTGACGGTGAACCCGTCGACCCCGATCACCCTGCGGCGCCCGGCGCCGCAGCGGAGCCCGACAGCAGCGCGGCGCGCACGGCGCTGTGGCGGGCCCTGCACGTGCAACTCGACGATCCGCCCCACCTCATCGAGGACGAGATCGGCCTGGCCCTCGTGGCGCCTCCGGAAGGCTGGCGTGATCGCCCCGACATGCATCCAATCGGCACCCGCCCCTACCGGGCCGGCATCGTGGCCCGGACCCGCTTCGTGGAGGACCTCCTCGTCGAGGAGGGCATCGGCCAGTACGTGCTGCTGGGCGCGGGCCTCGACACGTTCGTGCAGCGCCACCCCGAGCTTGCCCCGGACATCGTGGTGTTCGAGGTCGACCAGCCCGGCCCCCAGGCGTGGAAGCAACGGAGGCTCGAGGAGCTCGGCTACGGCATCGCAGCCCGGCTGCGGCTGGTTCCCGTCGACTTCGAGACCGCAGACGACTGGTGGCCGGCGCTGCAGCGGCAGGGTTTCGACCCCACGGCGCGTGCGCTGGTGTCCTCGAGCGGGGTGTCGATGTACCTCACCAGGGCTGCGACGGAGACCACCTTGCGCCGTCTGGCCGGCCTGGCCCAGGGGTCGGTGGTGGTCATGACGTTCATGCTGCCCATCGAGCTGCTCGACCCGGCGGACCGGCCCGGCATCGAGGCCGCAGCACGAGGTGCCCGGGCGTCGGGAACGCCATGGCTCAGCTACTACGCGCCGCAGGAACTGGTGCAACTCGCCCGCGACGCCGGCTTCTCCGACGCGGTGGCGGTGCCCACCGAGCAGCTCACCGGGCGGTACCTCGGCAGCCGCGCCGACGGTCTGCAGGCATCGGGCGGCGAAGCGGTCCTCATCGCCCGGACCTGACCGGGCCGAGACCCCCGGCCGCCGGGCCGGGGCGGGGCGGTGGCGTCACCCGGCGGATAGTGCCTTCCGGCACTGTCGAGCCGGCGGGTCTCGGCGCAGCCTGACGATGCGGCGCCACCCCGGCTCCGGTGAGGGAGTGATCCGATGTCCGTTGTCACGGTACGAACCGATGCCGAAGGGTCCCAGGCGACGAGGACCGCAGCGGACACCGCCTACCACCGGGCATGGTGGTCGCTGCCGTTCTACGCCGTGTCCCTGGTCGTGTCCCTCGCGATCGGCGGCGGCCTGTATGCCGCGCTCGACGACGGGGTCGGCGACCCGGCGGTCTGGGTCTCAGCGGTGGCGATGACACCGGCTCTCCTGGTCGCCGTCGTTCCCGGCGCCGCCGCCCTCTGGTTCGGCCGGCTCGCCGCTCGCCTCGGTCGCCCCGACGCCCGAGTCCCCGTCATGGCCGGCCTCGCCATCGGTGCCGTCGTCGTGGCCGCCGACCTCCTGGCCTTCCTGGTCGGCTGAACGCCCCGCACCTGGCACAGGTCCGGAACCACCGAGTCGGGCCACCCGACGGCGGGCCGGTCGTGTCAGGATTGGGCCATGACGTTGCCGAGTGCAGAAGAGGTCCGGCGCCGGGTCGAGGACCTGATCGCGCAGCACTGGACCCCGGAGATCACCGTGCGGGCGTGGTGGGCGTTGCTCGCCGCCAACGGCTGGGCGAGCCCGACCCTGCCCGAGGCCGCCGGCGGACTGGGCTGGCCGGGAGACCTGGCCGGTGCGGTGACGGCCACGTTGACCCGCTCGAACGTGCTCGGCCCGCCGGGCGGCCTCGGGCTGACCCTTGCCGCGCCGACCATCGCCCGGTACGGCACCGCCGGGCAGACGGCATCCTGGGTCCCGTCCATACTCGATGGTACGGCCGGCTGGTGCCAGCTGTTCTCCGAACCGCAGGCCGGATCCGACCTCGCCGGGCTGCAGACCCGGGCCGAACGCGACGGCGACGACTGGGTGATCACCGGCCAGAAGGTGTGGACCTCCACGGCCCAGACCGCCGATCTGGCCATGCTGATCGCCCGGACCGACCCCGGCGCCCCAAAGCACCAGGGCATCACCTACTTCGTGATCGCCATGGACCAGCCCGGCATCGAGGTCCGACCGCTGCGGGAGATGACCGGCAAGGCCGTGTTCAACGAGGTCTTCCTCGACGGGGCCCGGGTGCCGGCGGCGAACGTCGTTGGCGAGCTCAACGGGGGCTGGGCGGTGGCCAATGCCACCCTCAACTTCGAACGGGCCGCCACCAGCCACGGCGGGGCCTCCTTCTCGCCCGCCCTGCCCGGCAGCCGCGCCGGCGACCTCGACCGGCCGGCGGCGTCGTTCGTGGGCCTGGCCGGCCCGATCAGCGGTGCCGCGGTGGGCCGGCGGCATCTGACGATGCTGCGTGACCTCGCCGACGCGTCGGGACGGCGCGACGACCCGCACGTACGCCAGGCGCTGGCCGCGGTGCAGATCGACTACGAGCTGGCCCGGCTGCGGGCGTGGCGCAGCCGGGCGGTGCCATCGAGCCGCACCGGCTTCGAGGGCAACCTGGCCAAGGTGTTCAACTCCGGCTCGGTCGCCCATGCCCGCGACGCCGCCAACCTGCTGCTCGGCGCCGACGGCCAACTGTGGGAGTCCGACGGCACCGCCGGGGTTTTCCAGGAGATGACCGTCTTCTCGCCGGCCCCGCCGATCTATGCCGGCAGCGACCAGATCCAGCGCAACCTGCTCGGTGAACGGGCCCTCGGCCTGCCCAAGGAACCGGGCCCCTCGCCCGAGACCCCGTTCCGTGACCTCCCGAAGAACTGACCCGGTGACCGAGACCCGCGACGCGGACCACCGCGACGCCGACGACCTCGACGTCGACTACCTGGTCGTCGGGGCCGGTGCCATGGGCATGGCCTTCACCGACGTGCTGCTGACCGAGACCGACGCCACCGTGGCGCTCGTCGACCGCCACCCTCGGCCCGGCGGGCACTGGAACGTGGCCTACCCCTTCGTCCGACTGCACCAGCCGTCGTCGTTCTACGGCGTCAACTCGACACCGCTGGGCCACGACGCGTTGGACACCGCCGGCGGCAACCGCGGGCTCTACGAGCTGGCATCGGGGCCGGAGGTGGTGACCTACTTCGAGCAGGTGCTCCAGCGGAGGTTCCTGCCGAGTGGCCGGGTGCGGTACTTCCCGATGTGCGAGCACCTCGGTGAGCGACGTTGGCGGTCATTGGTGTCGGGCGCCGGCTACCAGGCCGCCCCGCACGCCACCGTCGTGGACGCCACCTACATGCGGGTGACCGTCCCCGCCATGGGTCCGCCCGCGTACGACGTCGCGTCGGGTGTGCGCTGCGTCCCCGTCAACGGCCTCGCCGGGCTCGACGCCCCTGCCGAGCGGTATGTCGTGGTCGGGGCAGGCAAGACCGGGATCGACGCCTGTCTGTTCCTGCTCGCCAACGGTGTGGCCCCCGATGCCATCACCTGGATCATGCCCCGTGACGCCTGGCTGCTCGACCGGGCCACGGTGCAGCCCGGAACGGCGTTCTTCGGCGCGACCATGGGCAACGTCGCCGGCTCCTTCGAGGCCGCCGCCGTTGCCGCCACGGTCGAGGACCTCTTCGACGAGCTCGAGGCCCGGGGCGTGCTGCTGCGGTTCGACCCGGCTGTCCGGCCGACGATGTACCGCTGCGGCACCGTGACCAGGGCCGAGCTCGACGAACTGCGGCGCATCACCGATGTCGTGCGGCTCGGCCGGGTACGGCGGATCGACCCCGGCCACATCACCCTCGAGCACGGCGACGTGCCCAGCACCGCTACCACCGTGCACGTGGACTGCAGCGCCGACGGCCTGGCATGGCGCCCGCCGGTCCCGGTGTTCGCCGACGATCGGATCACGTTGCAGACCGTGCGCAGCTGCCAGCAGGTGTTCAGCGCCGCGTTCATCGCCCACATCGAAGCCGCCTACGACGACGACGAGGCCAAGAACGACCTGTGCCGGGTCGTGCCCCACCCGAGTACCCCGCTCGACTGGCTGCGCTCCACGCTGGGCAACACCGCCAACGCCGGCCGCTGGCGACGCGACGCGGCCCTGCGGGATTGGCTGGTGACGTCACGGCTCGACGGGTTCAGCCGCACCCGGGCCGAGGTCGAGGACAACCCCGAGCACCTCGGGTTGCTGGCCCGCATTGCCGCCGCCGCCGGCCCGGCCATGGCCAACCTCGAACGCCTCCTGGCCGACACCGACGGCTGACGGCTGACGGCTGACGGCTGACGGCTGACGGCCGCAATTCGACCGGGTCGGCAGCCGACGGCCGAGAGGGCTGCTACGGCTTCTGAGCGGACCCGCCGGGACGCGCCGGGCCCGCTGCACCGGATGGCCGGAACGGACGCGCCGGGCCCGACGGCTGCGGCCCACGCGCCACCTGCCAGGCGAGCCACACGAACAGGAACTGGAACGGCAACCGTCCGTAGGCGATGAGTTGCTCGCCGACCGGACGGTCCCGCCAGTCCCACGCCATGTACAGGTTCGCCGGGTACACCGCGACGAGCAGCACCATCGCGGCGTAGGCCGCGCCCCGACGGGTGCGCCTGATGAGCAGCAGCGGGCCCACCACCACTTCGGCCAGGCCGCTGGCGTAGGTCCAGAAGCGCTCCCCCGGCGGCAGCCACGGCGGCACGATGGCGTCGAAGAACGCCGGCGTGAGCGCGTGCATCAACCCCGCGAAGGTGAAGAACAGCCCCATCGCCACCGCGATCCGCTCGGTTCGGGTGTCGGCCACGGCCGCGACGCTACTGCCGGGGCCCACGCCGTGGAACGACGGGCGTGTCCGGCGCGCGGGCCGTAATGTCCGGCCCATGAGAATCGGCATGTTGTACGGCCTCGAAGCCCCGCCGGAGTTCGGGGTGACCGCCCCGCAGGTCTACGCCGAGGCACTCGAACAGATCGCCTTCGCCGACCAGCGCGGGGTCGACGACGTGTGGATGACCGAACACCACTTCTTCGCCGACGACTACTGCCCCAGCCCGCTGATCGTGTGTGCCGCAGCGGCAGCCCGCACCCAGCGGATCCGTATCTGCCAGGGCATCGTGGTCAGCCCGCTGTACGGCCATCCCCTCAAGCTCGCCGAGGACGCGGCCGTCATCGACACCATCTCCAACGGGCGCTTCGAGCTCGGACTCGGCCAGGGGTACCGTCAGGACGAGTTCGACGGGTTCGGCCTGCCGTTCGAGAGCAAGCTCGGCATGTTCCTCGAGGGTCTCGACGTCATCGAACGGGCCTTCACCGGTGACCGGTTCAGCTACGAGGGCCGTCACTACAACGTGATGGACGCCCAGCTGCGGCCGACGCCGGTCCAGCGTCCGATCCCGATCTGGATCGGCGCGGCGACCCCGTCCTCGCGCCGGCGGGTGGCGAAACGCGGCCACAACCTGTTGATCTCGCTGCTGACCGACCTCGAGCACACCCGCAGCCAGTTCGCCGACTACCGGGTGGCGTTGACCGAGGCCGGCCGCGACCCGGCCAAGGAGCCCACGGCGTTGATCCGGGAGTTCTACGTCGCCGCCGACGACGAGACCGCCTGGCGCGAGGTCCGCCCCCACCTGATGCACACCTACCGCAAGGTGTACGCACCCCCGGCGGTGTCCCTCGTGGAGCGGATGCCCGACGGGCGGCGCCGTGCGATCACCAGCATCGACGACCCGTACTACGACTCCGACGCCTTCTGGCAGGACAGAATGATCATCGGCGGACCCGAACGTGTCGCACGCGACATCTGCCGCTGGCGCGACGAGCTCGGCGTCGACACCCTCGTACTGCGCATGCAGCACCCCGGCCAGCCTCACGACCAGGTGATGCGCTGCATCGAGCTGCTCACCGGCACGGTCATGCCGCTGGTGGCGGCGACACCGCCGAGCCGCTGAGGAACGACCCCCGGTCCCACGAGGTACACAGACCGACGTCCGCCTGTGTACCTCGTGCAGCCGTGGTGCGTGCCGGCGACGAACTAGGCCGACAGCCCGAAGCGCTCCTGGAGCAGGCAGGTGGACAGCACCCGCAGCACGACACCTTCACCGGCGGCGCGTTGGTCGGGATCGCTCGTCGCGAGGCCGTCCATGAGGGCCCGGACCCGCTGCGGATCGAAGAACGGCTGATCCTCAACCACCTTCGAGCGCAGGACGTCCTGGCAGTACGCGCCGAGCGCGTCGTCGTCGCGGCGGGCCGGCGGGGACATGAACGGGTGCTTCTGGCGGTCGTAGACCTCGGGGAGCACGACGTCGCGCACCGCTTCGCGCAGCACGTGCTTCTCGCGCATGCCACGGATCTTGTGACGGACCGGCAGGCCGGCGGCGTACTCAGCCACGTGATGGTCGAGGAAGGGCACCCGGCCTTCGACCGAGTGGGCCATCTCCATGCGATCGGCCAGGACGGTCAGGATGTAGTTGGGGAGCATCGTCTTGCCCCACACGTACAGCGCCTGGTTCACGGGGTCCCGCCCGGCAAGGCGGCGGGGAGGATCGAGCGAGTCGAGCAGATCGGTGTAGGGGTTCACCCGGCCGAGCTCGACCAGCAGTCCCGGGTTGAACAACGGCAGCATCTTGCCGGCGAGCGAGGCGAACACCTCGAGCGAGGAAGGCACCCAGCCGAGCCGCGTCGCCACCGCGTCGAGACCGGGGGCCGCCTCACCATCCGCGGTGAGCAGTCCGCGCGAGGACTGATTGGCGCTGGCCAGTGCCGCCACCATACGGGCGACCTCGTCGGGCGCTTGGCCCTCGGTGTTGTGCAACAGCAGGTCGCGCCGGAACGGCGGGTAGCCGGCCAGCACCTCGTCGGCACCCTCGCCGGTGAACACCACCTTGATACCGGCTTCGTGGACCGCCTTGGACAGGAGGAACTTCGCCACACCGTGGCCGTTGAACACCAGGGTCTCGGCATGCCACAACGCGTCGCTGAACGCGCCGACGAGCGCCTCCTGGGTGACGGGCACCGGCACGAACGTCGACCCGGTCAACGCCGCGGTGCGTTCGGCGAGGACCCGCTCGTCGTATTGCGCATCGCCGAAGACGATCGTGAACGCCCGTATCGGCCGGTCGAGGTGCCGCTGGGCGAGACCGAGTACCGCACAGGAGTCGATGCCGCCCGACAGGTACGACGCCACCTCGACATCGGCGACGAGCCGTTCGCGCACGGCGTCATCGAGGACGTCACGGAATCCCGCCACGATCTCCGCGTCGCTGCGGCGGTCCGCCGCCAGGGTTTGGCGGTCGGGGAACTCGAGATCCCAGTACGAACGAATCGTGACCTCGCCGTCCCGAGCCACGAGGTAGCACCCCGGGGGGACGGCACGGACCCCCGCGAACAGGGTGCGATCGGAGGTGCGCGCGCTGTGGCATTCGGCGAAGAAACCCTCCCGGTCCCAGCGGGCCGGCACGCCCAGCTCGAGCAGGGCCTTGATCTCCGACCCGACGAGCACGTTCCCGTCGTGCACGCTGTAGTACAGCGGCTTGATGCCGAAACGGTCACGGGCGGCGATCAGGCACCGCCGCCGTTCGTCGGCGATCACCACGGCGAACTCGCCACGGAGGTGGTGCAGGAAATCGGCGCCGAACCGCTCGTAGAGCACGAGGGCGATCTCGCTGTCGGAATCGGTGGCGAAACGCCGCCCTGCGGCCTGCTGCTCGGCGCGGATGGCCCGGTAGCCGTACAGCTCGCCGTTCACCACGCAGTGGATGTCGCCACCTTCGTTGACCAGCGGCTGATCGCCGTTGGTCAGGCCGATGATGCTGAGCCTGGTGTGGCCGAGCAGGAACCGCTGGTCCTGTGAGCACCACCAGTCGGCGTGATCGGGTCCCCGGTGTTCGAGGCGACGCAGCGCCGCCCGTATCCGGTCCGCAGTGATGGGCGCGCCCCTCAGGAGGCCACCGATGAACCCGCACATGGCAATGCCATCCTTTCGTTCGTGGTCGGCTGTGGCCGGGCCGCCACTGGGCGAACCTGGCCCTCACCAGCCACGAAGTCTGTCACCAGTCTGACCGCGCCGCTGGCTGGTTGGCGGCACACGCCTGGTTGCAAGGTCCCAGTACCCACGGCGTGCTGGACCCCGCCCCTGTCCGGGTCGAAGCATGGGTGCGCGTCGGCGACGATCATCTGCTCGGGGTCCGAGTTCAGGAACGCCCGTTGATGATCGACCGGCAGCAGCGCAGTGCGCCTCGAGTCGAGCTCGAGGGTTCTCGGTTCCGCAGCGATCCGCAACGACTTTCCCCTAGCCGTGCCCACCTCGGGAGCCGGGCCACCATCCCGGGACGTATCGCCCGGTTCTGCGGGGGCCCGTTCAGCGGCCGTGGAAGGTGGGGTCGCGACGCTCGAGGAAGGCGGCCACGCTCTCCTGGTGGTCCTCGGTGGCCAGCAGTGCCCGGCCCTGCCCGCCGATGAACGCCCGCAACTCCTCGGCCCGGCCGCCGCGGGCCAAGCGCAGGGCGTGCTTGGCGGCCTGCACCGCCAGCGGCGGATTGGATGCCAGGTGGGCGGCGACGGCCTGCGCGGCCGGCAGCAGCTCCTGCTGGGTGACCACCTTGGACACCAGGCCCAGCTCCAACGCCCGGCGGGCGTCGACCAGATCGCCCGACATCAGCATCTCGGCCGCGGCCGAGGCCCCGATCAGCTGGGGCAGGATCTCGAAGCTGTCGGCCCCGGCGACGATGGCCCGGCGCACGAACATCTCCGAGAACCGGGCCTCCTCGGCGGCGATGCGGATGTCGCAGAGCAGGCTGAGCTCCATGCCGTAGCCGACCGCGGCACCGTTGACCGCAGCGATGATCGGCTTATCACAGCGCCGCATGGCCGAACTCGGTAGCTCCAGCTCGCCGGAGCCCAGCCGGCGGGCCAGCTCGGCAGCACCGGCGCCGAGCAGCTTGCGCACGTCGTCGCCGGTGCAGAACCCGCGCCCGGTGCCGGTGAAGACCACGGCACGGACCCCGGCGTCCTCACCGGCGCGGCGGAACGCCACCGACAGCTGCTCGTAGGCGTCGTAGTCCAACGAGTTGTAGGCCTCTGGCCGGTTCAGGGTGATGGTCAGCACGTGGCCCTGCTGTTCGACAACTACGACGTCGCTCATGGCCGCATGCTATGCCTCGCCGCCGGTCGCGTCGCCCGACCGACCGGATGCCGGACTAGGTTCGGTCCATGAGCGCCGACGGATCGATCAGGGACCGGGTTGGAGACATCCCGACCCCGGAGTTCTCCTCCACACCGGTCACCACGGCACCGGCACTGTCCCGGGCACGGGTGGCGATCGTGACCACCGCCGGCCTGCGGGCGGCGGGCGACGTGCGGCTCTGGCAGCCGACCGACGGCTCGTTCACCGTCCTGCCCGGCGGGGCGCGCGACGTGCAGCTGTCGCACTTCTCCCCCAACTTCGACCGCACCGGCTTCGCCGCGGACCTCGACGTCGTCTATCCCGTTGACCGGCTCGAGGAGATGGCGGCGGCAGGTGAGATCGGCAGCGTGGCGTCCCGGCACCTGTCGTTCATGGGCGCCCAGTTCGACGCCACGTTCTCGACGATCCTGCTCGACAGCGGGCCGGCGGCCGCCCGGGTGCTGCGCGAGGACGGGGTCGACGTCGTGCTGCTCACCCCCGTTTGACCGTTCTGCACGCGCACCGTGGGTGTGCTCGCACGGGTGTTCGAGGAAGCCGGGATGGCCACGGTCGGCCTGTCGCTCGTACGGCGTCAGGCCGAGAACATCAAGGCCCCGAGGTTCCTGCACTGCCAGTTCCCGCTCGGCCGCCCACTGGGCCGCCCGGGTGACGTCGCCTTCCAGACCGACGTGATCCGCCGGGCCTTCGCCCTGCTCGACCGTACCGACGTGCCCGTCATCGAGGATCATCCGGTGGTCATCGAGGACGAGGCCGACCTCGCCGCCTCGTGCACGCTCCCGCCACGGCACGACCCAGACCTGCACCCCGCCGTCGACGAGGTGCAGGGCCTGCGTCCGGCCTACAACCGGCACCTCGAGGCGGCCGGCGGGGCCACCGCCGTCGGGCGGGTCGCCGGGCCCGACGGCATCGGCGACCTGGTCCAACGGTTCGTGACGCTCGGCGAGACCGCCGACCTCGCCGCCGCGGGCTTCGACGTCGACACCGTCCTCGCCGCCGGTCAGGACATCCGGGCCTACTACGAGGAGGCCGGGTTGGCGCTGTCCGACCACGTCCCCGCCGCCCGGCAGCTCGAGACCTGGTTCTACCGCCACACCCGTACCGGGCAGGTCGTGCGGGCGGCGGCCAAGGCCCTCGAAACGGCCGGCGCCGAGCGCAACGCCTGGTACTACCTGCTCCCGGGCAACCAGCACGGCTGATACGTCAGCGCGCCGGCACCGGGCCGGCACCGGCACCGGACCCGAAAGCCTTGGGCGACTGCGGCCGGCACCGCGTAACCTCGGCGAATGTGCCGATCGGGGAGATCGGCCGGACCGGGGGTTGGACAACATGGCAACAGGGCAAGCACTCGACGCCGAAGTCATCGTCATCGGGGCCGGGGTGAGCGGCATCTACGAGCTGCACCGGCTGCGCGAGTCCGGCTTCGACGTCCGCCTCGTCGAGGGCGGCACCAACGTGGGTGGCACCTGGTACTGGAACCGCTACCCCGGGGCCCGCTTCGACTCGGAGAGCTACTCCTACGGGTACTTCTTCTCCCAGGAGATCCTCGACGAGTGGAACTGGCAGGAGCACTTCGCCGGCCAGGCCGAGACCGAGTCGTACCTGAACTTCGTCACCGACAAGCTCGACCTGCGCCGCGACATGCGGTTCAACTTCCGGGTGAAGTCCATCGTGCTCGACGAGTCCGACGACACCTGGACCATCACCGCCGAGGACGGCACGGCGTTGCGCTCCCGCTTCGTGGTGTCCGCCACCGGGGTGCTGTCGGTCCCGTACTGGCCGTCGATCCCCGGCCGCGAGCGGTACCAGGGCGAGGCCCACCACACCGGCCTGTGGCCCAAGTCCGGTGTCGACTTCGCCGGCAAGAAGGTCGCGGTGATCGGCAGCGGTGCCAGCGCGGTGCAGCTCATCCCCGAGGTGGCCAAGCAGGCCGGCGAGCTGGTGGTGTTCCAGCGGACACCGAACTGGAACTCGCCGCTCAACAACGGGACGATCACCGACGAGGAGCAGGCGGAGATCAAGGCCACCTACGACGAGATCTACCGGTCGTGCATGAACTCCTTCGCCGGGTTCGTGCACTCGGCGTCGCCCAAGCGGACCTTCGACGACTCCAAGGAAGAGCGCTGGGCGCTCTACGAGAAGCTCTACCACCAGAAGGGTTTCGCCAAGCTCATCAGCAACTACCGCGACATGATGACCAACCGCGAGGCCAACGCCGAGTTCTCCGAGTTCATCGCCGAGAAGATCCGCTCGCGGGTGAACGACCCGGCCGTCGCCGAGAAGCTGATCCCCAAGGACCACGGCTTCGGCATGCGCCGTCCGCCGATGGAGACCGGCTACTACGAGGCCTTCAACCAGCCCAACGTGACGCTGGTCGACCTGCGCGAGACCCCGCTTGTCACGATCACCGAGGCGGGGATCGAGACCACCGCCGGCGAGCAGGCCTTCGACATCATCGTGTGGGCCACCGGCTTCGACGGCTTCACCGGGGCACTGACCCGCATGGACGTCATCGGCGAGGGCGGCCGGGTGCTGCGCGAGCAGTGGGCGCCGGGCGTGGTCTCCTACCTCGGGGCCATGGTGCCGGGTTTCCCGAACTTCTTCCTCGCCGGCGGACCGCACCTGATCGCCGGCAACTTCCCCCGGGCCATCGAGATCATGGTGGACTACATCACCGGCCTGCTCGAGTACGCCCGGGAGCACGGCCACACCGTCCTTGCCCCCGACGAGGAGGCCTGCGCCCGTTGGACCGAGGAGGTCCACGCCGTCGCCGACATCGCCCTCATGGCCGAGAACTCGTGGTTCCGGGGCGCCAACATCCCCGGCAAGGCCAACGAGTACCTCCCCTACGCCGGCAGCCTGACGAAGTTCCGCCAGCGGATGGCGGCCATGCCCGAGCAGGGCTACCCGGGCATCGTCTTCGGGACGCCCGCCCTGGTCTGACCCCTTGCCCGTGCCGGGCCGTCCCGTGGTCGTTCACCGACCCGGGACGGCCGCACGAGCTCACACCGTCATCGCCGCGCGGACCGGGTCGAAGGCACCCTCACCGCCATCCCCGCTGCCGGTGATCCGGCCGCTCTCGAGCACGTAGTAGCGGGCGGTGGAACGCAGGGCGAAGCCGATGTGCTGCTCGACGAGCAGCACGGTGAGGTCCCCACGGCGGGTCAGCTCCACGATGACGTCCTCGATGTCTGCCACCACGTTGGGCTGGATGCCCTCGGTGGGCTCGTCGAGGATCAGCAGCCGGGGTTTGGTCAGCAGGGTCCGGGCGATGGCGAGCTGCTGGC
The DNA here is from genome assembly GCA_903921205.1 of uncultured Acidimicrobiia bacterium. Lineage (GTDB taxonomy): Bacteria > Actinomycetota > Acidimicrobiia > Acidimicrobiales > CAIXPF01 > CAIXPF01. The sequence goes on along the minus strand of CAIXPF010000115.1, from coordinate 7,395 downwards.
GTTGCCCGCCCGACAGCAGACCGGCCCGGCGACCCAGCAGGCTGCGCAACGCCAAGAACGTGTCGAGCACCTCGTCGATCTCGGACTTGCGGGTCGTGACCAGCTGCAGGTTCTCCATCGTGGTCATTTGCGGAAAGCACAGCTGCCCCTGCGGCACGTAGCCGAGGCCACGCTTGACCCGTTGGTTCGGACGCATCCGGGTGACGTCCTGCCCGTCGAGCAGCACCGAGCCGGACTTCACCGGGATCAGCCCCACCGCGGCGCGCAGCAGGGTGGTCTTGCCCGCCCCGTTGTGGCCCATGATCGCCGCGGCGCTGCCGTTCGGCACCGCCAGGCTCACGTCCGACAGCACCATCGTGCGTCCGTAGCCGGCGGTCACGCCGACCAACTCGAGCATCGCGTCACTCATCGGCGCCCACCTCCGCTGCAGTGCCCAGATACACCTCGTGCACCTGCGGGTCGGCCTGGATCTCGGCCACCGTGCCCTCGGCGAGGACCTTGCCGGCGTGCATGACCGTGACGAAGTCGGCGTAGCGACGCATGAACTCCATGTCGTGCTCGATCACCACGATGGTGCGATCCGGAACGATCCGTTCGAGCAGGTCACCGGTCTCCTCCCGTTCGTCGGCGCTCATGCCGGCCACCGTCTCGTCGAGGAACATCACCTGGGCGTCCTGCACGAGCAACATGCCGACCTCGAGCCACTGCTTCTGTCCGTGCGCCAGGATGCCGGCCGGCCGGTTCGCCAAGGCCTGCAGGCCGATGGTCTCCAGCGTCTGCGCCACCCGTTCGGGCACGGCCCGCCGGGCGAAGAGCAGGCGGCTGCCCTTGCGGTGCACGCCGGCGGCGATGTCGAGGTTCTGCAGCACCGTCAGCTGCTCGAACACGGTGGCGGTCTGGAACGTCCGGCCGATGCCGAGCTGCACGATGCGGTGCGCCCTCATCCCGAGCAGGTTCTTGTTACGGAAACGAGCCTCGCCGCTGCCCTGCACCAGACCGGTCAGCGCGTCGACCAGGGTCGTCTTGCCGGCCCCGTTCGGCCCGATGAGGAAGTGCAGCCGACCCTGCATGAGCGTCAGGTCGACGCCGTCGATGGCCTTGAACCCGTCGAAGTCGACGGTCAGACCGCGGATCTCGATGTAGTCCTGGCCGATCAGCGATGCGGTCATGCGCCGTTCTCCCCGTCGACCAGGGCTGCCTGGGGCGACATCCGGCCCGGCAGCAACGACTTCACCTTGGGCCACAGCGACGCCAGGCCGGCGGGCAGGAACATGATCACCACGATGAACAGCCCGCCCTGGAAGTAGGTCCACCCGGTCGGGAACCGTTCCGACAGCGTCGACTGGCCGAAACCGACGGCGATCGCACCGAGTGCGGGGCCGAGCAACGCCGAGCGCCCGCCGAGCGCCACGCCGGCGATCATCATCACCGACGCCGCCGCGTCGACGTTGGAGGGCGAGATAATCCCTGCGATCGGTGCGAAGATCGCCCCGCCGATGCTGGCCATGATCGCTGCGGCGACGAACGCCACCAGCTTCACGTTGGCCGGGTCGTAGCCGAGGAACCGCACGCGCTCCTCGGCGTCACGGGTGGCGATCAGCAGCTCGCCGTAACGGCTGCGGTTGAACTGCCACACGATCACCAGGAACACGATCAGCAGCGCCGCGGACACCAGGTAGAGGCCCTTCTTGACGCCGGGGTCGTAGAGGTTGTGGCCGAACACCGTCGAGAACGTGTTGAGGCCGTTGAACCCGCCGGTCTGTTTGATGGTGGCGATCAGCAGCGTGGCGAACGCAACCGCCAGGGCCTGGGTGAGGATGGCGAAGTACGCACCTTTCACCCGGCGTTTGAGGATGGCGTAGCCGAGCAGGAACGACACCGCCGCCGGCAGCGCGATGATCGCGAAGAGCGTGAACGGCGCGCTGCGGAACGGCGCCCACCAGCCGGGCATCGTGCCGTCGCCGTAGAGGGTCATGAAGTCGGGGATACCGCCCGGTCCGGCGGCCTCGAGCTTCATGTGCATGGCCATCGTGTAGCCGCCCAGGCCGAAGAACACGCCCTGGCCCATCACCAGCATGCCGCCACGGCCCCAGGCGAGGCCGATGCCCACCGCGGCCATGGCCCACGAGCAGTACTTGCCGAGGTTGCCGAGACGGAACGGGCTGAGCGAGTTGGGCGCCCATACCAGCAGCACCAGCGCCACCAGCGCGATCGCCACCAACGAGCCATAGGTGCCGAGCAGTTGCGCCGCCTTCGGACGGCTCGACGCCGTGGTCGTCGCGGTTGCCGTGGTGGTCGTCATGCCAGTGACCTCGTGCGAACGGTGAACAGGCCCTGCGGTCGCACCTGGAGGAACACGACCACCAGGGCGAAGGTGAGGACCTGGGCCATCGAGCCGCTGGTCCAGTCGGTCAGGAAGGCGGTGACCACACCGACCACCCAGGCGGCGATCACCGTGCCCTTCAACTGCCCGACCCCGCCGGCGACCACGACGAGGAACGCCGGGATGATGTACGTGGTGCCCAGCGTGGGGTTCGTGCCGGAGATCAGGGCAATGGCCACCCCGCCGACGCCGGCGAGGCCGGACCCGAGGAAGAAGGTGATGCGATCGACCGAGCGGGTCGGGATCCCCAGCGTCTCGGCGAGGTCTCGGTATTGCACGGTGGCCCGGATCCGGCGTCCGAAGGTGCTGTATTTCAGCACGGCGCTGAGTCCACCGAGTGCGGCGAGGGCCAGCACGATGGTGAACAGCTGCCGGAACGGCCAGTTGTACCCGAACACCGGAATGTTGCCGTTCAACCAGCTCGGCAGCACCACCGGGTCGCCCTGGGCACCGAAGACGTCCTTCGCCAGCTGCTGCAGCACCAACGCCACCCCGACGGTGACCAGCAGCGTGTCGAGCGGTCTCTGGTACATCCAGCGGATGATGGACACCTCGAGCAGCAGGCCGAGCAGCCCGGCGACGAGGAACGAGACGGGTATGGCGACCACCAGCGCCAGACCGGCGTTACCGATCAGCTGTTGGGTCGCGTAGGCGGCGTAGGCGCCGGCCATCAGGAACTCGCCGTTGGCCATGTTGATCACACCCATCTGCCCGAAGGTGAGCGTGAGGCCGAGTGCGGCCATCAGCAGGATGGCCCCGGTGGCGGTACCGGTGAGAAAGGGGGTGGTGAGTGCGTCCATACCTTCGCCTTCATGAGCGGAACAGGGCGGGAACGCCGGGAGGTGGGGTGCCGCTCCTGGCGCGGCACCCCACCCTCGACGTCGAGTCGAACCGGCTTGGCGGAACTACTCCTTCGTCGGGTCCCACCAGGTGTAACCCTTGAGGAACGGATCGGGCTTGATCGGCCCGTTCGACTTCCAGACCACGTCGAACTGGTTCTTGGCGTTGATCTGGCCGATCAGGCCGGTCTTGGCGATGTGGTGGTTCGAGCCGTCGAGGGTGACCGTGCCTTCCGGTGCGTCGAAGGAGACCCCGTCCGAGGCAGCGTTGACCGCATCGACACAGAAGGACTTCGCCTTCTCGACGATGTTCTTGTAGAGGTACAGCGAGGTGTAGGCCGCCTCCATCGGGTCCGAGGTCGGACGGTTGGTGCCGTACTTGGACTGGAAGGCCTTGATGAACTTGGAGTTGTTGGGGCTTTCCACGCTCTGGAAGTAGTTCCAGGCGGCGTACTGGCCGGTCACGTTCGCCCCCATGGCCGGGGCTTCCTCCTCGGCGATGGACACCGAGATGATCGGCGACTTGTTCGGCCCGAGGCCGGCCTCGTAGTAGGCCTTGATGAAGCCGACGTTGGACGAGCCGTTGATCGTGTTGAACACGAAGTCGGGCTTGGCCGCAGCGATCTTCGCCACCTGGGTCGTCCAGTCGTTCTTGTCGAGCGGGACGTACTCCTCACCGACGATCTGGATGCCGAGCGTCTTGGCGTACTGCTTGATGATCTTGTTGGCGGTACGGGGGAAGACGTAGTCGGAGCCGGCCAGGAACAGCGTCTTGACGCCCTTGGACTTGAGGAAGTCCATGGCGGGGATGATCTGCTGGTTGGTCGTGGCGCCGGTGTAGTAGATGTTCTTCGACGCCTCGAGGCCCTCGTACTGCACCGGGTAGAACAGCAGGCCCTTGGCGCCCTCCACCACCGGCAGCATCGCCTTGCGGGAGGCCGACGTCCAGCCGCCGAACACCGCGGACACCTTGTCCTGGGTCAGCAGCTTGTTGATCTTCTCGGCGAAGACCGTCGGCGTGCTCTGGCCGTCCTCCTCGATGTACTTGATCTTCTTGCCCATGATCCCGCCGGAGGCGTTGATCTCCTCGGCGGCGAGGATCAGCGAGTCGCGCACGGTCTGCTCGCTGATCGCCATCGGGCCCGAGGTCGAGTTCAGGAACCCGAGCTTGACGGTGTCACCCTCGACGCAGGTGCCCGCAGTGCTCTTCGCCGCGCCTGCGCCGGTGGTCTCGCTCGACCCGCCGCTCGCCGCGTCGCTGGTGGCGTCGCTCGATCCGCATGCTGTGGCGAGCAATGCGGCCGCCGCGATGGCCGCCAGACCGACGAACGTTCGTCGAAACAAGGGCTCTTTGGACACTGTTCTCTCCCTTCGTGCCCGCACCGTGGTGAGCGAGCGGGCGTCAACCTAGGAACCGGTCGTGTCCTGCCGGGGTCCACCTCGTTTCCCCTGCGTAAAGGCGAGCTGCACCGAATATTCGGTACAGCTTTGTCCGCAGGCACCGAGGCTCACCCTTCCATACCCCTCCGTACCTCTCCGTACCTCTCTGTATGTCGGTGCACCGTCCGGTACACACAACGGTGTACAGGTCTGGTCCTTGTCCCCTACGAAGCCGGTCGCCGCCGTCGTACCGTTCCCTCCATGGACGCTCCCGTCTGGACCCGAGACAACGGTCACCTGGCCGCGGCCGGGCGTGTGACCTGGGGTACACCCGCCCGGCGAGGGCACGCCGTGCCGAGCGGCGAAACGATCGACTAGCTACGGTCACCAGGTGCTCGTCCTCACCGAGGAGATCGGCCAACCCGTCATCGATGCCGAGGGTCATGCCCTCGGCCGGTTGCGCGAGCTGACGGTGGACGCCCGCGACGAGCGGGCATCGGTGGCGCGGATCGGGGTGCAGCGCAGCCGCGGCGAGCTGCGCTGGTTCCCCTGGGACGACGTGGTCAGCTTCGAACGAAGCGGCGTGCTGCTCGGACCCGGGGCGACCGCCAGCCCGGTCGACCCGAACGTGGGCCATCCCCCACCGAACGAGCTGTGGCTGCACCGTGACGTCCTCGACGCCCAGATCCTCGATGCCGGCGGGGCTCGCATCGAACGGGTCGGCGACCTGGTGCTGATGCGGCTCGATCACGAGCTGCGCGTCGTCGCCGTGCAGTTCGGCGCCGCACCGGTGCTGCGACGGCTCGGGTTCCGCCGGCTGGCGTCACGCTTCGCCGCGGTGTCGGTGGAATGGCACGAGCTGCACCTCGTGTCGGGACGCGGGCTCGCTGCGCAGCTGGCCGCCGCGCCCGAACACCTCGACCTGCTCACCCATGCACAGCTCGCCTCGTTGATCGCCCAACTGTCCACCGACAGGGCCAGCACGGTGTTGGGCGCCGTGGGGGCCGACCGAGCCGCCGTGGCGCTGCGGCTGGCTCATCCCGACGTCAGCTCACGCGTCGTGCACGCCCTGCCCGAGCCGTTCGACAGCGAGGTGCTGGCCGCGATGCCCGCCGACGACGCCGTGGCCACCCTGCGCCGGGTCAGCCCGTCGCGGCGGCTCGAGCTGCTCGACCGACTGGCTCCCGGCCGGGCCGACGAACTGCGCGAGCTGCTGGCCGCCGAGCCCGGCACGGCCCGCGGGCTGATGACCACCGAGTACCGCACCGCACCGGCGGGCACCACGGGTGAGATGCTGCGCAGGCTGCTCATCAGCCCGCCGGCGAGCGCCGCCGGGCTCTCGACGTTGTTCGTGCTCGACCCGGACGGCCGCCCGATCGGCGCCGTCGACGCCCTCGCACTGCTCACCGACCCCGATCCGGAGCCACGGCCCCTGCCCGTGCTGCGGGCCGACACGCCGCTCGACGCGGTGATCCGGCTGTTCGCCACCCACGACCTGCGCAACGCCCCGGTCGTCGACGACACCGGTCGGATGATCGGTGCGGTCGCCATCGACGACGTCCTCGACGAGTTGGTCGCCGAACGTCTGCCCGGACGGAGCCGCTACCTGCATCTGCTGTCCCGTCATCGGCGCACCACCGGGAACGACTCGACCACCGACCACGCCACCGGCCCCGCCGGCGGCGGTCACCGGCGGCAGGGCGGGCGACGATGACGGCGGACGGCACCCCGGCCGGCACCGGTCCGATCGGAACCGGTCCGATCGGAACCGGTCCGATCGGTATCGCGCCAATGGGCGCAGGGCGGGGCCGTCGCCTGCGGCTCGCCGCGCTGCTGGCGGTGGTCGGCCCCGGCCTGCTCGCCGGACTGTCCGACGACGACCCGGCAGGCATCACCACGTACTCGGTGCTCGGGGCGAAGTTCGGCTACCAGATGCTGTGGGTGCTGCTGGTGTCCACCGTCGCGCTGGTGATCTTCCACGATCTCGGCCTGCGGATGGGCGTGGTCACCGGCCAGGGTCTCACCGGCCTGGTGCGCCAGCGGTACGGCGTGCGCATCGGCGCGTTCGCCACCGGAGCCCTGGTCGTCGCCAACGTCGGCACAACCTGCGCCGAGTTCGCCGGCATCGCCGCCGGGTTCGAGCTGTTCGGCGTGTCGCGCTACCTGAGCGTGCCCTGTGCCGCGGTCGCGGTGTCGGTGCTGGTGATCAAGGGCAGCTTCCGTCGGGTCCAGCACGTGCTGCTGGCGCTCAGCGGCATCTTCGTCACCTACGTCGTGGCCGGTCTGCTGGCCCATCCCGACTGGGCCGCCGCAGGGCGTGGGGTGGTGCCCACCATGCCGCTCACCCGGGACGCCATCGCGCTGGCCACCGCGACGTTGGGAACGACGCTGGCACCGTGGGGGCTGAGCTTCATCCAGTCCTACGCCGTCGACAAGAAGCTCACCCTCGAGGACCTGCGCTACTCCCGCCTCGACGTGGTCACCGGCTCGGCGCTCACCGGTGTCATCGGCTTCTTCGTCGTGGTCGCCTGCGCCGCCACCCTGCACGCCACCGGCCGTACCATCAACGACGCCGCCGATGCTGCCGCGGCGCTGCGGCCCCTCGCCGGGTCCTTGGCTGCGGACCTCTTCGCCCTGGGCCTGATCGGCGCCGCGTTCCTCGCCGCCTCGATCCTGCCGCTGTCGACGGCCTACTCGGTGTCCGAGGTCGTCGGCCGGCCCGCAGCGGTCAACGACGCCCCCCGTGACGCCCTGCTGTTCTACGGCACGTTCACCGCGGTCACCGTGCTGGGC
>CAIXPF010000114.1 GCA_903921205.1 uncultured Acidimicrobiia bacterium | reverse complement strand
GGTCACCGTGCTGGGCGCCGGGCTCGTGCTGGTTCCGGGCGCGCCGCTCATCGCCATCCTGGTCCTCACCCAGGTCCTCAACGCCGCGCTGCTGCTGCCGCTGCTGGTGCTGATGGTCGGCGTGGCCCGCGATCACGCCCTGATGGGCCCCCACCGCGCCGGCAGCGCCGCGCTCGCCGTGTACGCCGTCACCATTGCCCTCATCGCCCTCTGCGTCGGCTCCCTCGCGTACCTCAGCGTCACCTGAAACCGACGTCGGGGGACCGCGGATCGCCGGACACCGGTGGTGAACGGTGGGTGGCGATCAGCGTCCGGGAGTGACCGGTCCTGCGCCGGCGTTCGCGGGTGGCGCTCCCAACCGTTGGACCACGCCGGCATAGGCGCGCACCTCGAGCGTGTCGCCCGCGGCGACGGCCCGGCGCACCCCGCGCACGTTGGTGATCGCCGGTAGGCCCAACTCGCGGACCAGGATCGACCCGTGGGACAGGTCACCGCCGGTCTCGACCACCACGGCGGCCACCAGCCCGAGGGTCGTCACCCACCCGGCGTCGATCGATCGGGCCACCAGCACCGTGGCGGCCCGATCGAACCCGAGAGGCAGCTCGTGCGCCGGCTCGTCGAGCACCCATGCCCGGCCCCGCACCGTTCCCGTGGTCAGCGACAGACCACGCCAGGTCGAGGCCGTCGACACCCCACCGCCGGACGCATCCGTTCCCGTGCCGCTGCCCCACGACGCCGGATCGTCGGAGCGGCGGATCACCGGCGGCGGATCGAGCCCGGCCAACTCGGCCCGCACCGCGACCCGCTCGGCCAGATCGGCCGGGGTGAACGCCCGTCCACGGTCCAACGTTCGGACCTCCTCGTCGTCGAGCAGCCACAGCGCGTCGACCGACGGGAGTCGGCCGTCGGCCGCGGCGAGGCCGGCGAGATCGAGCAACCGGGCCCGGATCAGCGAGAAGCCTCGCATCGCCTCGTCGCGCAGGTGTTCCCGGGCGGCGAGGGGCGGCCGGGCCAGCCACCACAGCGGCGACGTGAGCGCGGCCCGCACGGACCGGCCCGACGATGCGACGGTGGCCGTCGACGACGGACTCGACGAGGCCGCGCCGGGAGCCGCCGCGGACCTGTCCCCCGCCGACGACCCCGCCGGGACGCCGGCCCCTTGGGCAGCCGGGCGCAGCACAGAGGGGTCCTCGGCGTAGCGGGGCCGGGCGATGTCACTCTCGTAGACGCCCCGATGACCGAACCGTTCGAGGAAGGCCTCGAGCGGAACCGTACCGTTGCGTACGGCGGCTACGGACTCGGCCAGCTCCACCGTGACCGTGCGATGCCGCGAGGCGTGGTGGTGCAGCGTGCCTGCCTGGCGCAACGCGGCCAGTGGTGGGCCGATCGCCGAGGACAACGGGAACATGCCCGTCACCAGCGCCACGTAGGCGTCGTGCAGGGCGTCGAGCGCCGCGGCGAAGGTCGGCATCGGCCGCTGCCCGATGGCCAGGATCGATGCCTCGATGCGGCGGGCCCGCCGCACCGCAGTCGCCTGGGCCATGCCGAGGCGCAGCAGCGACGGCGACGAGCGCACCACCCGGACCGGCCGCAACGGACGGTCGACCACCGGCGGCCCGCCGATCGAGTCGGCCACCAGCCGGGTGGGCAGGCCGAGGTCGCGCAGCATGTCCTCGAGCAGGGACAGGTTGATGAACGGTCGGCCGGCGATCACCTCGAGGAAGTGACGGTTGGCAGGTAACGACGGCACCGCCCGGCGGTACCAGTCGAACAACTGCGGCCCGGCCCCGGCGATCACACTGGTCATCAGCGTCGAGGGCAACGGCGGGAGGATCTCGGCATGGTTGGCGATGGTGAAGGCCTCGTCGCGTCGGGTGGGTCGGGTCACCCGGCGCACCTGCACCAACCAGCAGGTGCGGCCGTCGTCGGCCCATTCGACGTCCCACGGCTCGTCACCGAACACCCGGCGCACCGCTCGCAGCAGCCGTTGCAGGCGGCGTGGCCAGCCCTTCGCCGCGGGCTCGAGGCGGGCGAGCAGCACCCGCTCCCCCGCCTCGTCCCCGGCGACGAGCCGTTCGGCGGTGCCGGTGGTGACGTTGACGACGTCGTCGTAGGTGCCGGGCTCGCTGAACGCGACCCCGGCGTGACGGGCGTCGACCATGGCCATGACCAGCACGTCGAGCCGGAAGCTGCCCGTTCGGCGTCCGGCGGATGCCCGCACCCCGTCGATCGCGCCGACCACGGCACCGGCGGGAACCCGCAGCGTCGAGGTGAACCATCCGGCGAGGCTCTCGGTCGCCCCGTCCTCGGCGGCAAAGGCCGATCGGACCGCGAAGGTGGTCGTCCCGATCTCGCTCAGCACCGATGCGACCCGCTCCGGCGGCGTGCCGTCGAGCAGCACCACACCTCTCGGTACGGCAACTCCGTGCCGGGCGGCATGGTCGAGCAGCGCGGCCTTGGGTCCTGCGCCGTACCCGCCGAGACGACCGCTGCCCAGTGGCACGACCCCGTCGGCCTCGGCAGCGACGTCAGCCGGCCACGAGGCGACGGGCGATCGTCGCGATCGCATCGGCGTACTCCTCCGGCTGCTCGATCATCGGGAAGTGGTCCCACCCGTCACGGAGCACCACCTCGGCACCGGGCACCTTGTCGCCCACTGCATCGGCCTGCCCTCGGCGCAGCACCCGGTCCTCGGCTCCCCACAGCAGCACCACCGGCACGTCGCGGACCGGGCTGAGCCCGTCGAACCAGGCAGCGGTGATGAGGTCGAACATGTCCCCGAACACGGCGCAGTGGCGGTAGGCGTCGAAGAACTCGTCGAGCGCGGCCCGGGGTGCCCCGTGGGGGAAGAACAACCGGCGCCACAACGGTCGGGGCAGCTTGGCGGAGATGGCCCGACGCACCACAGCACGGGCGGGGCCGCTCGACATCAGCTTGGGGAACAGGCGGGTGTCGAGGTGGGCGCCGACGGGGGCGTGCAGGATCAACCCGCGTACCGCAGAGGGCCGGCGGCTGACCAGGTCGAGGGCGATCGACCCGCCGATCCCGTGGCCGAGCAGAACCGGGGCCACTCCGTCGGCGGCGGCGATCGTCTGCAGCTCGCCGGCGAGATGGTCGGCGTAGCCGGCGACGGTCGTCAGCGAAGGGTCGCGGGGCCGGGTCGAGAAGCCGGGCAGCGTCGGTGCGACCAGCCGCGTACCGATCGGCATGGCACGCGACGCGAGGGCGAAGCGTTCGCCGCCGCCACCGTTGCCGTGCACGGCCACGACGGTGACGACCGTGCCGGCCGCCGGGTCGGTCCCGGCCTCGTCGCTCATGCGAGCCGCACCTCGGCCCTGACGGTCACGGCGCGGTGACCGGTGGCCGTCGGTCGAGCAACGCGGCGAGGCGGCGCATCCCGAACGAGAAGCCTGCCGACCCGAGCTTGGAGACGACCGGTGCCAGGAACTGCGGCACCACCGGGACGGTGACGTTCTCGACCCACCGGAGCTCGGTGCCCGAGCCGGACGGGACGACGCTGAACCCGGCGGTCCCCTTCAGCACGGGACCCAACTTCTCGACCTCGCAGGTGCCGGACCGGGCACCCGGGTCCCAGTCGAGTTGGGTGACCCGCATCCGGTCCTCGAGGGCGAGGGGACCCGGACCGGACCACGCCGTGAACGTCGCCCCCACCGCAGCAGGGTCGCCGGGATCGACCGCGACCCGGGTCATGGGGATCCACTCGGCGTGGCCGGGCCAGTCGATCAACGCGTCCCACACCACCTGCGACGGTGCGTCGAACCGGTGGACCACCTCGAAAGCCACGTGCGCCATGGATCAAGACTCGCACGCACCGCACCGCTATGCGGCGGCGAACGCTCAGGTAGCCGGACGGGCCCGTCGGGCGAACTCGGCGGGGAAGGCGAACACCATGAACATCAGCAACCACATCACCAGCGCGGCGTAGATCGAGACGAAGGACACCGCAATGGCGGCGGTCGTCCACCACACCGACCAACCGTAGATACGGGCCATCCCGTCGTAGTGCTCGGGGTCGAGGGAGCGGTCGGTGAGGCCGCGCCGATGGGCATAGCGCCACAGGCAGAAGAACGACAGGGCCATCAGGAAGAAACAGACCCCGTAGAGGATGACCGCGACCCGCCGTCCGGTGTCGTCGACGTGGTCGGCGAGCACCGCAGTCGGCAGCGGCACGGCGGAGACCAGTGCCAGCTGCAGGCCGTTGATCCATGCCAGCCCGCTGTCGGCGCGGACCATGTAGTGGAAGACCCGCTGGTGGTTGACCCAGCACACCAGCACGGTGAGGAAGCCGATCAGGTAGGCGGCGAACACCGGCCAGATCTCGGCGAGGTGCTCACCGAGGTCGCTGCCGCCCTCGTGCTTGGCGGCGGCCACGACGTCGATGATCAGCAGGGTGAGGGCGATCGAGAACACGCCGTCGCTGAGGCCCTCGAGACGCTGGACCTTGTTGGCCGTGCGGAACAGCCCGGTCCGCCCCGCCATCAGTACGAGACCCAGTCGCGACCGAACCAGCGCCGCACCCGGCTCGACCCGAAGTCGGCCTTCTGGACCATCAGGTCGTGTTGTGGGCCGCTGAGCGCACCGTGGGGCGGTTGGCCGTGCATGAACTGGATGTCGACCCGGGCCACCTGGTCGTGGCCGAACTCCAGGTAGCAGGCGGCACTGCCGTCGTAGCGCTGCACCTCGCCACCGCGGGCCCGGGCGACGATCGCCGACGCCGCGGAGATCGCCTGGCCTTCGGAGAACACGCCGGCCTTCGGCGTGCCGACGCTGGTGCAGTCGCCCAACGCGTACACGTCGGGGTGGCTGGTCTCGAGGGTGAAGAAGTCGACCGGCACCCACCCGTCGACGGTGAGGCCGCTGTCGTGCAGCACCGCCGGGGCGACGTGCTTGGGCACCCCGAGGAACAGGTCGAAGGGGATCTCGCCGCCGTCGGCGTCGACCGCGGTGTGACGCTGCGGGTCGAGATGGGAGATGGCCCGGCCCCCATGCCATTCGATGCCACGCTCGGCGAAGGCCGCCAGCAAGGCCTTGGAGGCGTCGGGTGAGGGCGGGATCGGCGCAGGCAGCGGCATCACCAGGGCGATCGACGAGGTGTCGCGCAGGCCCCGGGTGACGAGCAGGTCGTGGACCAGCAGCGCGGTCTCGCTCGGCGCAGGTGGACACTTGAACGGGGTGGCGCACACCCCGACCACCACCCGACCGCCGGGGAACTGCTCGAGGACCTCGCGGCAGGCGAACGCGCCGGCCACGGTGTAGAACTCGTGGCCCGCCTCGGCCAGGCCGGGGGTGGCGTCGAGGTCGTAGTCGGCACCGAGGGCGATGACCAGCACGTCGCCGTCGAAGGAGCCGGCGTCGGTGGTGACCGACCGGGCGACCGGGTCGATGTGTCGGACCGTGGTCTGCACGACGCGCACCCCGGGCCGCACGACGTCGGCGTAGCGGTGACGGACGGCGTCGGCAGTGCTCCGGCCGAACATGACATCGAGCTTCGAGAAGCCGAAGACGAAGCTGTCGTTGCGGTCGATGAGGGTGACGGAGACCTCGTCACCCAACTCGTCGAGAAGTCGGGTGGTCAGTTCGAGGCCGCCGAACCCGCCGCCGAGGACGAGAACGTGCATGGCGCGGAGCCTAACCGGCCATCCGGTCGGTGGATTACGGCGCCGGGGTGAACACGTAGGGCTGCAGGGTCTCCTGGGCCCAGGCGGTACGCCGTTCGCTCTCTCGGCCGCCCCAGTAGCCGAGCGAGCCTGGCTCGGTGCGGCCGTAGCCGTTGAAGTTCCCGACGCAGTCGCGCAGCGGCAGGGTGGCGATATCGGCCTCGGCACAGTGCCGGGCCCAGTCGGCTTCGTCCTCCTCGCGCACGTCGACGCTGTGGTGGCCGTTGGCGCGCATGGTCGACAGCAGCCAGGTCACGTAGTCCGTCTGTTCCTCGATGGTCTCGATGAAGTTGAACTTGCCACCGCCGGACTGCGGTCCGACCAGGATGAAGAGGTTCGGGAAGCCGGCGGTGTGCAGACCCAGGAAGGTCCGGGTGCCGCCGTCGCGCCATTTGTCGGCGATGCTGCGGCCGTCGCTGCCGGTGACCCGGCCGACGTTCTCGCGGGACATGAAGTCGAATCCGGTGGCGTAGATCAGCACGTCGAGGTCGTACTGCACGCCGTTGTGCACGACGCCGGCCTCGTTGATCTGCTGCACCCCGAGCGGGGCGACGTCGACGAGGGTGACGTTTTCCCGGTTGAACGTCGGCAGGTACTCGTCGTGGAAGGTCGGGCGCTTGCATGCGTAGGCGTAGTACGGCTTGAGCGCGGCGGCGGTGGCCGGGTCCTCGACCACCGCATCGATGCGGTCGCGGATCTGCTGCATGATCCGGTAGCCCTTGTCGAGCTGCTTGCGGGTGCGTTCCTCGCGGCTCAGCGGCGGGCGTCCGCCCGGTGCTGCAGCAGGCTTCGCGCCCTCGGCTGCGTTGGCGGCGGTCGGCTGACGCCCGCGGCCCTCGAGGATCTCGGCGACCCGGGCACGCCGGGCGATGGCCCAGCCGGGCTGCTTGCTCCAGCGCTCGATCTGTTCGGGGGTGGTGCTGCGCTGGTCGCGCACCTCGATCGTGGAGGGCGTGCGCTGGAAGACGTAGAGGTGTCCGGCCAACTTGGCCAGCTCGGGGATGGCCTGCACCGCGGTGGCACCGGTACCGATGATGCCGACCCGGCGGCCCTCCAGCTCGACGTTGTAGTCCCAGCGCGAGGTGTGGAAGGACTCGCCGGCGAAGCGTTCCATCCCGTCGATGCGGGCGAGCCGCGGCGTGGTGAGGATGCCGTTGGCCAGCATCACGACGCGGGCCCGCATGGCGTCGCCCCGGGCGGTGCGCACCGTCCAACGCTGGTCGGCGTCGTCCCAGTTCACGCCGGTGACCTCGGTGTGGAACAGGCAGTGGTCGTAGAAGCCGAACCGGTCGGCGATCAGCTGGCAGTACTCGAAGATCTCGAAGCCCGAGGCGTACTTCTGGGTCGGGAAGTACCCGGTCTCGTCGAGCAGCGGCAGGTAGGCGTAGGACTCGACGTCGCAGGCGACACCCGGGTAGCGGTTCCAGTACCAGGTGCCGCCGACGTCGCCACCGCGCTCGCAGAACCGGACGTCGGTGAAGCCGGCCTTGGACAGCTTGTACCACAGCAGCAGGCCGGTGAATCCGGCGCCGACCACGACCACGTCGCATTCGTCGTCGAGGGCCTCGCGTTCGACCGGTTCGGAGGAGTAGTGGTCCTCGAGGTAGCGGGAGAAGGTGCCCTCCATCGCCATGTAGTCCTCGACGCCGCGGCGGGCCTCGATGAACGAGCGCTGCTGGGCCTGGGCCTCCTCGTCGAAGCGGATGCCGGTGCGGGCCTCGGGCATTGTCAGCAGCTCGGGCCGGTCGAGCACGTCGTAGCCCTTGCCGACGATGCGGGCCGATGCCTTCGACGCGCGGGTGTTGAACAGCTTGTGACCGGTGGCAGGGTCGATGCGGACGGCGGGAACGGCGGTCGAGCTCATGACGGGTGGCTCCTTGCTGCACCGGCAGGCCAGGCCGCCGGGCACGTACGGACGGCCCCATTGTTGCCCAGCAGGACGCCCGCCGCCCGCGACCTCGCGGATGTGCGGTCGCTGTGGGATCATCACGGCCCAGCGGCGGCGAGGGTGGCGGCGAGGGTGGCGACGGGGGTGGCGATGTCGGTGTGCCTGACGATGATCGTGCGCGACGCCGCGACGTTCGTGGCCGAGACCCTGTCGTCGGTGGCCCGTTTCGTCGACCACTGGGTCGTTGTCGACACCGGATCGTCGGATCAGACGGCGGAGGTGGTCAAGGCGTTCTTCGCCGGCGCCGGGATCCCGGGCGAGCTGTTCCACCGGGAGTGGGTCGGGTTCGCCCACAACCGCACCGAGGCCCTTGCGCTGGCCGGGGGCCGGGCCGACTGGGCGTTGATGGTCGACGCCGACGACCTCGTCGTCGGCGAGCTTCCCGTCGACGCACTCGACGACGGGGTCGACGGGTACCGGCTGCGATTCGGCGCCGACTTCGTCTACTGGCGTGCGGGGCTGTTCCGTCTGGCTCGTCGGTGGGAGTTCCGGGGCGTGGTTCACGAGTACGCGATCTGCCTCGACGAGGGCGCCCGCACCGAGAACCTCGAGGGACCGTACCACTTGGTATTCCGCTCGCTCGGCGGCCGGGGACAGGACCCGCAGAAGTTCCAGCGCGACATCGAGGCCCTGTCTGCGTCATGGGCAGAGGATCCCGATCCGCGGACCGCCTTCTACCTGGCGCAGAGCTACCGAGATGCCGGCGAACCCGAGCAGGCTGCCCGGTGGTACCGGCGTCGGGCCGACATGGCGGGGTGGGAGGAGGAGACCTTCGTCGCCGCCCTCGAGTACGCACGGTGCCTGCAGCGCCTCGCGCGGGACGACCACGAGGTGGTCGATGCCTACGAGGCCGCCCATCGGCTGCGCCCGACCCGCAGCGAGCCCCTGTGCGATCTGGCGCGGCTTCACCGGCTGCGGGAACGGTGGCAGGAGGCCTACGACGCCGCGGTTCGGGGCATGGCGGTGCCGTTGCCGGAGGACGACCTGCTGTTCGTGGAGGCCGAGGCGTATCGCTGGCGTCTGGCCGACGAACGATCGATCAGCGCCCACTACCTGGGATTTCACGAGGAGACGGTGACGCGCTGTGATGCCCTGCTCGTCTCGCCGCACCTGCCCGACAGCCAGCGCGAGCGGATCCTGGCCAATCGCGACACCTCACTGCCCCACCTGCGTCACGGGCGCCTGCAGTACCGCCCCGACGTCGTGGCTGCGCTGGAGGCGAGGCCGGCTCGCCCTGCGGCGCAGGTCACCCTGACCATCACCACCTGCCGGCGGCGGGAGCTGTTCGAGCGGACCGTCGACTCGTTCCTGTCGTGCTGCACCGATCACGACCGCATCGACCGCTGGATCTGCATCGACGACGGGTCCGACGAGGCCGACCGGGTGGCCATGCAGGCCCGATACCCGTTCTTCGAGTTCGTCATGAAGCCTCCCGAGCAACGGGGCCACGCCACCAGCATGAACGAGCTGGCCTCGATGGTCGACTCGCCGTACTGGCTGCATCTGGAGGACGACTGGGAGTTCGTGTCGCCGTGCCCGCTGGTGCGCCGGACCGTCGAGATCCTCGAGGACGACCCCGGACTGCTGCAGGTCGTGCTGAACCGCAACTACGCCGAGACGCTCGAGCACCGCAGCCTCGTGGGCGGCGAGGCGGCGGTCACCACGACCGGAACGCTCGCCTACCGACGCCATGTCCACCTCGCTCCCGAGGAGCTCTCCGGGCTGCTCGCCGCCAGCCCGGCGCGCCTGACGAACGCCCACTGGCCGGGGTTCTCGCTGATGCCGTCGATGATGCGCACCGCCGCCGTCGCAGCGGTCGGCGCCTTCAGCGCCGGGGCGGGCCAGTTCGAGTTCGAGTTCGCCAACCGTGCCGAGCGGGCCGGCTGGCGGGTCGCGTTCCTCGACACCATCGTCGCGGTGACCACCGGCAAGCTGCGCAACGAGGTCGGCCCTGACGCCCCGCCCAACGCCTACGAGCTCAACGAGGTCACGCAGTTCACCGTGCACGAGCCGGTCGCCGTGGGGGTCGTTCCCAACTGGACCTCGCCCGGCGCCCTGGTGCAGCAATGGCACCGACAGTTCCCCGCCGAGGGCGCATGGCGGGGCGTGCACCTCGTCGATCACGGTGCGGGCGGCGTCGATCCCGACTACTGGCTGGTGGTCAACCACGTCCCTGTCGGATCGGTCGCGCCGCCTGCCGAACGGACGATCGTGCTGCAGATGGAACCCTCGGAGGGGGTGATGCCGTTGGCCGAGTGGACCGACGCCGACGCCCACAGCTTCGTACAGGTACGCTCGCACGACCGCTTTCCGAACGCACTCGAATGGCACCTCGCCGCCACCTACGACGAGCTCGCCGTCACCCCTGTCGTGAAGAGCCGTGATCTTTCGGCGGTGGTGTCCTCGAAGCGACGGTCCGTCGGCCACCATCTGCGCCTCGACTTCGTTCACGCGCTCGAGGCTGCCGGGGTGCCGGTCGATGTCTACGGCTACGACAACAGCGAGGGGTTCACCGGCTACCTCGGGTCGCTCCCTGCGATGGACAAACGAGACGGGTTGATGCCCTATCGCTACACGATCGCCGTCGAGAACAACGCAGAGCCCAACTACGTCACCGAGAAGCTCGTCGACGCCGTGCTGTCGGAAGCCGTGTGCTTCTACTGGGGCTGCCCGAACCTCGAGGAACACATCGACCCGGACGCGTTCATCCGGCTGCCGCTCGAGGACATTCCTGCCGCCGTACGCGTCGTCGAGGAGGCCATCGCCGCCAATGAGTTCGAGCGGCGCCTGCCTGCGATCCGGCGGGCGAAGCGGCGGCTGCTCGACGACCAGCAGCTGGCACCGATGCTCGCCCGCGTCGTGCACGGCGCCCGCCTCGCCGATGCGCTCGACATCCACGTCATCAACCTCGAGCGACGTCCGGACAGGATCGCCCGGTTCCGCGCCGAGCTCGCCGCCGCCACCGGCGCTCGTTTCGCCGATCGGTGCCGGCGCTTCGAGGCGTTCGACGGGCGCGACCTCGAGCTCACCGACGAGATGCTGCACCTGTTCCGCGGCAGCGCCCTGCCGTTACGCCGCGCCGAGACCGCCTGTGCGATCAGTCATCTTGCCCTGTGGTGGCAGGTCGCCACCGGCGACGGGCGCCCGGCGCTCATCTTCGAGGACGACGTACGGCTGGTCGCCGGATTCACGGATCGGCTCGTCGAGATCCTCGGGCAGCTCACCGACCGTGGGTCGACCGCCGATCTCGTGCTGCTCGGCGTCAGCCATCGCAGCGAGGCCGACGCCCCCGCGGCGGGCCACCAGCAGCTCGTGGCGCTCGACCAACGCAACGTCCTCGGCGGCGCGTTCGGCTACGTGATCACCCGGCGGGGCGCCCGACGGCTCTGGGAACTGGCCCAACGCGATGGCATACCCGTTGGTATTGACACGTTCGTCCTGCAGCAGGCTTCGAGCGGCGCCGTCGATGTCCGTCAGGCGGTTCCGGCGCTCGTCAACACCGACGTGGCACGGCATGACGGCCGGATGATCGACTCCGACATCCAGTACGACACCGAACGCCTCTGACCGGCGACGGACCGTTCGGGCAGCAGAGCGAACCTCGGGCGATCAGGGCCCGGTCACGCCCAGCAAGCTCTCCAGGTACGCGACGCGGTTGACCAGTGCCTTGTACTGCGATTCGGTGACGCCGCCTGCGATGGTTGCAGGACCGGCAGGGCCGGTCGGGCCAGTCGCACCCGTCGATCCGACACCCGTCGCACCCGTCGCACCCGTGAATCCGGCGCCAATCGCTCCCGTTGCACCGGTTCGTCCGATCGCGCCCGTCGCGCCCATCGCACCCGTCGGACCCGTGCGTCCAACGGGACCCGTGGCACCATCCAACCCGGCCGGACCCGTCGGACCCCCCGAACCGGACGGACCCGTCGAGCCCAAGCCCGACGCACCCGTCGGACCCGTGGCACCGTCCAACCCAGCCGGACCCGTCGGACCCGTGTCACCCGTCGAACCGGTATCACCCACCGGACCCGTCGGACCCGGGTAACCAAGCGCACCGGTCGGACCGGTCGGACCCGTATCACCCGCCGAACCGGCATCACCCACCGGACCCGTCGGACCCGCCAACCCGTCATTGCCATCGGTCCCAGGCGCACCGTCCAACCCAGCCGGACCCGTCGGACCCGTATCACCCGTCGAACCGGTATCACCCACCGGACCCGTCGGACCCGGCTAACCAAGCGCACCCGACGGACCGGTCGGACCCGGATCACCCGCCGAACCGGCATCACCCACCGGACCCGTCGGACACGCCAACCCGTCAGT
>CAIXPF010000113.1 GCA_903921205.1 uncultured Acidimicrobiia bacterium | reverse complement strand
GCCGCCGCCATCGCCGCCGTCCGCTGAGCGGACCGCCGGCCGGGCCGGCATCACGGGAACACCCGGATCGGTCGAACGAGGAGCTCCTCCTGCCACGTCTCGTTGCTCCGAGGCGGACAGCGGCGACCCGAATCATGCGGATCGGGTGATGACGGTGTCCGGGATGCTCTGCTTCGCTCCATCCTGTGACCCCACCCTTGACGAGTCCTCGACCCCGGCGTCGGGCTCCGCAGGCCCCCGAGGGGGCACACGGCGCGCCGACGGCACGATTGCCGCTCCACCGAGCCGACGAGCGAAGAGCAGCGCTGCGCGTGCCCACAGCGTGCTCATGAGCGTGGCCGTGGTCACCGTCCTCGCCGTGGCCGCCTGCACCGGGCCCGAAGGACCCGAATCCGCCGGTGCTCGCGAGCACGCAACCAGCGATGACGAGCGAACGTTCAGCTACGACGATCCACCCGGTTTCGGGGTGGGCCCGGTATCAACTGGTGTGTCCTGCGCACCTCACTGACAGGAGCCAGGCATGCTCGATGTGTTCTTATCGCTCTGAGCGATCGCCCTCGTCGGCAGCGCCCTTCCCCGGCTGTTTCCCGACTGGGACATCGAGTCGTTCCGCAAGTCGATCAACCGGCTCGTCCTGCAACTCCTGCTGCCCGCGCTGATCTTCAGGGTCATCTACACCTCCGACCTCAGCGGCGTGCTGTTCGAGGTCCCGCTCGCCATGGCCGCAGGCATCCTCGGTTGCCTGTCGGCCGCCTATCTCGCCTTCCGCTGGATGCCGGTGTCGCACCGGGCCAAGGGAGCGCTGATCCTGGCGTGCGCGTTCGGCAATGTCACCTACCTCGGCCTTCCCGTACTCCAGGGCATGTTCCCGGAGGAGCCGCTCGACATATCGAAGGTCGCCATTCTCTGCGAGGTGACCGTTGCACCGTTGAACGTGTTCGCCGGCTCATTGCTGGCGATGAGGTTCAACGGCCAGGAGCGACAGACCCTGGGCCGAAGTGCGGCGCAGGTCATCCGGCTCCCGCCGCTCTGGGCGCTCGCGGCGGCGCTCGGCTTCAAGTTCCTCCACATTCCCGTCCCCGAGTTCGTCCTCCGCGCAACCCAGGTCCTCGGCGCGACGGTGTCGGGCCTCATGATCCTGGCCCTCGGCATGGCGCTGCGTCGCCGACGAGTCGACCACGCCGTCCCCGTTCTCGCGGTGGCCGGCATCAAGCTGCTGCTCTCACCGCTCCTGGTGTTGGGAGCCGCGCGCCTTCTCACCATGAAGGAGCCGTACCTCGAGGCCGTCACGCTCGAGGGGGCGATGCCCAGCCAACTGCTGACACTGGCCGTCGCCGATCGCTTCGGACTCGACACCGAGATCCTCGCACAGGCGATCTTGGTCAACACCGTCATCGCCTTCGTCACCATTCCCCTGGTGAAGACCGTGCTGCTCCAGCTGTAGCGACCGGGCAGGTTGTCGACGCGGGTGACAGCTGGGTGGCCGCCGATGGGTGGCAAGCTCTGGGGTATCGACGGGGCGTCAGCCCTGTAGACGGCGCGAATCGCGCCGCCCCAGCCTCGACCAGTGTTCGGACCGTTTGTCGCCCGGCAGCGAGGAGGTCGCTCGATATCGCCCCGGCAACGACGAAGGCCCAGGTCTGCGACCTGGGCCTTCTGTTGTGGCGGGGGCGGGATTTGAACCCGCGACCTTCGGGTTATGAGCCCGACGAGCTACCAAGCTGCTCCACCCCGCGTTGGGTGACCAGACTCTAGCGCGCCCGACCGGCCGAGCGGAAAAGAATTCCGCCGAGCCCGCCCGGCGGCACCCGCAACAGCTGCGAGCGCAGCGTCAGGCCTGTCCGGCCTGGGTGGTCGGGACGGCGTTGCGGGCGACCTGGTCGGCCAGGATCCGCCTGGCCTCGTTGACCTTGGTCTGGAACGTGGCCAGATCTCCCCGGCGCAGCGCCGCATCGGCCTCGGCGAGCAGCTGATCGGCCGCCTGCAGGGCGGCCTCGTTGGTCAGCGGTGGCGTGGACGGCGTCGGACGCGGCGTGGTGGTGGGCGACGGTGTGGAGGTTCCTGTCGACGGGCGCAGTGCCGTGGTGGTCGTCGAGGTCGACGGGCTCCCGCCGGCGGCGCCGTCCTCCGAGGTGGTCGTAGGCCGCGTGCCCTGCGAGTTCAGGGTGTCGAACTGCACCGCGTCGCTGCCGAAGATCCGGGTGAGGGCATCGGTGAGCGTGGGCTCGCTGACGATCTTCTGCCCGTAGGCGACGATCACCGAGTTCAGCTCGGGTACCCGCGACGAGCCGCCGGACGCCGCCGTCACGTACATCGGCGTCACCCACAGCAGCGACTGCCCGATCGGCAGCAGCACCCGTGCCCCGAGCTGCACGTCGGAACCGGTGTTCGGATTGGCCAGCAGCGAGATCTGCTTGGAGATCACGTCGTCGGAGAGGATCCGCGAGGTCAGCAACGTCGGGCTGAGCACCTCGTCGGACGTGACCCGATACACCTTCAACGTACCGTCGGGTTTGGCCGCCATGAACGCCGTCATCGTCTCGCGTCGTTGCCGGTCGCGTTCGGAGATGGGCACGAACGGTCGGGTCAACACGAAGGACAGGCCCTGCTCGTCGGGCAGCTGCAGCACCTGGTACTGCGGGCTCACCGGCTGGCCGGTGGACAGCCCCGACACGGTGATCCCGCTCGGCGTGATCAGGGTGGTCGTCGGGGCCATCGCCCCGACCTTGACCTCGGTGTCGGGCTGGTCGGCAACCGCCCACCGACCGACGAGGTTGTAGAAGCGGGTCGGGTCCTGCACGTGGTAGAGCCCGTACATGGTGCTCTGCACCCGGAACAGATCCTCGGGGTGGCGCAGGTGGGCCACGATCGACGCCGGCATGTCCGACATCGGCCGGAACAGCTTGGGGAAGGCCATTTGGTAGGCCCGGGCGATCGGATCGACCACCCCGGCTCGGTCGACGAGGTAGAGGGTGACGGTACCGTCGTAGGCGTCGACGGTGGCCTTCACCGAGTTGCGTACGTAGTTGAACGACCGCCGCAGGCCGCTGTCGGCCGGCAGGTCCTCACCGCCGAAGGACTGGCTGTAGGGGTAGGAGTCGCTGGTGGTGTACCCGTCGAGCACGTACACCACCCGCCCCTCGGCGAGGACCGGGTACGGGTCGCTGTCGAAGGCCAGGAACGGCGCCACCGCCTCCACCCGGCCCCGCACGTCGCGCTGGTGGATCAGGCGGGAGTTCGGGGTCAGGAACTCCGACACCAAGGGGTTGAGGTCACCGAAGCGCAGCGCGAACGCTGCGCGGCGGGTCACCGAGTCGAGCGCCACCCCGCCGGTGCCCTGGTAGGTGTAGTCGTCGCCGTCGTAGGCGATCTCGGCGCGGTCGTTGTTGACGATGGAGTAGCCGTCCATCGCCTCGGAGACGTAGAGACGGGGCTGCTCCAAGGTGGCATCGAGGTCCTCGGACACCTCGAGCCCGTCGCCCACACCGCTCACGAGATAGTCGGGCCGGCCGTTGGTGACCTGCCCGGCAGCGGACAGCACAGCGCCATACCCCTGGGTATAGATGAGGTGCAGACCCTCCCAGCTCTTCTGCGGCACGCCGCTGGCGTTGAGCTCGCGGGCCCCGATCACCGTCAGGGTCTCCTGGTCCTGCACCTGGTAGCGGTCGACGTCGAGCGTGTCCTGGAACGACAGCCACCCGTTCTGGGCCTGCTCGCGGCTGAGCACGTCGCTGATGATGGCCGGGTCGAGCAGGCCGACGTTGCGGAACACCCCGGCATCAGATGCCGCCGCCAGCTCATCCGCGGTCAGGTCGGCCCCGGCGGCGTAGTCGGTCTCCTCGACCGCGGTCATGTCGTAGGCCGCCCGGGTGGCCTCGATGTTGCGGGCGATGTACGGCTGCTCCTTGGCCGACTCGCCCCGGGCCTCGACGGTGAACTTCTGGACGAACCACGGATAGGACGAGCCGACGACGATCGCGGCGAAGGCCCACAAGCCCACCGCCACCGCCGGCAGGGTCCAACCCCGGCGCTTGATGTTGACCAGGAACAACGCAACCGACAGCAGCGAGATGGCGATCAGCAGGCTCAGCGCCGGCATGCGTGCGTTGACCTCGGTGTAGGAGGCGCCCTCCACGAAACCGCGGGTCGAGGTGGTCAGGGCGTAGCGCAGCAACCAGTAATCGGCGGCCTTGACCAGGGCCAGCACCGCCAGCAGCACCGACAGATGGCCCTTCACGGCCGGGGTGACCCGCTGGCCGACGGTCTGCACCCGGATACCGCCGTTGAGGTAATGGGCCACCACGGTGATGATCAGGATGATGACGAATGCCGCGAACAACCAGCTGACCAGAAAGCGCAGGAACGGCAGCTCGAACACGTAGAACCCGATGTCGGTTCCGTGCAGCGGATCGTCAACCCCGAAGTCCACCCGGTGGGTGAACAGCAACCAGGACCGCCATTCCTGGGAGACCCCCACCCCGGCGATGAGGGCGAACAGGGCCGCAGTGAGGAAACGCACCAGCCCCGCGCGGCGGCCCACGAAGGCGTAATACCGTTCGAGCAGCTCCTCCTCAGGCCCGCTGGGACGGAAACGCGGCGCCAGCCGGTCGGCGATGAGCAGGTTGATCCACAGCAGGGCGAAGAACACGCCGGTGAAGATCACCCCGAGGGCGACCTTGGCGCCCAGGACCCCGGTCCACACCGAGGACAGACCCAACGAGTCGAACCACAGGAAGTCGGTGTAGATGCGGGCGATGCCGCGCAACGACAGGAACAGCACGGCCAATCCGACGGCGACGACGCCGAGCAGGACGCGGCCACGCCTGGAGAGCCGACGCGGCTTCGCGACGTCGTTGGGGGTGGGCATGGGGCGATGCTAGCGGTGGGGGTTCTCGATCAGAGTTCAGGCAGAACGGTTCCCACCCGGTGCGGTACCGGCTCGTTCGGTGGTTCAGGATGCGTCGACCACGACCAGCGCGCACCGGCATCCGGCGAACGCCGGCGGGGCCGCATGACCGGTCGGATAGATCGTTCCGAGCTCCTGCGGACCGGCCAGGGCGTTGTCGAGACAGTCGGGCCCGCAGGCGTCGCAGACCCATCGGGCCTGCGCTCCCGACGGCGCTGCGGCGAGCTGGCCTGCGGCGTAGGCGCTGAACACCGCGAACTCCACCAGCTCGGCGAGCCGTTGGCTGCGCACCTCCCGGTAGGCCGAACGTACCCGGTCGACCGGCCACAGCTCCTGGTCGGGCCCTGCTTCGTCGCTACCCGCCGAGAGGCGCTGGCGCAGAGCCACGACCACCGCATCGGCCAGCTCCGCCGTATGGGCATCCACATCGACCGACTCGGCCGCCGTCCTGTCCTCCGGTCGCACCGAACGGCGCCCGGACAGGAACGCCCCGGCCAGCTCGTCCCGGGCCGCGGCCACGTACACGGCGATCATCTCCGACGCTTCCGGCGCACGGGCCGGCTCCTTGCCGTCGGCGTTGCGGCCGGCCTCGAGCAACTGGTTCTGCTGATCCGACAGCGCCAGCTTCAGCTGCCGGTTCAGGTCACGCACCGTCGGGGCCAGCAACGCATCGCGGGTGTGCAACACCACCCGGTCCGGATCGGCGACGTCGGCAGACCCCGCATCGGACGCAGCAGCATCGGACCCAGCGGCCGGGCTGGGCTCGGACTCCCCGCTCGCCCCGGCGGCGGACATCCCGGCATCCGCTGCGGCGAGCCCGACCACGACCGCGGCACCGGTTGCTGCGGCCTCGGCCGGCGATCCCCCCTCGTCGGCGGCGCGGAGCCGGGCGAACAGTTCCTCGGCCTTCTTGGGGCTGCGCGTCTTGCGTCCGCTGCGGGCCTTGCCCCCGGCACCGGCCCCGCCGCCACCCTCGCCGCCACCCTCGCCGGCCTCGCCCGTGCCGGTCGCGTCGGCCGAAGGGCCGTCGGCAGCACCAGCACCGGTCGGGGTGAGCTCAGCGGCCTCGGTCGGGGCCGCGTCCGCCTGGCCGTCACGCACGTCGATCACGGCCTCATCGTCGGCCTGCGCCGGCGCCGCTGCGCTGCTGCCCTCGGCCACGATCGGCTCGGCGACCTCGGGGGTGACGACGTCCGCGACCGGTTCCGACGCGTCCGCGACCGCGTCAGCGGCGACAACCGCATCCGCAACCGGTTCGGGTTCCGGCTCGTCCGCCACGGACTCCGACGCATCGGACGCAGCCGGGTGGTCGACCGCAGGTTCGATCACGGTGACCGCGGCGAACTCGCCGGTGTCGAGCGTGGACAGATCCTCGTCCCGGGCCAACAGGGCGGCGACGTCGACCAGCCCGGTGTCCTTGGCCATTTCGACCTCGGCGTCGAGATCGACCATCGTCGGGATCTCGTCCACGTCGACGGTGCGCGCCGCCCGCTCCCCCGCCAGCTTGGCGTCGACCAGTGACCCCGACAGCTCGGCCTGGACCTCGACCACGCCCTGGCGCACCCCGTCGATGGCCTCGAGCAGGCGTTCGCGAGCGGCCCGCACCCGTTCGAGCTGTTGACGAGCCACGTTGCGGCGGCGGGCCATGTCGGTGAGGATCCGCTCCCGCACCGCCCTGGCCTCGGCGACCATGCGCCGGCCCTCGTCACGCGCCGCATCCCGGGTTGCCGCGGCATCGGCCTCGGCCCGGGCGGTGAGCTCCTCGGCCTCGGCGGCGAGGACTGCGGCGGCTTCGGTGGCCTCGGCGCGGGCCCGGTCCGCAGCCTCCTGCGCGTCGGCCCCGATCGCTGCGGCAGCGGCTTCGGCACGCTCCAGGATCGTCGCCGCCGCGGCCTCTGCCTCGGCGGTGCGTTCGGCGAGGACCAACTCGGCCATGCCGCGCAGACGCGCCGCCTCCACAGCAGCCGCCTCGGCAAGCGCCTCGGCATCGGCCTCGGCCCGCGCGGTGATGTCGGCCGCGGCCTCACGGGCGGTGGTCAGGACCCGGGCGGCCTCCTGGCCCAACATCTCGCTGACCTGGCGGATGTCGAGCGGGGCGGGCGCCAGGACGGTGTTGCGTTCCTCGGCCGTCTCGAGGCGCGCCACGAGCTCGGCCTCCCGGTCGAGCATTGTCCGCAGCTCGCTGGCCACGCGGGCCAGAAAGGAGCGGACCTCGGTCGAATCGAGCCCGCGGAACCCGGTACGGAACTCGGCATGGGCGACCCGCTCAGGCGTCAACCAACCACCAGCAGGCGTCGCGCGCACCGCCGGGGCCGCAGACGATGAGGGACTGGGAGCACTCTGGGCGCGGGAATCGGCCATGCTCGGATGCTAGGACCTCGACCCCCCGGGGGCGACGCATCCCTGTCCGGTCGCCGGGACGCCGCCGAGCACCGGAAGTTGCACCGGTGCCCCGCCGTGGGCCTCCAACGCAGCCAGCGCCTCCCCCAAGGACCCGACCGGCACCAGCTCGAGATCACCGCCGAGACGGCGGGCATCTCGCAGCTCGGTCTCGCTCTGCCCCGCCGGGACCAGGAACAGCTTCGCCCCGGAGCGGCGCACCGCCACCGCCTTCTGCTCGATACCGCCGATCGGCCCGACCGAGCCGTCGAGCGCCATGCTGCCCGTCGCCACCACCTTCGTCCCGCCGGTCAGGTCACCGGCCGTCAGCAGGTCGATCACCGTCAGGGCGTAGGCCAGACCGGCCGACGGGCCACCGACCTGGCCACTGTCGATGCGGACCGCACCGGGGTAGCTGACGTCGTAGGCGTTACGGGCGTTCACCCCGAGGCGGGCCCGCGACGCGTCCTGGTCGTCGGCACCGAGCACGACCGGCACCTCGACCGCCCGGTCGACGACCTCGCCGAGCCGGTGGCGCCGCCCATCGGGCCCCGGGTCGGCCGACACCGCAGCGGGGACGACCCGCAACACCAGGCGGTCACCGGGCGCGGCCCGGCGTACCCGGTCCACGAAGCCTGCGGCATCGGTCACTGCGACCCCGTCGACCGCGACCACGACGTCGCCCACAGCCAGGACGACCGCAGCCCGCGAGCCGGCGTCCACCTCGGCCACCAGGGCACCGCCGGGTCGGGCCACGCCGAGACAGCTCAGCGCGGCGTCGACCGCCAACTCCTTCGAATCGGCCATCAGTACCTGGTTGTGCTGCACGTTCTGTTGCGGGGTCTGTCCCTTGAGGATCCAGTCCTCCGGCACGATGGCGATGGTGGCATCGAGCCATCCCGCCAGCGCCTGGGACAGGGTCACCCGGCCGTCCACCGCAACGGTGGCGAAGGCCAACTTGCCGACCTCGGGGTCGCGTACGCCGCCACCGAGGTCGATCATCGGCTCGGCGACCCGCACCTGTCCGGGGCGCAGGGCGTAGTACGGCAGCCGGATCAGCGAGGCCCCGACGAAGCCGATGACCCCGGCGACGCCGAGGAGGGCGAACAGCGTCCAGCGCAGCGGTCGGCGGCGCAGCGCTACGCTCGTCGCCGATGGCGACGGATCCGGATCACCGCGTGACGGCTCATCCCCTGCTGACATCGTCGGAGTCCTTCTCGGCCACGCCATCGGCGCACCGTCACCCAAGGTTCGCGCAACCCGCGCCGCTCCGTGGTGCCGCGGCCCGACGGGCCCGCCGTCAGGCCCGGTTCGGCGAGCCGTACCCACCGCTGTGGCGTCGGCTGTTGTCGATCACCGAGCTCGGTGTTCTCCTCGTCGTGCTCGGGATCGTCATCGCGCTGCTCATCGGTGCCGCGGCCGTGGCGGTGCTGCTGGTGGGCTCACACCTGGTCACCACGTGAGTCCGGCGACGCCGGCGCAGGACGATCCACCCCGGCCGGCACAACCGGCACGGGGTGGTCGCAGATCAGCGACCGAACAGGCCGCGGCGAATGCCGGTGCCGTCGGCCTGGTCGTCGGTCGGCGTGAAGCCGAGCGACGGGGCGGAGGAGTCCGACACGTCGATGGTCGGCCCGTTGTGGGCCTCGGCCGACGCAGCCGCCATCGCGGCGCTGAGCACCCGGGGCGGCGCCGGTGCCGGCTCGCCGGCGGCGATGGTGGTGGGCTGCGAGGCCATGGGCGCTGCAGCGCCGTTGGCGGTACCCGTGGGCGCCGGCGAGACCAGCGGCTTGGGGATCTCGGGAGCATCGCCGGTATCGAGGTGGACCTGGAAGTACGGCTGGAACCGGAAGTTCACCTGCTCGAGCCGGTAGATCCGAGCGCTCTCCACACCTTCGAGGTTGCGCAGGCGCTCCACGAACTCGACAGCAGCCACCAGATCATCGGTCTGCTGAAAGCCCGGCTTCCCGTCAACGCTGCGGTAGATGACCATGTGCGACACGGATTGTCCTCCTTCTTCGACACGAGAGTTATCGGCAGCCGGCCCGCTGAACTGAAATCTGAAGTAGGACAAATGTCCTACTCATGATCGATGAGGACCGTTCACCAACCTGTGACTACCCGATCTGAAGCCCCACGACGCCGAGCTGCAGCGCTGGCCGGCCACCTCGGGGACACCGACACGCTGCGCGGGCTGGTCGATGATCCGCACCCTGCGGTTCGGGCCACCGTGCTGACCGCCCTACAGCGTTGCGACGCCCTCGACGACGACACGCTCGTCGCCGCGCTCGCCGACAAGGACCCGCAGGTGCGACACCGCGCCGCCGAACTCGCCGCGTCCCATGATGGCGTGTCGCTGATCGCAACCCTGAGCGACCGTGACCCCTTGGTGGTCGAGGCCGCGGCCTGGGCGGCAGGTGAACGCCCCGACGATCTCGAAGGAGCTGCCGTGCTGTTCCGGCTCGTCGAGCTCGCCGGCACACACCGTGATCCGTTGGTGCGCGAGGCCGCCGTGGCCGCCATCGGCTCCCTGGCCGCGAACACCGACAACGCCGACGGACCCGGGGACCCCATGGCCGCCGGGCGAGCTGCGGTCCTCGCCGCCATGGCCGACAAGCCGAACATCCGTCGCCGGGCCGTACTGGCGCTGGTCGCATTCGAGGGACCCGAGATCGACGCCGCGTTGCGTGCCGCCACCGAGGACCGCGACTGGCAGGTACGCGACGCAGCCGAGGAGCTGCTGCGGATCGACGACGAGCACGCCGACGAGCACGGCATCGAACCGCAGGGGTGATCCGGGCCGGGACTCGTGCAGGGTGGGTGGCGAGGCCGGTCGTGCCGGTCAGCTCGACGGGCGATTGACCGCGAACACACCCTTGAGCGCACTGAGCGACTCGATGCAATGGCCGGCACCGAGTACGACGCTCTCGAGCGGCGCATCGACGTGGTGCACCGGGATCAGTGTGGCCTCCGCGAGGCGAACGTCGAGACCACTCAACAGGCTGCCGCCGCCCACGAGGTAGATGCCCCGGCTGATCAGGTCGCGCGCCAGCTCCGGCGGTGCTGCGCCGAGACAGCGCAGGACCGAGTCGACGATGGTGTTCACCTGCTCGCGGATGGAGTCGCGCACCTCCTCGGCGGTGAGGATGATGGTGCGGGGCAGGCCGCTGGTCAGTTCCCGACCGCGCACCTCCGCCGACAGCTCGTTGGCCATGGGATGGGCCGATCCGACGGCGATCTTGATGGCCTCGGCCGTCCGTTCGCCGATGGCGATGCCGTAGGTGCGCCTGATGTGCCCGGCGATGGCAGCATCGAGATCGAAGCTGCCGACCCGCACAGCCTCGAGCGCCACGCGGCCACCGAGGGAGATCAGCGCCGTCTCCGAGGTGCCACCACCGATGTCGACCACCATGTTGGCGATCGGTTCGCTGATCGGCAGCCCGGCGCCGATGGCGGCAGCCATCGGCTGGTCGAGCAGCTGGGCCTCGGCCGCGCCAGCCCGGCGGGCCGCCTCGATGACCGCCCGCCGCTCGACGGGGGTGATCGCCGACGGAACACAGATCACCACCCGGGGCCGGTTGAAGCGGTTCACCCCGGCCCGTTGCAGCACGAGGCGGATCATGCGCTGGGTGATGTCGAAGTCGGTGATCGCACCCTTGCGCAGGGGGCGGACCGCCACGATGTTCGACGGGGTCCGCCCGATCATCCGCCAGGCTTCCTGCCCCATCGCCAGCACGTCGCCGGTCTGGGTGTTGAGCGCGATGACCGAAGGCTCGTTCAGCACGATGCCTTCTCCTCGGGCGTACACCAAGGTGTTGGCGGTACCGAGATCGATTGCGAGGTCGCGAGCCAGCGCCTACGACTCCGTGACGGACCGTCGCCGGTCGTTGGGCTGCTCGGCCGCATCGCCGCGCGGCGCACGCGACGTCGGTGGCGTGGCTGGCGTGGCTGGGGAGGCCCGGTCGGGCCGGCCCGCCGACGCCGCCCGCGGGCGGATCGGCATCGGCTCGACGCGATCGAGGTGGGCCTCGGCCCGTTGCGCCCGGGCGTCGTTGGACTGCAGAGCCCGCAACTCCCGGGAGAAGGCGTCCATCTGCTGCTGCATCGAGCGGGGTCGGTGCCGAACCGCCCACAGGGTCACCGCCCCGAGGGTCGACAACCCGACGGCGATCGCCAAGTACACCAGGTTGCCCACCGATCAGCCCTTCTCGTCGATCTCGGCGAGGTGTTGGGCCTCGAGTCCCCAGCTCTCGCCACCCGCCCAGGTCTCACGCTTCCAGATGGGAATGGTGCTCTTGAGGGTGTCGATCCCGTAGGACGCCGCCTCGAAGGCCGTACCACGATGGGGCGACGACACCGCCACCACGACGGCGGACTCGCCGATCTGCAACGGCCCGATCCGGTGGATGAGGGCGATACGGCCGACGTCGGGCCAGCGGCGGCGCACGTCCTCGGCCAGGGCCCGCAACCGCGGCTCGACCTGCTCCTCGTAGGCCTCGTACTCGAGCAACGAGACATCGGGCCGGCCGGCGGCGTGGTCCCGGGCGGTCCCCGAGAACAGCACCATCGCCCCGCAGTCGGGCCGCACCGCCCAGTCGCCGATGGCGTGCACCGGCAGCGGCTGATCCGTCAACCCCACCCAGGTCTCGCCGTGCTCGGGACGCTCCACCCGCCCAGAATAGAACGCGAGCCCCGGCTACGACCGCAAGGGACCCCCCGACGACCGCAGATCGGATCGGCTCGATAGTCTGCCGCGGTGGTAGAGGACGGCTTCGACGACGACGATGCGGGGTTCGGCCGACCCCTACCGCCCGACGACCGGATCTGGCGTCACCCCAGCGAGGTGGGCGGCATCGTCCACGCCGCCCGACGCCGGCGTGAGGTGTCCAACGCCAAGCTGGTCGGCTTCGCCATGGCGGCCGGCCTGCTCGGCTCGGTCATCACCGTCGGCGCGCTGACCGCCGGTGGGGCCTTCGAACCGACCGTCGTCCAGCAGCCCCCGGTGGTGGCCACGGCGCCCCCGGGGCCCATCGCCGCCGGAATCGAACCGGCCGGATGGCCCGAGATCGTGCGTCGCCTCGAGCCGTCCCTCGCCCGGGTCGAGGCAACCGGGGGAACCGAGTCGCGCACCGGCACGGCGATCGCCTTCAGCAGCACCGCGGACGGCACCTATCTGGTGACCAGCCGGGATGTGGTGCTCGACGCGGACAAGATCACCCTGGCCCTCAGCGGAGAGCGCCGCAAGCGGGTCGAGCTCGTCGGGAGCGACCAGTACACGAACCTCGCCGTGCTGCACCTCGTCGGCGAACGCCTCGACCCGGCACCGTTCAGCCCCTCGGCGATCGAGGCCGGCTCCGACGCGATCGTGGTCAGTGCCGCCGGCTCCGCCGCCCGTTCGGCGGCCGTGGCCAAGGCTCTCGTCGGTTCGGTCGACAACACCGTGCGGACCCGCAGCGGTATCGAGGTCCAGAACCTGCTGCGGACCGACGCCAACATCACCCCCGACGCCAAGGGCGGCGCGCTGGTCGATGCATCCGGGTCGCTGATCGGCGTGATCCTGGTGATGGCCACCGACGAGACCGGGGTCGAACGCTTCGGGTTCGCCCTACCCACCCGGACGCTGCAGTCCACCGCCGACAGCCTGATCCGCACCGGGTTCCCGACCCGGGTCTGGCTGGGCATCTCGGGCAGTGATCTGCCTCAGGCCACGGCTGCCGAGCTGGCGATCGCCGGCGGCGCCGTCCTCAACAACGTGGCGGTGGACAGCCCCGCCGCCCAGTGCGGCCTGCGCTCGGCCGACGTGGTGACCAAGCTGAACGTCACGCCGGTCGAGTCCATGACCAAGCTCGTGATGATCCTGCGCGAGCTGCGCCCCACCGACACCGTCGCCATCGAGTACCTGCGTGCCGGAACGCTGCAGCGCTGTTTCGCTGCGCTGTCCCAGCCACCGGAGGCAGCGGCCTCGGCGATCGGGAACCCGGCGACGGCGACCACGTCGACGACCGCGTCGAGCGGCGGCACTGCGGGCAGCACCACCGGGTCGGCCCGAGCGGCCACCCCGCCCGGCACGGCGACCACCGCGGCCTCGCCGACGTCGACCGCCGCCCAGTCCTCCTGAGGATCGGACCGCACCGACCCGCGCCAGGGCACGGTGTCGTCCTACCATCGGCGAGGTGAGCACCCCCGACCGACCGGGCGGCGAGGACAACCCCTTCGCCGGCCTTCCCTTTCTCGGTGACCTCATGCGGATGCTGGGTTCCCAGGGCGGTTCGTCCTGGGACGCAGCCACGCAGATGGCCGTCTCGATCGCCACCGGTGGCGCCTCGGAACCCAACGTCGACCCGTCGGCCCGCATCGAGCTCGAGCAGTTCGCCCGGATCGCCGAGATGCACGTGGAAGAGGTGACCGGCCTACCCCTGCGCGGTGGCACCGGCGACCTGCGGGTCGTACCGGTGACCCGCGGCCAATGGGCCCAGCAGGCGGTGCGCGACTACCGGCCGCTGTTCGAGAAGCTGTCCGCCTCGCTCAACCGCCCTCCCGCCCCGGCGGACGACGCCGACGCTGCCACCGATCCGATGGCGGCCATGTTCGGCGGCATCATGCAGATGATGGCGCCGCTGATGCTGGGGATGACCACCGGATCGATGGTCGGGCACCTCGCAGAGAAAGCGCTCGGCACCTATCACCTGCCCCTGCCACGTCCGGGTTCCGCCGAGGTGCAGCTCGTCGCCCCCAACATCGACGCCTTCGCCGAGGAATGGTCCATCCAGCCGCAGGAACTGCGGATGTGGGTGTGTCTGTCGGAGCTGACCCACCATGCCGTGCTCTCGGTACCCCATGTGCAGGCCCGCCTCACCGAGCTGCTCGAACGCTACGTGGCCGGGTTCCGGGCCGATCCCGCCGCCCTCGAGCAGGCCCTCGGGGGGCTCGACATCTCCTCGATGAGCGACCTCGAGGGCATGCGATCGCTCTTCGGTGACCCGACGGTGCTGCTCGGCGTGATCCGGTCCCCCGAGCAGCAGGCGATGCTCCCGTCGCTCGAGGCGCTCGTGGCCGTCATCGTCGGCTACGTCGACCACGTCATCGACCAGCTCGCCCACCGGCTGCTCGGTTCAGCCGGGCGCCTGACCGAGGCGTTACGCCGTCGCCGGGTGGAAGCCGGTGACGCCGACCGTTTCGTCGAGCGCATGCTCGGCCTCGAGCTCACCCAGGCCGCCTACGACCGCGGCGGCGCCTTCGTGGCCGGCGTGGTCGAGCGCGCCGGAGACGACGGGTTGGCCCGACTGTGGGAACAGCCCGAGACCCTCCCCACCCCGGCCGAGATCGCCGCGCCCGGCCTGTGGCTGGCCCGCGTGGAGTTCATCGACCGCTGAGCCGCGCCGGGGTCACGGCCCGAGGTGTACCAGCCGGGTCTGCAGCGGCTGCCCTCCCCCGGCCTCGATCCAGGCGAAGGTGTGGGTCGGCGCGCGCCGTCGCTGGGTCGGCGAACCAGGGTTGAGCAGCCATTGGCCGTTGACCCCGGGACCGTCGAACGGCTGGTGGGAGTGGCCGTACACCACCAGGCCTGCGGTCGGGAACATCCTGGCCATGCGGCTGGGACGACCCTCGGTCGGGCCGCTGTCGTGCACCACTGCGATCGGCACCCCACCCAGATCGAACTCGACCGACGTCGGGAGGCGGCCGACCAGCTCGTGGTCGTTGTTGCCGAGCACGGCGTGCACGGGGGCCAGCTGCGACAGGGTTTCGAGCACGTCAGCTCCGACCAGGTCGCCGGCGTGCACCACCACATCGGCGGAGACAGCCGCGTCGAGCACCGCCTGCGGAAGGGCCAAGCGGCCACCTCGTGCGATGTGGGTGTCGGACAGCACCAACGCCCGTACCCTCACTGCCCCTCCCCCCGCTCGGCGTCATGGACCTCGTGGGCGTGGGACGTGTGCACGGCGATCACCGGCTGCGCACCGGATGCAGCAGCACGACCACGACCGGCCGGTACAGGCTCGCAGCCGGTTGCCGCTGGCTTGCGGGTTCCACCCGGGCCGGGACCGTTGGTCCCCATGGGCCCCGGCCCCGGTGTCGACGCTTGCGGCGGCGACGCCGCGGCCGGAACCGGCTCGGACATCGCCCGGATGACCGCAGCACCGAGTGTCGGCGGGGTCGCCCCGGCGGCGATGGCCCGGCGGCCCACGACGAAAAGCGCTCCGGCTGCCAGCGCCGTTGCCGCGACCAGCGCGAAGCCCAACCGCAGCGGGAACGGCAGGAGGACCCCGGCCAACGCCCCCACGACCCACAGCAGCTGGAAGCGGGCCTCGTACGTCGCGAACGCCCGGCCGTGGTCGGCGTGGGGCGCCTCCCGCTGGACCAAGGCGTCGAAGGCCAGCTTGGCCGACGCCGACACCAGCGCGACCGCCGCGGCGATCATGGCGGCGCCGACGAGGCCCCCGACCAGGGCGCTCACCAGCCCCACCACTGAGGTGACCAGCAGGGCTCCGCCCAACATCCACGTCTCGTCCACCTGACGGCGCAACCGCGGGGCCACCATCGCGCCGACCACCGCCCCGGCACCGATCGGGCCCAGGACCAGGCCGAACTCGAAGGCCGAGGCGCTACGGGCCCGCAGCTCGAAGGCGATCCACAGCGTCAGGAACCCCACCGTGGCCCGCAACAACCCCATCGCCGACGCCGCCACCCGTACGCCCGCCCCCGACAGCTCCCGCTTCTCCAGATCGCTCGGCGCACCCACCTCGCGGGCGGACCCGGCCGGTACCGACCAGGCCAGCACGGCGGCAAGGGCGAACCAGACGGCGGCCACCGCGACCGCCCACGCAGCGCCACCGAGCCGGGCCGCCACCACCGCCGGGAACCCACCGACCACCGCCGACACCGAGGACAGCACGGCGAGCTTGGCGTTCGCCGCCACCAGGGCGTCGTCGGCCGCCACGACGGTCGGAAGATAGGCGCTCTTGGCCACGACGTAGCCCTTGGCCATGACCAGCATCAGGAACGCCTCGGGGAACAGCAACAGCGTGTCGAGGTGGCCCACCATGAGCACGGCGATCACCGCACGAACGGCGCAGGTACCGAGCATGATCCAGCGCGCGCCGCCCCGGAAGCGGTCGATCGCCGGACCGATGAGCGGTGCGACCACGGCGAAGGGTGCCAAGGTCAGCACCAGGTAGAGCACCACCCGCCACCGGGCGGCCTGATAGTCGAGCGAGAAGAACAGCGAACCGGCCAGAGCGATGGCCGCAGCCCCGTCACCGGCGGCGGCAGCCCCGTGGCAGCGGGCGAGCCGGACCAGGGCGGTGACCGCAGGCGGACGCTGCCGCACCTGCGGCTGGGCAGGACCCCGGCGCGCCTCGTTGGCCATGACCGTTCATGCTAGGCGTCGGCATCCGCCATGAACTTGTACCCGAGCCCCCGCACCGTCACGATCCGCACCGGCGCCGCCGGTTCGAGCTCG
The DNA here is from genome assembly GCA_903921205.1 of uncultured Acidimicrobiia bacterium. Classification (GTDB taxonomy): domain Bacteria; phylum Actinomycetota; class Acidimicrobiia; order Acidimicrobiales; family CAIXPF01; genus CAIXPF01. Next base: position 12,578 of record CAIXPF010000113.1, on the reverse strand, counting down.
ACCTTGGTCCGCAACCGCTTGATGTGCACATCGAGCGTCTTGGTGTCCCCGACGTAGTCCATGCCCCAGATCCGCTCGATGAGCACCTCCCGGGTGAGCACCCGTCCGGCGTGGCGTACGAGCATCGTGAGCAGCTCGAACTCCTTCAGCGGCAACCGCAGCGGCCGGCCCCGCACGCTCACCTCGTGACGGTCGACGTCGATCATCACGTCACCGGCCTCGATGACCCCGGGCGCCGCGCCGGGTTCGGCTACGGGATCGAAACCGGCCACGCCGCCGGCGGACGGCGGTATCCGTCGCATGACCGCCCGCATCCGGGCCACCAACTCACGCAGCCGGTAGGGCTTGGTGACGTAATCGTCGGCGCCGACCTCGAGCCCCACGACGGTGTCGATCTCGGAACTCTTGGCGGTGACCATGATGATCGGCACCGCCGAATGACGGCGGATCTCCCGGCACACGTCGACCCCGGAGCGGCGCGGCAGCATGACGTCGAGCAGCACGAGGTCGGGACACACCTCGGCGAACCGGTCGAGCGCCTCCTGGCCGTCGCGGGCCACCACCACGTCGAACCCTTCGCGGGCGAGCCCGATCTCGAGGGCCTCGACGAAGGAGTCCTCGTCCTCGACCACGAACACCACCGGCCGGCTCACGCAGCGACCTCGGCGCCGGCCGCGGGCAGCCGTAACGAGAACGTCGAACCCTCGCCCTCACGTGAGCTGACCGCCACGGTACCGCCATGGTTGTGGGCCACATGCCGCACGATGGCAAGCCCGAGACCGGTACCGCCCGTGCTGCGGCTGCGGGCGCGATCGACCCGGTAGAACCGTTCGAAGACCCGTTCGAGATCACGGGCCGGGATACCGATCCCCGTGTCGGCCACATCGATCGCCACCGAGCCGTCCGATGCTGCGGCGCGAACGGTCACCACGGCGTCGTCGTCGGAGTACTTCACCGCGTTGTCCAGCAGGTTGTAGATCGCCGAGACGAGCTGGCCGCGATCGCCCGGGACGCTCAACGTTGCGTCGGCCTGCTCGACCCGAAGGGTGATGCCACGGGCGTCGGCTGCGGTGTGGACCCGGTCGACGGCCTCGCCGATCACCGAGCTCACCGGTACCTGCTGCACCGAGGATGCGGCGGCGAACTCGAGGCGGGACAGCAGCAGCAGGTCGTCGATGGTGGAGCCGACCCGCAACGCCTCGCGGTGCACCCGCTCGGAGAGCCGGCCCAGCACCTCGGGATCGTCCTCGTCGCACATCGTCTCCGCCAGCAGTGCAATGGCCCCGATCGGGGTCTTCAGCTCATGGCTGATGTTCGCGACGAAGTCGCGGCGGACCTCCTCGAGTCGGCGGCGTTCGGTGACGTCCTCGACGATGACCAGGCGGTCGCCGTCTGCGAGGTAGCGGATGTCGATCGCCAGGTTCCGGCGCGGCGGGCCGGCCAGATCGACGTGCCCGGAGACGTGAGGGTCCGATTCTGCGCCCACCGTCGGCAGCAGCGACTGCACGGCATCCATCACGAGCACGTCACCGTGGCGGCCCGACAGCAGCCGTTCCCCTTCGTGGTTGGCCTGGCGCACCTCCCCGGCTGGATCGACCAGCAACACGGCCGGCGGGAGGCCCTCGAGCACCCCGCGCAGACGCTCCTCGGTGGCACGGGCCGCGGCGGCGCGCTCGTCGGCCGCGGTCGCCAACCGCCTGATCAGCTGCACCTGGTCGTGCAATCGGGCGGGGACCCCGAACCCACGACGGTCGGTCACCTCCGACAGCTCAGCGACCAGCCGCCGGCGGTAACGGGTCGCGCCCAACGCCCCACCGGCCGCCGCGGCGACCACCGCCACGACGGCGAGCACCACCAGCCATCCCACCACCGAGTCCATCCGGCTTCGGGCGTTCTCAGCCCGCGGGGGTCGGCTCGACCACAGCGGGCTCCCCCCGGCGGGCGCGCAGGCGAGCAGCCCCCGGATGCTCGGGCTGCTCGCCGGAGGCCATGAACGAGACCCGTTCGCCGATGTTGACCGCATGGTCGCCGATCCGCTCGAAATACCGGGCGATCAAGGCCAATTGGATGGCCGGCTGCAGCGGGAGCGCCTCGGCGCCATGGGCCTCGAACATGGCTTCGACGAACTCCACCTGCAGTTGGTCGAGGCGGTTGTCGATGTCGTGCAACGCAGCACCGAGCGGTCCGTTCACCTCGGAGTAGGCGTCCATGGCGAGGCGGATCATCCGCACCGCCTCACCGCTCATCATGGTGATGATGCCACGTACCCGGGGTGGGATCTCCTGGCCGTAGATCCGGCGGGCGCCCTTGACGATGTTGACGGCGAGGTCGGCCGATCGTTCGAGGTCGCTGTTGACCCGCATGCTCGCGGCCAACGTCCGCAGATCGGCGGCCATCGGTCCCTGCAACGCCAGCAGCCGGAAGCAGCGGTCCTCGATCGATGCCGACAGCACGTCGACCTCGTCGTCGTCGTCGATGATCGCCTGACACATCTCGAGGTCGCCGGCGAGCAACGCCTCTGCGGCGAGGGTGGTCATCTCGGTGGCCATCACCGACATACGCACGAGGTCGTGGCGGATCTCATCGAGGTCCTTGTGAAAGGTCTTGCGCATCTCATCGGCCATATCGCCTCCTCGGGTCCGCACGGTGGCGTCGGGCGCGTCCGACGGCCCACGCCCAGCGTAGAGCGCCGTCACCGCCCCGACGACGGCGTCGGGGCCACGGCCCTCAACGACTCGCGAAGCGAGCGGCCACCACGCGTGACCCGATGGTCAGCACCAGCACCAGCACGATCAGGGTGAACGCGGCACCCCAGGCCCGGTCGACCGCCGCCGGGAACGGTTGTCCGGCGTTGCCGAAGATGAACTGCGACAGGGTGGTGTTCGGCCCGGAGAACGGGTTCCAGTTGGCCTTGGTGGCATAGCCGATGGTGAACAGCACCGGGGCGGTCTCGCCTGCGGCACGGGCAATGGCGAGCATCGCACCCGAGGTGATGCCGGGCAGCGCCGCCGGCAGCACCACCGTCAGGATGGTCCGTGAACGGCTCGCACCGAGGGCCATCGATGCCTCGCGGAGGTTGTCGGGGACCAGTCGGAGCATCTCCTCGCTCGAACGGATGATGATCGGCAGCATCAGACAGGCCAGGGCCAGCGCACCGGCGAACGCATTGCGTCCTGACCCCTGGAAACGCAGGACGTACACGGTGTACACGAACAGGCCCATCACGATCGACGGCACGCCGGCGAGCACGTTGGCCAGGAACCGCAACGCCGACGCGGTCCGCGACGTCTTGCCGTACTCGTTGAGGTAGACCGCCCCCAACACACCGAGCGGTATGGCCATGGCCGCAGCGAGGGCCGTGCACAACAACGTGCCGACGATGGCCGGGCCGATCCCGCCGGACTTGCGGCGGGCGGACAGCGGCAACGGATCGGTGAGGAACGACACGCTGATCATGCGGGCGCCCTTGATGGTCACGTAGGAAACCAGCAAAACCAGCGGGATCGCCGCGACGAGCACCGTGGCGTGCACGGCGACGGTGGCCAGTAGGTCGACGCGCCGCCGCCGGGCGACGTTGTCCGCCGCTGCGGTCCGCGAGGCACTCACCGAGCCACCCCCTGCACATGGCGGGACGAACGGGCGATCAGGGCCCGGGCCCCGAGGTTGACCACGATGGTGAAGAAGAACAGGGTCACACCCAACGCGATCAACGCCGAACGGAACAGCCCCTCCGACTCGTTGAACTGGTTGGCGATCTGCGAGGGCAGCGCGTCGCCGGCGGCGAACAGGCGGGCAGTTATCTGGCCGCTCGAGCCGATCACCAGCGCAACCGCGATCGTCTCGCCCATGGCCCGACCCAGGCCCAGCACCACGGCCCCGATGATCCCGCCGCGGCTGTAGGGCCACACCGCCCCGCGGATCATCTCCCACCGGGTCGACCCCAGGGCCCAGGCGGCCTCCTTCTGGGCGGCGGGGACGGTGTCCATGACCTCACGGGACAACGACGTGATGATGGGAGTGATCATCAGGGCCAGGATGGTGCCGGCGGTGGCGAAGCTCAGCCCGCTGACCGGGCCGTCGAAGAGCCGGCCCACCAACGGCAACGGCGAGAGCAGGTCCGACACCCGCTGGTAGAAGTCCTGCAGCGGCGATCGCAGCACCAGGAACCCCCACAGGCCCCACACCACCGACGGCACTGCCGCCAGGAGGTCGATGGCGTAGATCACGGCCGATCGGGCCTTGGCAGGAGCGATCTCCGACAGGTACACGGCAAGGCCGAGGCTCACCGGCACTGCCAGCACCAGGGCGAGTACCGACACCACGGCGGTGCCGTAGATGAAGCTGAGGGCACCGTACTCGTCCTCCGGCGGGGCCCACCGCGACGAGGTGAAGAAGCGGAGGCCCATGTGCCGGAAAGCCGGAAGGGCCTGGTTGGTGGTCGACACCACGATCAGCGCCAGGATCACCAGCACGAGTACCCCGGCCAGTAGCGCCAGCATCCGGAAGGACCGGTCGCCGATGCCGACGCGGGTCGGCACCCGGCGAGGCGTTCGGGAGCCGGCGGATCGGGAGGCGGAGGGTTCGGGGGCGGACGCCTGCATCGTCAGGTCGGCCATCTCAACCCAGCAGCACGATCTGGTCGAGTTGCGCCCGGGCCTTGGCCACCAGGGCCTCGGGCAGCGCGGCGTAGTCGACGTCGGAGGCGAGGCGCTGGCCCCCGGTGAGGATGTACTCGAGAAAGGCCTTGGTCGTCTCGCCCTTGAGCCGGTCCGGCTGGTTCTTGTACACGAGGATCCAGGTCGGCGCCGCGATCGGATAGGACGCCTCGCCCGGCGCATTGATGGGGTTGTAGGTGAGGTTGTCGTTCACCTTGGCGCCGGCGAGCGCAGCAGACACCGACTCGAGGCTCGGCTCGATGTACTTGCCGGCGGCGTTGCGGATGGCGGCGAAGGTGAGGCCCGCAGCCTTGGCGTCGGAGTAGTCGACATAGCCGATGGTCCCCTTGGACCCGGTGATCAGGCCCGCCACGCCGGCGTTGCCCTGGGCACCCTGCACGTCGGCCGGCCACTCGACCGTGGAACCCGACTTGAGCTTCCACACGTCCGGGGCTGCGGCGACGAGGAACTTGGTGAAGTTCTCGGTCGTGCCGGAGCCGTCGGCGCGACGGGCCACGGTGATCGGCAGCTTCGGCAACGCCACGCCGGGGTTCTCCGCAGCGATCCGGGGGTCGTCCCACGCCGTGATCTCGCGTTGGAAGATGCGGGCGATGGTGTCGGCGGACAGCTTCAGGTGCTTGACCTTGTCGAGGTTGTACGCCACGGCGATCGGCGCCGACACCGTCGGGAAGTAGAGGAACTCGCCGCCCTGGTACTTCGGTACGTCCTCCTCCTTGACCACGCCGTCGGAGCCGGCGAAATCGACCTGCTGCTCCTGGAGGTCCGTGCGACCCTTGCCCGAGCCACCGCCGGCGTAGTTGATGGTGATGTTGGGGTGCATCGTGGTGAAGTCGAGGATCGCTTCCTCGTAGAACGCCTTCGGGAAGGTCGCCCCCGACGCGTTCAGGGTGACTGCCGGGCCGGTCGGACCTGCGGCGTCGCTGCTGGTGCATCCGGCCGATGCGGCCAATGCCGCGAACATGGCGAGGACGCCGGCGAGGATGCGCTTCGTTGGTCGGAACATGGAACGGGATCCTCGTGGGGTGCCTCGCCGAACCTTAGGCAACGCCGCTCAAGGGAACTTTCCCACGAGGTGTACTTCAGGTGAACACGAGGTGAACTCGACGCCGGATCGGGTGAAGTTCGGCGCCATGACCTTGCCCCGGGGTGCACCGGGCCACATGATCTGCAGGTGCCCGATCCCTCTGCCGCAGCCGACGACTCGGCGAACTCGGCGAACTCGGCGACCGCCACCGACGCCCCGGTGTTCGAGCTGTCCGACGTCGACCTCTACTACGGCTCGTTCCGGGCTGTCCGCGTCGACGACTTGGCGATCTACCGCAACCAGATCACTGCGTTCATCGGCCCGTCGGGTTGCGGCAAGACGACGGTGCTGCGCTGCCTCAACCGGATGAACGATCTCGTACCCGGCGCCCGGGCCACCGGCCGGGTGCTCTTCGACGGCGAAGACCTCTACGCCGCCGGGCTCGACCCGATCGTGATCCGCCGTCGCATCGGGATGGTGTTCCAGAAGCCGAACCCGTTCCCCAAGTCGATCTACGACAACGTGGCCTTCGGCCCGCGCGTCAACGGTCGGCGCAAGGGCCTCGACGACGTCGTGGAACGGGCCCTGCGCAAGGCCGCCCTGTGGGACGAGGTCAAGGACAAACTCAAGCAGTCCGGCCTGTCGCTCTCGGGCGGTCAGCAGCAACGTCTGTGCATCGCCCGGGCCATCGCGGTGGAGCCGGAGGTCATCCTGATGGACGAACCGTGCTCGGCGCTCGACCCGATCTCCACGATGCGTATCGAGGAGCTCATGTTCGAACTGCAGAGCGAATACACGGTGGTCATCGTCACCCACAACATGCAACAGGCGGCGCGGGCCTCCGACCGGACGGCCTTCTTCACGGCGGAGGCCGACGAAGCCAGCGGCCAGCGCATGGGCCGACTGGTGGAGATCGGACGGACCTCGGACATGTTCACCAAGCCGCACGACGCACGGACCGAGGCCTACATCACCGGCCGTTTCGGCTGACCCGCACGAGGCCGGCCACCGGCCACCGGCCCCGACGACACACGCGACACACGCGACACACGCGACACACAGCGTTCATCGTTCTTGCGCATCGCCGAAACATGATCCGGGCATGCTGACGCCAGCGCCTCCGGTGATGTTGTCCCCCGGCACCATCGGATCACGGCCCCGGACTCTCCCCTGGTCCGGGGTCGTGCCGCGTCAGGGCACCGTTGCAGGCGAGCTGGTGTCATCGTCCACCGCACCGGGGCCGGCGAATCACCGCACGCAGGGGCGAACGAGTTCGGGCCCTTTGCCGCCGGCGAGCACGTCCAACCGGACCGAAGCCGGCGGATAGGCCGATCGCCAGCGCCGCAGACCCCGCGGCGCCAGGTCGACGCCGGCCTGCACCAGCCGGAGCCGGACCGCCAGGACGCATGCCGACGGGTCCGCAACCACCGCTGCCGCCCACCGGTCGGCAGCAGCCTCGGCATGTCGCCGGCGCACGAGCCACACCGCACCCGCCAGCTCCCCGGCCACCACCACGCCTGCCACGAACCACAGACCGGGGACAGCACCCGCGAGGTGGCGCCCGAGGACCAGACCCGCCCCGGCGGCAACCACCGCCACTGCCACCACTCGCACTGCGGCGCCCGTCCGGCCGCGACGCAGTGCATGAACGTGGCCGAGCTCGTGCGCCGCGACCGCCTCGAGCAGGGCAGGTGGACCGTCGAGCACCTCGGACGACAGCACCACGACGGCACAGGAACGGCGCCCGAGGACGTACCCGTCCTCACCACGGTGGCTCGGCGCCGAACCACCCCGATACCACCGAACCGGCACATGCTGCGTCGCCGCCCGCAGCGACGGCGGGAGCGCCTCGCGCGGCACCTCCACCACGCGATCGACCCGGAAGCGCCACACCCGCTCGACGGCACTGCCCAGCCCCACCGCAACAGCGATCGCAGCAGGGATCGCCGCCAGGCCGACAACCGGCGCACAGGCGGACCACCAGGCCAGCAACCCGACGCCCGCCCCGCACAGCACCGCCCGCCCGAGCACCTGCAGCACCTCGTCGAGCACGACCACGACAGCCACGGCCGGCGCGCCCACCCGATCCTCGGGACGTGCCACCAGACCACGGGCCGGTTCATGGCGCAGCTCGCGCCACAGTCCCATGGCCAACCGGGGCACGAAGCCGGCTGCAGCGGCAACCATGCCGACCTGCGCTGCGGCACCGGGACCGTAACCGGTCGGCCCGGTCGGCCCGGTCGACCGTGCCGCAGCCACCAGCAGCAGCAGCAGCTCGGCGATCGTGGCCGCCAGCTCGGCCCGGGCCAGCGGCCGGTGGTAGGCCTCGGCCCGTTCCAGCTCAGCCGGGGTGAACCAGCTCACCCGGTCCGGTCGACCACCGCAACGAACCGCTCGATCACCAGGCGATCGGCGTCGTAGGTGACCGTCGCCTGTGCCTCGGCCGGGTTCAGCCAACGCATCTCGTCCACCTCGTCGTTGAGCGTCTCCGTGCCACCTTCGACGTGGACCACCCAGTACCAGACCGTCTTCGAGCGTTGCTTGTGGTCGTGGTAGCTCACCGTCCCGAGCGGCTCGCCCAGGCTGCAGATCAGCCCGGTCTCCTCGCGGATCTCGCGGATCGCCGTCTCGGGCAACGACTCGCCCGGATCGACCTTGCCCTTCGGCAACGACCAGTCGAGCCGGTGAGGTCGGTGCACCACGAGCACCTCGAGCTTGCCGTCGGCCCGGCGACGCCACACCACCCCACCGGCGGCACGGACCTCGGGCTGTTCGAAATCGGGGGTCATCTCGTTCATCGGACGGGCCTCGATCGCCCGGCCCAGAACTCGTGCAACCGCAGGTGCGTGTCGGCGTGGTGCGCGGCGTGCTCGACAGCAACGGGCCACCAATCACCCTGATCGTCGAGCCTCCAAGCCAGCGTGTCGTCGGCGAGCCCGATGGCGAGGATCTCCAGCACCAGCTCCCGGAGCGTCGGCTCGGCGATCGGCACCAGCGCCTCGATGCGCCGGTCGAGGTTGCGCGGCATCAGGTCGGCCGAACCGATGTAGCAGACCGGCTCGGCACGCCCTTCACCGTTCGCGAAGTGGTAGATCCGCGAGTGCTCGAGGTAGCGGCCGATGATCGAGCGGACCCGGATGTTCTCCGACATGCCGGCCACACCGGGTCGCAGGCAGCAGATCCCTCGCACGATCAGGTCGATCTGTACGCCGTCGTTGGACGCGGCGTACAACTCGTCGATCAGGTCGGCGTCGACCAAGCTGTTCATCTTCATGATGATCCGCCCGTCGGCGCCCAGCTCGCGCTCGCCCCGGATGAGTGCGCTGATGGCCGGACGCAAACCCAACGGCGCCACCAACAGCCGGCCGTAGGAGGGCTCCGAGCCGAACCCGGTAAGGAAGTTGAAAAGGCTGATGAGGTCGTCACCGACCTGCTCGTCGGCGGTGAACAGCCCGAGGTCCTCGTAGACCCGTGCGGTACGGGAGTTGTAATTGCCGGTGCCGATGTGGCAGTAACGGCGGAGGCGACCCTCCTCCTCGCGGATGACCAAGGTGGTCTTGGTGTGGGTCTTCAACCCCACCAGGCCGTACACGACGTGCACCCCGGCCTTCTCCAGTCGTCTGGCCCATTCGATATTGGCCTGCTCGTCGAAGCGCGCCTTGAGCTCGACGAGGGCCACCACCTGCTTGCCCAGCTCGGCCGCCCGGATGAGCGCGTTGATGATCGGGGTGTCGCCCGAGGTCCGGTAGAGCGTGATCTTGATGGCCAGCACCGCCGGATCGACCGCAGCCCGGTTGAGAAAGGTCTCCACCGACGAGCGGAACGAGACGTAGGGGTGATGCACCAGCACGTCACCCCGCCGCAGCGCACCGAAGAGGTCGAGTCCCTCTGCATCGGCCCCGTTGAGGTGCGGCTCGGGAATCGACGTCAGCGGGGCATGGTGCAGCTCGGGCCGATCGAGGTTCGCCAGCGGCATCAGCCCGGCGAGACCGATCGGCGCCCGGCAGACATAGACGTCCTGGGGTCCGACCTCGAGCTCGTCGCAGAGCAGCGCCAGGATCTCCTCGCCCATGCCGGGTCCCACCTCGAGGCGGACGGCCTGGTTGAAGCGACGACGCCGCAGCTCGAGCTCGACCGCGGTCAGCAGGTCCTCCGCCTCCTCCTCGTCGAGGTCGAGGTCGGCGTTGCGGGTCACCCGGAACGGCTCGGCGCTGACGATCTCCATCCCCGGGAACAGCAAGGCGCCATGGGCGGCAATGACCTGTTCGACCGGGACGGAGCTGCCGGTGCCGGGCACGCCCAGGAAACGGGGCAGGGAGCTGGGCACCTTCACCCGGGCGAAGCGCACCGCGCCCGAACCGGGGTGACGAGCGGTCACCGCCAGGTTGAGCGACAAGTTCGAGATGTAGGGGAACGGATGGCTCGGATCGACCGCCAGGGGCGTGAGGATCGGGAAGATCCGCTCGTGGAACTCCTTGGAGAGCGCCTTGCGGTCCTGCTCGGCGAGGCGTTCCCACGAGGTGACGTGGACCCCGACGCCGCTGAGCGCCGGCATCAGCTCCTCGAGGAACAGCTCCTCGTGGATCGCCGACAGCTCCTCGACACGTGAGCGGATCTCGGCGAGCTGCTGGCGTGGCGTGCGCCCGTCCGGCGTGCGGGTGGCCACTCCGGCGGCCACCTGGTCTTTCAGGCCGGCGACACGGACCTGGAAGAACTCATCGAGGTTGTTGGCGAAGATGGCCACATACCGAGCCCGTTCCAACAGCGGTTGACCCGGGTCGATGGCCAGGTTCAGCACCCGCCGGTTGAACTCGAGCCACGACAACTCGCGGTTGAGGAAGCGACTGGTGGGTGGCCGTCGGCTGGAGGGCGGCATGGCGGCATGGTACCGAGTCGCACCGCCCGGGGCGCGGGGATCACCCGGGAGCGACCAGGGGGCACCGTCGGCGAGCGCTCGATCAGCCCTCGTCCTCGTCGTAGCCGAGGTCCCAACGCAGGGCGATGGCCTCGCGCTCGGCGTCGCGCACCACGCGCTCGCGATTGCGACGGAACTGGGGGTCGTGGGGCGGCAGCAGCACCAATCGGGCCATCACGCGGGCCCGAAAGTCGTCGATCAGCTTCCGGTCGCCGGACTGACCGCGAACCTCCCAGTGGGGCGCGACCGGGCCGAGGTAGACCACGGTCACGTGGGCGACGGGTGCTTCCATCGACGCGGTATCGGTCATCGTCTTCTCCCGAGCCCAGGGCTCACGGTGGCGGGTCGTCGCGTTTGCGGCCGCAACAGCGTACCCCACGTGTCACGCGATCCGGTCCGACCGGTCGGTTAGACTCGGGTCCACGATGTTTTTACCTCGTTCCGCGACGCCGTATCCGATGATGTCCGGCAACGGAACCCGCATCCGGGTTCCCGGGATCATCGAGGGAGATCGGAGGTAGCTGTGGACAACGAATGGATGGCAGACGGCAACTGTGCCGCCCAACCCCCGGGCACGTTCTTCCCGAGCGACGGCGCCGGCGTGGAGGTTGCCAAGCGCATCTGCGCCACGTGCGAGGTCAAGGTCATCTGCCTCGAGTACGCGCTGCACAACCGGGTCGACCACGGCGTCTGGGGTGGCACCTCGGAGCGGGAGCGTCGTCGCATCCTGCGCCGTCGCCGTATGGACCGTGAGGGCGTCCCGGTCGACATCGACTGACGGGGCGGCCCGCGTTTCCCGCCGGAACCCCGGGTGTGGGTCGAGGTACGGCTCGACCCACGGGCACTACTTCTGGTCCGTGGCCTCGTCGCCCTCGGACTCGCCTTCGTTCAGGCCCTTCTTGAACTCCTTCTGGGCCTGCCCGACCGATCGGGCGAGCTTGGGGAGCTGGGATCCGCCGAAGAGCAGCAGCGCGATGACCGCGATGATGATCCACTCCTGGCCTTGAAGAAATGCGAGCATGCTCGCATACTACCGCCTCGATGCCACTGGGGGTACCGCCCGAGCGGGGCGGGTCGCCGACCGATCAGGCCGTGGCGGTCGAGCGAATGCCCACCACGTTGGCGTTGGCCATGGCGCGGGCCCGACGAATCCGTCGACGCTCGCGCTCGGACAGGCCACCCCAGATGCCGAACTTCTCGCCGTTGGTGATGGCGTACTCGAGACAGTCGGCCCGCACCACGCACGCCCGGCAGACTTCCTTCGCCTCACGCGTCGATGCACCCCGCTCCGGGAAGAACAGGTCGGGATCGACGCCGAGGCAGTTCGCAAATCGCTGCCAGGTCAACGCTTCGGTTTCGGTCTCGGATGTGGCGCTTCGCATGTGATCCTCCCGTCGTTCGGGTTTCGGGCCAACCCCCTGCCGTCCATCCCCGTGCCTTCGTGCGAGGGGATCCACCTGTTCGCACGTCGCTGTAATTACAGTCGTGTGATCTTCCCTCACCGGAGCTGCGAAGATCAAGCGCGTCGACACCGTTGACGCCTCGCGCTGCGCAGACCCGGTGAGCGACGTCATGCGACACGACGATGGCGTCCTCGGCAGCGTGTGCGAACCGGAGGATCTCCGGCGGCGCGCTTGTCGACGAAGCCGACCGCCGGGACACGTGACCCGAAACCGGTGCAGGCATGCCGGACCCGCGATGAAAGCAACGATCGGCGACGTCGATGTCGCCGACGGCTTTCGCCTCCCCGCCCGCTGGGTACCTTCAACCGTAGGCCCGATCCCCTGCCCGACGCCATGCAGTCAGGCAACTTTTTCCTACGTCGCCCACCCGAACACGGTTTACCCGCCCGTCCCTGCGGTCGTTACTCCTGCGTCGGGGGTTCGGTCGGGCCGATCACCCCGCCCGACCGTTCCCATTGCGCCGGCGTCTCGGGCTGTCCCGGCGGCGAGGACTGTGCCGG
>CAIXPF010000112.1 GCA_903921205.1 uncultured Acidimicrobiia bacterium | reverse complement strand
GGGCAGGTAGTCCCGTTTGTGCGTGTTGCAGGCGTCGGCGAGCACGAGGTTCTCCACGGCGTCGTTCGGCCAGCGTGACCAGGGGATGACGTGGTCGATCTGGCCGGCGTTGCGAAGCCGGTCGGCGCAGTAGAAACAACGGTTGTCCTGCAGCTCGCTCAGGCCGCTGCGCAGCGCCCGGGGGAAACTGCTCCGCGCGTTACCGAACAGGTGACGGTGCAGCCGCTCGTCCTCGACGTTGATCCGGTTGATCCGGGCCACCATGCGGGTCCAGTGCAGTTCGATGAGCGGCCGCACCAACGGGGCGAGCCGAAGCAGCTGGTCACCGGCACCCGGTCGGAAGCGGATCAGGCCGCCGCCCTCGGCGTGCAAGGTGTTCAGGCCGACGGACTGCGTCCAGTCCAGCTGGTACAAGAACGGCCGGTTCTCCTGCCCGATGACCTGGAGCAGCTGCAGCGGATAGCGGGCGAAGGTCAGCTCGACGGTGTCGAGGCAACGTGCGAACTCGGCGGGCAGCCGCGCCTCGATCGCGGCGAGGCCGCGGACGCCATGCTGCTCGGCGAGCAGGTGGAGCCGGAGCACGGCGCCGAGCACCGAGGACGCCTTCATGGTGATCTGGCGCAGGTCGAGCACCGCGCCGTCCGGCCCGAGGTACCCACGGACCTGTGGCAGGTAAAGCCGCAGGACGTGGCGGGCCAGCACCCGGGTGTGCAGCGTGGCCGGGGCCCGGCCGTCCGGTGCGGACCCCGCAGCGCAGGCGTCGATGAGTGCGGTGAGCAGCGCCAGCTTGTACGTGGCGGTCCGGCGGCCCTCGTCGACGACCTGGAGCAGTCGCTCCGCGAAGAAGTCGGCCGGCTCGGCCACCGAGTCGCTCACCGGCGGCTGAACGTCGTCGTTCAGATCCCTGCGGCGCGGCCGCGTTCGATGATGTTGCGCATCATCGGGACCATGGCCTCGTCCATCAGCGCGCCCTTCACCTGCACCGCAGCCCGGCCCTCGGCCCGGGCGGCTTCGTAGGCGGCGAGCAGCTCGGTGGCCTCGGCCACCTCCTCGGGGGAGGGGGACAGGATCCGGTTGGTGGGCTCGACATGGGTGGGGTGGATCACCGCCTTGCCGCTGAAGCCGAGGGCCACCGACCGGGTGAGCTCGTTCTCGAGCCCTTCGAGGTCCTTGATGCGCATCCACGGCCCGTCGACCGCCTCGAGCCCGGCTCCCCGCGCAGCGATGGCGATGCGCGACCGTACCGCATGGTATGCATCGCCGGGGTAGGCCTCGATGGCCGGTGAGCCCCAGCGGGACCCGATCGACGTGGTGAAGTCGCCGATACCGAACAGGATGGCCTCGGCCCGGCCCGGGGCGGCCCGGGCGATGTCCTCGATGCGGGTCAGTGCCGCGGTGTCCTCGATGGCCAGCTCCAGGCCGATGCGGCGCTCGAGGCCCGCCCGCTTCTCGCACATGGTCAACAGCCGGTCGAGGAAGCGCACCTCGTCGGCGTCGGCGACCTTCGGGATCAGCAGCACGTCGATCAGGTCGCCGGCCTCGGCGACCAGCGTCTCGAGATCGTCGAGGGCCCACGGGGTGTCCAAGCCGTTGATACGCACCGAGCGTCCGACCCGGCCCCAGTCGAAGCTGCGCAGCGACTCGATCACCAGGCCGCGGGCTTCGACCTTGCGGTCGGGCACCACGGCGTCCTCGAGGTCGAGGATGACGATGTCGGCGCCGGTGGCGATGGCCTTGGGCACCCGTGCCACATCGGGACCGGGAACGAACAGTTCGGAGCG
>CAIXPF010000111.1 GCA_903921205.1 uncultured Acidimicrobiia bacterium | reverse complement strand
GCGCCGAGCGCTGCGGCGAAGCGCGCAAGGGCCTCGTCGATGTCGACGTCGGTGGTCTGGAAGCTGGTGACCAGGCGGACGAGCCCCGGGCCCATCCGGTAGAAGTCGAGCCCGGCCGCTGCAGCCCGGTCGGCGGCGTCGTCGGCGAGGTGCACGAACGCCATGTTGACCTCGGGCCGGCACACGAAGCCCAGCCCCAGCTCCTCGAGGCCCGACGCCAGCCTGGTCATGGTCCGGTTGGCGCGGCCGGCGAGTTCGAGCCAACGCCCGCCGGTGAGGTACGCATCGAGCTGCACCGACTGGAAACGCATCTTGGATGCGACATGGCCGGCCCGTTTGGTCCGGTAGACCAACTGTTCGGCCGCGCCGCGGTCGAAACAGACGATGGCATCGGTGCTCAACGCCCCGTTCTTGGTGGCCCCCAACGACAGCACGTCGACCCCCGCCCGCCAGGTCAGCTCGGCGGGGGTGCAGCCCAGCGCCGCCACCGCGTTGGCGATGCGGGCGCCGTCGACGTGCACCGCCAAGCCGCGTCCGTGGGCCAGCTCCGCCAGCGCCGCGACCTCCTCGGGCCGGTACAGCGCACCGAGGTCGGTCGGCAGCGTAAGAGAGAGCACCGCGGGCTGTGACTGGTGGTTGTCGCCCCAGTTGGTGGCGGCGAAGGCTGCGTTCAGGCCGTCGGGATGCAGTCGCGAGCCGTCACCGGGCACCCCCCGCAGCACCGCACCGCCGGTGAGCATCGATGTGGCCCCGCACTCGCTGCGCAGGATGTGGGAGGTCTCGTGGCACAGCACCGAGCCCCACGGCGGGCACAGGGCGGACAGCCCCAGCGCGTTGGCCGCGGTACCGCTGACGACGGGGAACACGGCCACATCGGGGAACTCGAACACCTCGGCAACCCGTTCCCGCAGCCGGGCCGACCAGGCATCACCGCCGTAGGCGAGCGCCGAGCCGACATTCGCCGAGGTGACGGCGTGCAGGATGTCGGGGTCGACGCCGGCGGCGTTGTCGCTGCGGAGTTCGATGCGGGAGACCATGGCCCGTTTCTAGTGGGTCGACCCGCTCGGACGGTGCCCTGCCACCCGGTCCGCGGACGTGGTGGCGTCGATCGGTTCCCCGGTTCGCCGGTTCCGCCGTTCGGCCCCTCGAGGAGGCGACGAACGCCGGTGGTGCCCGAGGACGGCACGTGGTTGGCTCGCAGGACGACGACACGAAGGACGGCGACCATGGACGGAGTCCCGATGGTGAAAGGCAGCCCGGCCCCGGTGCAGCGCTACCTGGCCGGGGTGGTGGCGAGTGTCTCGCCCGAGGCATCGCTCCGCGAGGTCTGCCGCAAGCTCATGGCCGTCGAGGTCGGTGCCCTGGTCGTGGGGTCGACCGACGATGTCGAGGGCGTGATCTCCGAACGGGACGTGGTCCGTGCCATCGGCCTCGGTGCGGACCTCGACACGGTTCACGCGGCCGACGTGGCCCGGTCGGCACTGCTGTACTGCGACCCGTCGACCACGATGGCGTCGGTGAGCGCGCTGATGGCGGACCGCCAGGTCCGTCACGTGCTCGTCGGCAGCCCGAAGCGCCTCGTGGGCATCGTGTCGGCACGCGACGTGCTCGTCGCTCGCAACGAGGACTGAACGGACCCGACCACGCTCCCGTCCCGGCAACGGTCCGGGTCAGCCCCCGTGCTCGAGCTCGAGCAGCAGCGCCTTGGCGTGCTCACCGCCCAGATAGCCGCCCGGGCTGCCGTCGCTGCGGACGACGCGATGGCAGGGGACAACCACCGGGACGGGGTTGCGGGCACACGCCGTTCCGACGGCCCGTACCGCCCGCGGCCGGCCCACGGCGACCGCGACCTCGCCGTAGCTGTAGGTCGACCCGTAGGCGGTGGTGGCCAGGAACTGCAGCACCTCGCGGCGGAAGCCGCTCGCCAACCGGAGGTCGACGGCGAGGTCGAAACGGGCGCGGCTGCCCCCGAGGTAGGCCTCGAGCTGCCGAGCTGCCTCGTCGAGCCGCCCCGGGGACTCGAGGACGCGGTGGCTGATCCGCTCGGCGAGCTCGGTGAGCACCCGTTCGTGATCCTCCGAGGCGAAGGCCACCCGAACCAGGCCGACGTCGGTCGATGCGAGCAGGAGCGGGCCGACGGCGCTGTCGACCCGACGGAAGGCCACCTCGATCAACCCGGCCCGGTCGGCGGCCACCTCCAGACGGCGGTGCAGCCGTGCTGCGGTCTGCCGGTCGTAGGCCGGGGAGGCCGCCAGCAGTTGCGCGGCGACCGGATCGGAGCGGTCACGTCCGGCTTGTACGTCTCCGGCTTGTACGTCTCCGGCCTGTACGTCTCCGGCTTGTACGTCTCCGGCTGGTACGGCTGCGATCTGTACGGGCGCGGCGGGCTGGTCGGGCATCCGACTCGACGGGCCTGCCGGCCGGGGCCGGCGGGTGGAGGTGCTCATGACGGTCCTTCGGTGGGGTCGGGCCGGTCGGGCCGGAGCTGGTGGTGGCGGCGCAGGTTGGCGAGCGCATCGGAGACGCTGCGTCGTGCCGCGGCCGGGCTGCTGCCGAGGAGTTCGGCGATCTCGTCGTAGGAGAGACCGGCGACGTAGCGGTGGATCAGGGCGCTGCGTTGCTTGAACGGCAGCAGGGCGACGGCCTGCCAGAGGTCATCGTGGTCGGCGGCGGTGCCGCCGGGCGGCGCAGCGACGGCGGGAACCTCGGCGGTGGGAACGGCCCGGCGGCCGGACGCCCGGATGCTGTCGAGCGCCTTGCGATGGGCGATGGTCACCAGCCATCCCGCCACGTTGCTGTCCGGAGCGAGGCGCGGGTAGGCGCGCAGCGCGGCCAGGAACGTCTCGGCCCAGGCGTCGTCGGCATCGGCGTCGCCCAGCAGGGCGCGGCACACCCTCCAGACCAGCGCGCCATGGGCCTCGACCACGGCCTCGAACGGGGGGTTCGTCACGTCGGGTCAACGCCGGGCAGGCACGGTTCGTGAGGTCAGCCGCAGTCGGTTCGTGTCGGCGGAGGCGCGCCGGGCCGTCCTGCGTGTGGGAGCGGCCACGCGCCGACGCTCAGACGGTGACGGTGTCGGTGTCGCGCCCCGACCGGATCACCCCACCGGGACGGTGACCGGTCAGGGTCCCGCCCTCCACCACGGCAGTGCCGTTCACCAGGACCGCCTCGATCCCGTCGGCCTCGGCGTAGAGCCGGCCCGCGCCGGCGGGCAGGTCGTCACGCCAGGTGGTCGGCCGGGGCCCGATCCGCTCGGGGTCGAACAGCACGACGTCGGCCCGACCGCCCACCTCGAGGCGGCCGCGGTCGCGAAGACCGTAGAGCCGCGCCGGCCGATCGGTGAGCAGGCGGATGGCCTCCGGCCAGTCGAGCAGACCGCGGCGACGTACCGCCTGGGCCAGCAGCGTGGTCGGGTAGCTCCAGGTGGAGATCATGTCGAGGTGGGCGCCGGCATCGGACGCTCCCACCACCACATCACCCCGCCGCCACACGTCTGCCCGCAACGCCCAGCTCCCGTCGTCGTCGCCCCGGTCGGGCGGGTAGAGGCCGGTCTGCAGTCCGTCGCCCACCACGATGTCGCACAGCACGTCGAAGGGGTCACGGCCCTCGGCAGCGGCGATCTCGCCCACCACCCGGTCCCGGTAGCGGTCCTGGCCGGTCTCACCCACCCGCATGCCCGCCCAGTTGTTGATGCCCCGCAGCACGAAGGTGCGCGGTGCGGTGGCCGCCTGCTCGGCCAGTGCACGTCGGGCCACGGGGTCGGCGAGCACCGCCAGCTTGGCCGCTGCGGGCAGTGCCATGGCCTCACGCCAGCCGGGCAAGGTGTCGAGCAGGAAGCCGCTGGCGAAGCTGAGCCGGGTGCGCAGGGCGTCGGGCAGCGTGAGCGGCACCAGGCGCCCCCCGGCGCGGGCCGCTGCCGCGGCGCTGGCCGAGAGGCGGTGCTCCACCAGGTCGGCGTCCTCGGTGTTGACCTGCAGCACGTTCCAGTTCAGCGGACGTTGTGCTGTGGCGGACATCGCGGCGAGCAAGGCGATGTTGTCATCGAAGGCGCCCTGTCCGGGCACCATCTCGAGGGTCGTACCCGGGTGTCTGCCGACGACGCGGCAGAGGGCCAGGAACTCGTCGGTGGTCGCGGCGCGCGACGGGACGGGCAGACCGGTGTCGTCGTTGTGGGTGGGTGCTCCGGAACTCGACAGGCCCATGCCCCCGGCCTCGAGCCCTTCGGCGAGCAGCGCCTGCATCGCCGCGATCTCGGCCGGCGTGGCCGCACGCGTCGCCGCCTCTGCGCCGAGCACCGCCCGGCGCAGCGCCGAGTGGCCGACCAGGAAGCCGATGTTGAGCGCGCTCCGCCGATCGACGGCGTCGAGGTACTCACCGGTACGGTGCCAGCTGCCCCAGGGAACGCCCTGCTGCAGGGTGGCCACCGGGATGCCCTCGACCCGGGCCAGGAGGCGCAGGAGGTAGTCGCCGTGCTCCTCCGACCACGGGGCCAGCGTGAACCCGCAGTTGCCGGCGAAGACGGTGGTGATGCCGTGGAAGCACGACGGGGTCAGGGCCGGATCCCAGAAGACCTGGGCGTCGTAGTGGGTGTGGATGTCCACGAAGCCGGGCGCGACGGCGAGCCCGGTGGCGTCGACGGTGCGCCGGGCCGGTTCGTCGAACTCGCCGATGGCCACCACCCGGCCGGCGTCGATGCCCACCGAGGCGACCCGGCCCGGTGCGCCGGTGCCGTCGTAGAGGGTGCCCCCGTCGATGCGCAGGTCGATCATGTACCGAGCCTAGGTCCTGTCCGTCTCGCCGGGGCGCCCGGCCGGCACCGACCGGACGGTGCGGCGACCCGCCACCGGCCGTGCGGTTAGGCTCCGGCCACGCCGGCTCGTCCAAGGGGGAACATCGTGGGTGCAGCAGAACATCGTCCGGGACGGGCCTTCGCCGGAGCCTCGCGGTTCGCCTTCGACGCACCGTCGGAGCACCGTGGCGGCATGTTCCGTCTCGCCGCCGGGGCCACCGAGTGGGAGCGCCTGACCGTGGGGTTGCCCGAGGACGCCCAGGTGCGGGCGGTGGCCGTCGATCCGACCGACCCGTCGGTGGTGTGGGCCGGTCTCGATCAGGGTCCGTTCCGCTCCTGCGACGGCGGCGACACCTGGGCTGCGGTCGAGGTGCCCGGACCGTATCGACAGGTCTGGACGATGGTGTTCGACCCGAACGATCCCTCGGTGCTCTACGTCGGCACCGCGCCGGCGGCGGTGTACCGCGGCCGCGCCGGCGGGACGCAGTGGGAGTTGCTCGAGTCTGCCGCCATCCGGCCCCGACTCGACATGGGCTTCCCGACCCGCCTGATCTCCTTCTCGGTCGCCCCGGGCGACGCCCGTTGTCTGTGGGCCGGCGTCGAGGTGGGTGGCATGATGCACAGCCGCGACGGTGGCGACACCTGGGCCGACGCCACCGACGCGCTCGAGGCGCTCGCCGGCGAGGAGCGCTATCGCAGCCGCCTCTTCAGTGACACCGACGCCGAGGGCATGCTCGACATCCACAAGGTGGTGCAGAGCGCCGCGGCCCCCGGAGCGGCGTTCATCGGGCTGCGCATGGGCGTGTTCCGCACCGATGACGGCGGGCGCACCTGGCGCGACCTCGAGGTGGGTCGCTTCTCGCCGCTGAGCTACTGCCGCGACCTGCGGGTGTCCGCCCAGGACCCGAAGGTGCTCTATGCCACGCTCTCGGACGAGTCGCTCGGGGCCAAGGGCACGCTCTACCGCAGTGACGACCTCGGCGAGACCTGGCGTCGCTACGACGGCCTCGGCGATGAGCCGGTGTCGACCATGATGCAGGTGTCGCCCAGCCCGACCGATGCGGACCAGGTGTGGTGCGCGACCCGCCGTGGCGACGTGTGGGTCACCGTCGACGGTGGTGCCACCTGGCTCGCGCGTCCGCTGCCCGACGGTGGCCGTGACGTCTACACCCTGGTGTGCGACTGACCGTCCGTTCCGTCCCGCCCGCGACCGCCCGACTTCCCCGAGGTATCCCATGACCGTGTCCGTCATCGCAAACTTCCCGGTCCATCCGGAGCAGGTCGACGAGTTCCTCCAGGCCCTGCACGTCGCGCTGGCCGACACCCGGGCGTTCGACGGGTGCGAGGTGCTCGACACCTACGTCGACGTGGACCGGCCGGGCCTGGTGGTGCTGTGGGAACGTTGGCCGACCAAGGACCATCACCGGCGGTACCTGCAGTGGCGGCGTGAGAGTGGCAGCGCCGAGTTCCTCACCCCGTACCTGGCCGACCGGGTGAGTTTCAGCTACCTCGAGCCACGGCCGGAGATCTGACGGACGCGACACGGCCGGCCCCGAAGGACCGGCCGTGTCAGGCGTCGTCGGCGCTCAGCGCGGGCTGGCGATGTAGACCGGGATGACCCGCTCGGTCTTGGCCTGGTACTCGGCGTAGTTCGGGAACACCTTCACGGCCCGTTCCCACCACTCGGCGCGCTCGGCACCGTCGACCTTGCGGACCGAGACCAGGAACGGCTCGGGGCCGTCCTGCACGGCGCACGCGGTCGGGTCTGCCTCGAGGTTGTAGACCCACACGGGGTTCTTCGGGGCACCACCGAGCGAGCCGATGAGGGCGTACTCGCCGTTGTGCTCGACGCGCATCAGGGCGGTCTTGCGGAGCTTGCCGGACTTGTTTCCCCGGGTGGTGATCACGATGATCGGGATCCCCGTGTCGCGCAGCGTCGCCGCTTCCTTGCCACCGGAGGCCTCGTAGGCCTCGATCTGGTCGCGCACCCACTTGGTGGGGGTTGCTTCGTACTCACCTTCGAGTTGCATGGGCGCACCCTATCGCTGTGACCCGGTGGTGTCGGAGCCCCGCGCGTGGGTCGGGTTCTGCTCAGGACAGGGTGTTGATGGCCCGGGCGACGATGATGATGAAGATGAAGATCATGAACACGGTGTGCACGATCTGCAGCATCTTGATGCGCCGGCCGATCAGGACGTGGCCCTCGGGCGGCCCGAAGCAGTTGCTCGACAGCAACGTGAAATAGGCGTAGTCGGCCAGCCCCGGCAGCCACGTCCGTCGATGAGGATCCGAGTCGCCGACCTCCTCCTCGGGGAAGCGGATGCCCTGGTCGTGGTCGAGCGTCTGATCCGGACGTCGCACGCCGTCACGGAGCGGGTAGTCGAAATGCCAGTACCAGAACACGAAGATGAGGTTGGTGCCGATGTAGAGCGCCAGCGACTCCGCCAACAGTTCGTAGGACGCCAGGTTCCGGCGGTAGATCGTCACGTTCACGGCGATCAGGTCGACCAACAGCGTCACGGTGGCCATGCCGCCGAGCAACTGCTGGACACCGCGTCGTGGGAGACGGTCGGCGAGTAGGTCGCGTGCGACCGGAGCCAGGAGCAGCAGAAAGAACACCGTGACCGCGAGGTAGCCGACGTCGGCGACCACGAAAAGTGCCCGTAGGGCGGGTCGGGCACTGTCCGGCCGGCCGTTGCCCCCGAAGCGGATGTGGACCCGCAGCAGCCCGTTCACGACGACGGCCACGAGTAGCGACACCACGAACGGCCGGGCGCTGATCCGTGGCTCCGGCGCTGCCACCGCGACGGTCCTGCTCATCGTGACACCGGGCTGCGTCGGCTGACGACGGGCCACGCAGCGGGACCAGCGGCTCGGCTGCGTGACGTGGCGGCCGCCACGGGGGACGCATCGGGGGACGCGTTGGAGGACGCGAGAGGAGTCACGACGGGAGCGCGCCTGGTTTCGATCGAGGGGACACGGGACCGGGTCGACCACTGCGGACACCGGCCGGGGCGCAATCTACCGGTCCGGCGGGCAGTTCTCGGGTTTCGCCATCCCTGACCGGGCAGCGACGGGCCGCTAGCTTCGCTCGTCGGACGGGAGGCGTGCAGCGGTGGCCGAGCAGGGGGGGGAGCGGACCGGACCCGGTCTGATCGTGGCGATCGAGGGCATCGACCGTGCCGGCAAGACCACCCAGACCGAACGGTTACGAGCCTCGCTGGAGGCAGCGGGTGAACGGGTCGCGGTGCTGTCCTTCCCCCGTTACGAATCGTTCTTCGGCCGGAACATCCGGGCCCTGCTCGATGGGAACGGCACCACATCGGCGGCGACCCTCGACCCGCGTTCGATGTCGCTGTGGTACGCCCTGGACCGCTGGCAGGCCATGGGTCGGCTCGACCCGAGGGCCACGGTGGTGCTGTTGAACCGCTACACGCTGTCCAACGCCGTTTACCAGTCCGCTCGGGTGCCCGACGCCGAGGCCGACGACCTGTTCCGCTGGGTGCTCGAACTCGAGTTCGGCGAGCTCGGCCTCCCGCAGCCCGATCTGACGATCATCCTCGATGTCGCACCGGACGTGTCCCAGCACCGCTCGAACCGGTTCGGTGGGCCGGACGGTCGTGCCGAGGCGCCCGATGTGTACGAGCGGTCGGCCGGATTGCTGGCCAGGGCCCGGGCCCGGTACCTGGCGTCATCGCAGCTGCTGGCCGACGTCGAGGTGATCGTCTGCAGCGACGCCGACGGGGTGCTGCTCGACCCCGACGCCGTCCACCACCGGGTGCGCGCAGTGCTCGCGGCCCGGCAAGGCTGCTGACGACCGAGGAGTCCGTCAGGCCTTGGGGTCGGGTTCGGACGGCCTCGGATCGTCGGGGGAGAGATCGTTCAGGTCGTCGCGGAAGCTGCCGTCGTAGCCCTCGAGACGGGCGTGGCGTTTCACGCCCGCGTAGGCGGCGGCCCCGACGGGGATCGGCAGCCAGAAGTTGATGAGCCGGTAGCCGATCACCCCGACCGCAGCCACGCCGGCCGGGGTGCCGAAGGCCACCAGCGTGGGGATCAGCACCGCCTCGACGATCCCGAGCCCGCCCGGCGTGAGCGGTAGGGCGGCCAGCACATTGGCCAGGCAGTAGGCCACCATGAGGCCCACGACCCCGGCCCGGTGCCCGAACGCAGCCAGCATGAGCCACAGCACGGTGGCGTCGAGCAGCCAGTTGGCGGTGGCCCACAGCAGTGCGTCACGCAGCCGCTTGCGGTCCGCGGCGAGCACGGCGAGCTGGTCGGCGAAATGGTGCAGGGCCCGCACCGCCCGGTCGGGGTGCACCCGGGGCAGGGCGCCGACCACCCGCAGGACGATGCGTTCAAGCCGGTGCTTGCCGTGCAGAAGGCCGATGACCAGCGACGCCACCAGGGCCAGCAGCACCGCCCCGAACGCCGCAGCGGTGGCGTAGAGCGGGGCGAACCCGGTGGTGGGGATCGAGATCACCAGCGAGAGCCACAACAACACGTTGAGCACGACGGCCGAGCCGAGCCCCTGGGTGGTCAGCACGAAGGCGATGTCGGCCACCGGCACCGCCATCCGGTCGAGCAGACGGGCGTTCACCGCTGCGGTGGTGGCGGCGCCGCCGGGCAGCACATGGTTGACCCCGGTCGAGGCGAGCACCACTGCGGTGCACACCGCGAGGCGTGGGCGGTGGGCCTCGGGCAGCAACACCTGGGTGAGCCGGCCATAGGCCAGGAGAGCAGCTGCCTCGAGCAGCAGCGCCAGGACGACCAGGAACGGGTTGATGCTGCCCAGCAGCGACGCGGCATGGCGGGCCCCGGCGATCTGCGGCACCACGAAGAGGTGGACCACCAGGGCGAACGCCAGCAACTCCACGGCGCGCCGAAGCCGGCGGGTCATCGCCGGTTTCGGGCGCCGATTCGGCACCACGGGGTCCAGCGTGGTGGTGGAGTCGTTGCGGGACATGGGTGTCGGAAGGTTACGGCGCTGGTGAGCGCTGTTCGTGCATACCCGTGGTCCGTCGCCCCTGTGTCCCCGGCGCGTGCCATGCTCTGCGCCGAACCGGGCGGTACGGGACCGCCCCGATGCGATGGGGAAGGGACCTCCATGACGGCGCTCGCAGGGATCCGGGTACTCGACCTGGCAATTCTGGTGCAGGGTCCGCAGGCCGCAGCGATGCTGCACGATCTGGGGGCCTCGGTGGTCAAGGTCGAACTGCCGGGTGTGGGCGATCTCGGACGGTACCTGCGTACCTCGCCGGACCAGGCCGCCAGCGGCTTCTTCGAGGGCTGCAACCGGGGCAAGCGATCGGTGACGCTCGACCTGCGCCGGCCGGGCGGCGTGCGGGCGCTGTTCCGGCTGGTCGAGCAGGCCGATGTCCTCATCCACAACTTCGTGCCCGGCACGATGGAGCAGTGGGGCCTGTCCTACGAGGTGCTCGCGGCCCGCAACCCACGGTTGATCTACGCCGGGGGGTCGACCTTCGGCTCGCAGGGGCCCGACGCCACGCGCGAGGGTGCCGACACCCTCGGCCAGGCGGCGGGCGGGCTGATGTCGACGACCGGCAGCGACGGCGAGGCCCCCACTGCCGTGGGTGCGGTCATCGCCGATCACATCGGCTGCCAGAACATGGTGACGGGCATTCTCGCGGCGTTGTTCCACCGGGAGCGCACCGGGGAGGGCCAGAAGGTGGAGGTGTCGCTGCTCGGTGGGCAGATCTGGGCCCAGTGCTCGGAGATGACCCACTACCTGCTGCACGGGCAGGTCCCCGGGCGTTCCAACCGCGGCCATCCGCTCATCAAGGGCCTGCTGCGGGTGGTGCCGACTGCCGACGGCTGGATCCAGTTGGTCGGGGTGCCGCAGCACCTGTGGCCCGCGTTCGCCGAGGCCATCGACCGGCCCGATCTTGCCGAGGACGCCCGGTTCAGGGTGCTGTTGCCGGCCCCCGACGACCTCGCCGAACTGTGCCGGCTGGTGGACAGCATCTTCCCGACGCGGACCACTGCCGAGTGGTGCGAGCGGCTTGCCGCCGCCGGCCAGCGGTTCGCCCCGGTGCGCGACTACGCCGAGGTGGCCGCCGATCCGGGCGCCTACCTCAACGGCTACCTGGTCGAGGTGGACCATCCGGAACGGGGCCGCACCACGGTGGTGGGCAACCCGGTGCAACTGAGCGCCACGCCGACCGTGGCCGGGGTCGTGGCCCCTGAGCTGGGACAGCACACCGAGGAGGTGCTCCTCGAGGCCGGGTTCAGCTGGGAGGACATCGCCGAGCTGCGCGCCGAGGGCGCCTACTGAGCGGCGTCCCGGGCGTCGCCGCGGCGTGGCGGCTAGACGTTGAAGCGGAACTCGGTGACGTCGCCGTCGTGGAACTCGTAGTCCTTGCCCTCGATGCGGAGCTTGCCGGCCTCTTTGGCCTTGTTCCAGCTCCCGAGCGCCAACAGCTCGTCCCACTGGATCACCTCGGCGCGGATGAAGCCGCGCTGGATGTCGCTGTGGATGCGCCCGGCGCACTCGGGCGCCTTGGAGCCGACCCGGAAGGTCCACGCCCGGCTCTCCTTGTCGCCGGTGGTGAGGAAGGTGCGCAGCCCGAGCAGGTGGTACGACGAGCGCACCATGCGGAACAGGGCGCCCTCGCCCAGCCCGAACCCCTCCAACATCTCGGCGCGCTCTGCCGGATCCTCGATGGCGGCGGCCTCGGCCTCGAGCTGCACGCACATGCCGATGACCTCGACGTTGTCGCCGGCGGAGCTCAGCTCGGCCCGGACCCGGTCCTCCACCTCGGGGATGCGGTCGAGTTCGTCCTCGC
>CAIXPF010000110.1 GCA_903921205.1 uncultured Acidimicrobiia bacterium | reverse complement strand
GGCAGCGAGGCAGCGTCGGTAGGCTCGGGCGGTATGGCACCGCCCATCGATCTGCTCTCGCCGTCGGCCTTCCGGGGCAGCCAGCCCCACGAGCAGTTCGCCTGGCTGCGCGAACACGACCCGGTGCACCGTCATGCCGAACCGGATGGGCCCGGGTTCTGGGCGGTGACCCGCTACGAGGACGTGCGCACCGTGGGGCGAGACGCCGAGCGATTCTCGTCCCAGCCCACGATCATGATCGACGACCCCCGGCCGGGCGGCACCTTCGGCGATCACCGCATGATGCTGATGGCCGACCCTCCGCTGCACACGCGCATGCGCCGGATGCTCAGTCGCGAGTTCACGCCCCGGGCGGCCGAGGCGCTGCGCGGCCGGGTCGCCGAGCTGGCAACCGACATCGTCGACGCCGTCGCGACGCGCGACCACTGTGACCTCGTGGGCGACATCGCCGGGGAGATGCCCAGCTTCGTGATCGCCGAACTGCTCGGTATCCCGCTCGAGGACGGACGCCGGCTGTACGCCTGCACCGAGGCCCTGCACTCGGTCCGCGGCCGCAACCGTGCCGCCCAGGCTGCGGCCTTCGAGGAGATGTTCGGCTACAGCCAGAAGGTCTGGCGGGAGAAGTCGGCCGATCCCGGCGAGGACCTGTCGTCGCTGCTGATCGCCGGGGAGATCGACGGCGTCGCGCAGGACCACATCGACTTCTTCCTGTGGTTCCTGCTCCTCGTCGACGCCGGTGGCGACACCACCCGCAACCTGGTGGGTGGCGGCATGCTGGCGTTGTTCGAGCACCCCGAACAACGGGCGTGGCTGGCCGAGGACCTCGAGGCCCGGCTGCCCACCGCCATCGAGGAGCTGCTCCGGTGGGTCAGCCCGGTCATCTACATGCGGCGCACCGTCACCACCGATACCGTACTGAATGGTACGGCACTCGCTGCCGGGGACAAGGTGGTCATGTACTACGGCGCCGCCAACCGTGACCCGGCGGTCTTCGCCGAGGCCGGCGAGCTCCGCCTCGACCGCAGCCCGAACCCGCATGTGGCCTTCGGCGGCGGCGGCCCGCACTTCTGTCTCGGCGCGCATCTCGCCCGGGTCGAGATCGCCTGCCTGTTGCAGGAGCTGCTGGTGCGCTGCCCGGACCTCAGCCCGGCCGGACCGGCCGAATGGCCCGACTCGAACTTCATCTACGGGCCACGGACCCTACCGGTGCGGCTGCGCCGGTAGACCGGCCATCAGCACCGCGCCGCACAGGCACACCACGCTCAGCCCGACGAAGGGGGTGCGGAAGTGGCCTGTGGTATCGGCCAGCCATCCCGTCAGGAACGGCGCGCTCAGGGCTGCCGCACCGTAGAAGATCGTCATCGTCGAGAATGCCTCGCTGAAGCCCCGCGCCTCGGTGTGGTCGCGCACGTAGGTGGCGACCAGCGTCGGATAGCTCGACCACACCGCGCCGAAGAGGAACGTGCCGACCACCGCCACGGCGCCATGGCCCAGCGCCACCACCGCCGTGCCGGTGCCGGCGGTGGTGAGCACGAAGACCATCACCGGCTTGCGTCCCCACCGGTCCGACAGCCAACCCAGCAGCGGCGCCCCGGGAATGGCCAGCAGGCTCATGGTGGCGAACACCGAGGCGGCCCCGGCCTTGCTGAGCTGCCCGTCGTTCTGCAGGGCCCGCACCAGGAAGGGCGAGAACCCGGCACCGACCGCGGCGAACATGGCGTAGGCGGCCGTCACCCGCTTCCAGCTCGGCACGCTGCGCAACCGGTCGAGGCTGAACCCACCGGCGGACACCCGCTCGGTCCGCTCCGGACGGGCCAGCAGAACCAGACCGACGAGGATGGCCGAGGTGACCACGGCCTCGGCGAGCCAGACCGGCCGCCACAGCAGATCGTCGCCGGCGCGGTGGCGGACCGCCGTCGTGCTCATCCCGACCACGAACGTGCCGAGCCCCACCGACGCGGTCAGCAGGCCGATGACCACGCCGCGACGTTCGGGCGCGACACCGGCCGACACGATGCCCGGGCTGGTGATCCAGATGCCGGCTCCGGCGCCACCGGTGAGGAACAACCCGGCCATCAGCGCCGGCAGGCCGTGCACCGTCGACATCCACACCAGGCCCAGGCCCACGATGGCCACGCCGCCGCGCAGGATGGTGATCGGCTCGCAGCGCCGGGCCAGCAGCGCCACCACGATCACCCCGAGCAGGTAGGCCCCGTAGATGACGGTGCCCCCGAGCCCGGTCTGGGCGTGGTTGAGGCCGAGGGTGTCCTCCATCGCCGGCAGCAGCAGGCCGTAGGTCGCCCGGCCGAAGGAGTGCGAGACGATCGGGGTGATCGTCACCAGCGCAGTTCCGGCGAGCAGCAGCCGCCTCCCCCGACGCGGAGCCGCCACCGACGACACCGTGGTCACCGGGACGGCACGCTCATGACCGGACCCGCCAGGACGACACGTCGAGGTCGTCGGGCAGGGGCAGGAACAGGTTCTGCCGCGGGCCCTCCACGTCACGGGAAATGTGGCCCCGCCCGGTGGTGTCGTCGGCGAAGAGGATGTCCCCGGGACCGAACCGGCGGACCTCGCCCAGTCCGGTCTCGATCTCCACCGCACCGAACAGGTTGACCACCAGCTGACGACGGGGTGCCACGTGGTAGGTGAGATCCTGGCCGGGATGGTTCTCCCGGTAGGCCATCGAGGTGACCGGCAACCAGTCGGTGATGAAGCCGTAGGGCCGCTCCGTCATCGGCACCTCGAGCTGTTCGAAGTGCGACTCGCCGTCCTCGCCGGTGAAGATCCGGGTGATCCGCATCGCTCAGCCCTGCCCCGCAGCCGGACGGGACCGTTCCCGCAGCGCCGCCTTGAGCTGACGGTCGTGATAGGTGACCGCCCCTCGCCGGGCCGTGTGCGGGCTCCAGCGGGGACCGGGCCCCTCGACCTCGTCGCCCATGATGGTGACCCGCTGGATGATCCGCTCACCGCCGAAGTCGTTCACCACACAGTGCTGGGTGCAGCGGTTGTCCCACATGGCGATGGTGCCCGGGGTCCAGCGGTAGCGGACGACGAAACGCGGGTCGGTGACCCAACGGGTCAGGTAGCCCAGCAACAGCTCGCTCTCGGCGTGGGTCAACTCCACCAGGCGCCGGGTGAAATGGTCGTTGACGTACAACGCCTTACGCCCCGTGACCGGATGGACCCGCACCACCGGGTGGATCGCCCAGGCCTCGGGACGGCCGTGCGCAGTGGCATCGTGCAGGGCCGACAACCCCTCACACAGCTCCTGCAGCGCCGGCGACAGCTCGTCGTAGGCCGCCTCGAGGCTGGTCCACATGGTGTCGCCCCCGGCATCGGCGCAGCGCACCATGTTCAGGATCGACATCACCGACGGCTGGGCCAGGAACGTCAGGTCGGTGTGCCACTCGTCGGCGATACCACCCTTGGACGCTGCCAGCTCGAACACCTCGGGGTGGTTCAGGTAGGCGTTGGTCAGATGGGGATGCTGCTCGAGCGGCCCGAAGAACCGGCCCAGGGCAACGTGCTGGTCGAGATCGAGGTGCTGGTCGGGAAAGAACAACACCCGGTGCTCGACGAGCAACGCCCCGATCTGCGCCGCCATGGCCTCGTCGGCCTCGGCGAGTCGCAGACCCCGTACCTCCGCGCCGAGCGCCGGGGTGAGCCGGTCGACGGTGACCCCGGTGAGGGGATCCCGTTCGGTCATGGTCATGGCGTCTCCCCGGTTGATGGCGTGCCACGCCCTGGTCGGGCCGGACGCGCAATCTACCCGCCGCCGTCACCGGCCGCCCGACCTTCGGTGGGGCGGCCCGACCCCGGGGCCCACGCCACCCCACCGAGCGATCAGCGAACGGCGCCCGACCCGCGCAGCCGGGCCACCTCGGCCTCGTCGAACCCGAACCGGGCCAGCACCTCGTCGCTGTGCTGGCCGGGATGCGCAGCCGGGCCCTCGATGTCGCCGGGGGTCCTGCTGAACCGGGGCGCCGGAGCGGGCTGGCGGATACCGGCCACCTCCACGAAGGAGTTGCGGGCCACGTTGTGGGGATGCTCCCACGCCTCGGGGATGGTCAGCACCGGGGCGAAGCACACGTCGGACCCGTCCATGATGGCGCACCACTCGTCACGGGTCTTGGTCCGGAACACCGCAGCGATCTCCGCCTTGAGATCGGGCCAGGCACCGCTGTCGAGCTGGGCGTCCCACTTGGCGTCACCGAGACCGGCCAGCTGCCGCAGCTCGGCGTAGAACTGCGGCTCGATCGACCCGATGGAGATGTACTCGCCGTCGGCGCACTCGTAGGCGTCGTAGAAGTGGGCGCCGCCGTCGAGGCGGTTGTGGCCCCGGGGCTCGAGCCGGCCGATCGCCGCGATCCCGTGGAAGGACGCCATCAGCAACGCCGCTCCGTCGACCATCGCCGCGTCGACGACCTGGCCCTGGCCCGACTTCGCGGTCTCCAACAGCCCGGCCATGACGCCGACCGCGAGCAGCATGCCGCCGCCGCCGAAGTCCCCGGCGAGGTTGAGCGGCGGCACCGGGGCCTCGCCGGGCCGGCCGATGTGGGCCAGGCAGCCGGCCAGGGCGATGTAGTTGATGTCATGGCCGGCCATCTGGGCGTAGGGCCCGTCCTGACCCCAGCCGGTCATCCGGCCGTACACCAGGCGGGGGTTGCGGGCCAGGCAGACGTCGGGACCGAGCCCGAGCCGCTCCATCACGCCGGGCCGGAAGCCCTCGATCAGGGCGTCGGCGCCCTCGACGATGCGCAGCACCGTCTCGACCCCCTCGGGGTCCTTCAGGTCGACGGCGACCGACTTGCGGCCGCGGGCCAACACGTCGAGCGGCGGACGTCGCGGGGTCTCGGCCGGTACCCGCTCGGCTCGGTCGATACGGATCACCTCCGCTCCGAGATCGGCGAGCACCATGCCGCAGAACGGGCCGGGCCCGATTCCCTGCAGCTCGACCACCGTGTATCCGGTCAACGGACCGCTCATCGCACACTCCTGTCGGGTTTGACGACCGGCGGGACCGACGAGGCCGAACCGCTCGAGCGTCGTGGGTAGAGAAAGAACAGCACCAGCCAGCACGCCAGGCCGCAGATTACGCACGCCCAGAAGGCCCGGTCGTATGCCGCCAGCACGTCGGGCCGACCGGGCTTGCCGATGATCGCCACCGCGATGGCCACGCCGAGCGCCGCCGCCACGTTCCGTACCGTGTTGAACGAGGCGTTGACCTCACCGTAGAAGTCGGGCCCGACCCGGCTGAGCACGCCGCTGTTGAGCGGGGGCTGGGTCAGTGCCCACCCGCCGCCGGACAGGGCGATGGCCGGGCCGACCGCCAGCCAGTAGTGCGGTGTGGTGGTCAGGAACACCAGCGGCCAGGCCAACGCCACGAGATGCACCAGCGGACCCCACCGGACCAGCACCTCGTGACCGTAGCGCATCGACAGCCGTCCGCCGAACGTGGTCAGGATGCCCGACACGATCGGCCCGGGCAGCAGGGCCAGCCCGGTCTGGACCTGCGAGAAGTGCCACACCCGGCTGAGGTATAACGGCCACAGCAGCCACAGGGCCTGCCCGGCCATGTTCAGCAGGAAGTTGCCGACGTTGGCCACCCACACCGGCTTCAACAGGAACACGTCGAGGTTCAGCAACGGCTCGGGGTGGACCCGGCAACGGTGCAGGAACAACGGGAAGAACACGATGAACAGCGCCATGGCGACCAGCACCGACGGGGCGGTCAGCCCGCGCCCGGGTGCCTGGCCGACGGCGTAGACCAGCGCAGCGATGGTCACCGTGCCGACCGCGACCCCGAGCCAGTCCAACGGACCGCTGACCCGTTCCGACTTGGACTCCCGCAGCAGCCTGAAGCTGGCCAGGAACGCCAGCAGCGAGATCGGCACGCTGATGGCGAACAGCACCCGCCAGGTCGTCACCGCCAGGATCAACGCCGACACCGCCGGGGCCAGTGCGGCGGCGAGCGGGCCGGTGGCGGCCCAGGTGGCCACTGCGGTGACATGCCGCTCGCGCGGGAACTCGGGCAGGATCACCGCCAGCGACGCGGGCACGATCATCGCCCCACCGGCCGCAGTGACGAACCGGGCCAGGATCAGCACGATGGCGACCGGGGCCAACGCCGACATCGCGGAGCCGAAGGCGAACAGCAGCAGCCCGGCCCGGAACACCCGGCGGCGGCCCAGCCGGTCGGCCAACCGACCCGACACCGGCAACAGGCTGGCCAGCCCGATGAAGAAGATCGAGGCCACCCACGACAGCGTCGAGGGCCGCGCCGAGCTGAACGTCTTGGAGATGTCGTCGAAGGCGAGGTTGGTCGAGGTCGTGTTGAACGACATCAACGAGTAGCCGGCACTCGCCACCGCCAGCGCCTTCCACGCCCGAGCCGGCACCGCAACGGACGCGGTGCCGGCGTCGTGGTCGCTCATCCGGTTCAGCCGACCCCGAGGGTGTCGGCCAGCGCCAGGATGCGCTGGGCCTGCGTGAAGTGCGGCACGTCCACCATCTTGCCCCGGAACCGGAAGGCCATCTTGCCGGCGGCGCGCTGCACCTCGAGCTCGGCGAGCAGCTCACGGGCGTCGGCGATGTCGGCGGCGGAGGGGGTGAACTCCTCGTTGATGACGTCGATCTGGCTGGGGTGGATCGAGATCTTGCCGGTGTAGCCGATGGCTGCGCTCTCACGGCAGTCGCGACGCAGGCCGTCGGGGTCGGTGACATCGGTGAACACGGTGTCGAGCGCCTGGACCCCCGCCGCGGCCGCCGACAGCCGGCACATCGTCCGGGCGTGCTCGAAGATCGGCAGATAGCGGCCGTCGTCGTCCCGGTTGCGCTTGGCACCCAGCGCCGCGGACAGGTCCTCGGCACCCCAGGTGACGGCGTCGACCCGGGGCACGCAGGGGATGTCGCCGGTGGCCAGCAGGCCGGCGGCGGTCTCGGTGGCCAGCACCACGAGTTGCACCCCACCGATCGGGTGGCCGTACTGGCGCTCGAGGTCGGTGATGATCCGGTCGATCAGGCGCACCTCGCCCGGGCCGTGCAGCTTGGGGATGAGGTACGAGTCGGGCGGATTGACCATGGTCGCCTCGACATCGGCCCGGAACCACGGCGTGTCGAGCGGGTTGATGCGGACCATCCGCTCCTGGCGGCCGAAGTCGACATCGGCCAGCCAACGGCAGATCTCGACGCGGGCCGAGTCCTTGTTCTCGGGCGTGACGGCGTCCTCGAGGTCGAGCACCAGCGCATCGGCGTTGGTGGCCAGCGCCTTGCCCAGCATCTTCTCGCTGGCGCCGGGGACGAAGTGGGCACAACGGCGGACGCGGCTCATGTCAGGCCCCGGCCGTCGGCTTGCGCAGCATCATGCCGTTGCGCAGACAGGTGCAGACGACCTCGCCGCGCTGGTTGATGCCCTGGTGCTCGAAGGTGACGATGCCCCAGTCGGGACGGCTCTTGGACTCACGCCGGGCCTTGACCACGGTCCGGGCGTAGATCGTGTCACCGATGAACACCGGGTTCGGGAACCGGGTCTCGTCGAAGCCGAGGTTGCCGACGGTGGTACCGAGCGTGGTCTCGCCCACCGACAACCCGATGACCACGGCGAGCGTGAACAGCGAGTTCACCAGGATCTGGCCGAACTGGCTGTTGCGGGCGAACTCGGCGTCGACGTGCAACGGCTGCGGGTTCATCGACATGGTCGAGAACAACAGGTTGTCGGTCTCGGTGACGGTGCGGCCGGGCTGGTGCTCGAACACCGTGCCGACCTCGAGCTCTTCGAAGTACTTGCCTGCCATGACGGTCGTGTCTAGCAGATGCAGGTCATCGCGGGGTCCGCCGGATGTCCCCGGGAGGGGTACGGTTACGGTCAAAGACGATGACAGTTACAGGATTGGCAATTCATGACTGACCTCGGACACTCCGACGGACATCACGCCACGGCCAAGCCACGCGGGCGCTCTCTCGCCCTGCTGGCCGTCGGGGCGCTCGGCATCGTCTACGGCGACATCGGCACCAGCCCGCTGTACGCGTTCCGCGAGTCCTTCGAGGGCCACGAGCTGGAGGTGAACCCCGTCGGGGTGGTCGGGGCGTGCTCGTTGGTGGTGTGGTCGCTGATCGTCATCATCTCGATCAAGTACCTGGCGCTGGTCATGCGGGCGGACAACAAGGGCGAGGGCGGGATCTTGGCCCTGACCGCGTTGCTCGGACGCAGCGTGCCCGGCGGCGCGCTGTTCTTCCTCACCACGCTGGGCATCTTCGGCACGGCGCTGCTCTACGGCGACGGCATGATCACCCCGGCCATCTCGGTGCTCAGCGCCGTCGAGGGCCTGGAGGTCGCCGCGCCCTCGCTGCACCCGTGGATCATCCCGCTGTCGGTGACCATCCTGGCCCTGCTGTTCCTGGTCCAGCGCCGCGGTACGGCCGGCATCGGCAGGGTGTTCGGGCCGATCATGGTGGTGTGGTTCGCAGTCCTGGCCCTGCTCGGGCTGCGGCAGATCATCGCCAACCCCGACATCCTGCGGGCGTTGAACCCGGTGTACGCCATCGACATGTTCCGGGAATACGGGTTCAACGGCTTCCTGGCGCTGGGCTCGATCTTCCTGGTGGTCACCGGTGGCGAGGCGCTCTACGCCGACATGGGCCACTTCGGACGCTCGCCGATCAGGATCAGCTGGTTCACCCTCGTGTTCCCCGCCCTGGTGCTGAACTACCTCGGCCAGGGAGCGCTGCTGTTGGAGAACCCCGAGGCGATCGAGAGCCCCTTCTTCAACCTCGCCCCGTCGTGGGCGACCTGGCCCCTGGTTCTGTTGGCCACCACGGCAACCGTGATCGCCTCGCAGGCGCTGATCTCCGGCGCGTTCTCGATGACCGTGCAGGCGATGCAGCTCGACTACCTGCCCCGGGTCAAGATCCACCACACCTCGGCCGGCCACCGCGGCCAGGTCTACGTGCCGGTGGTGAACTGGCTGCTGATGGCCAGCTGCATCGGGCTGGTCCTGGGCTTTCGTACCTCGAGCAACCTCGCCGCGGCCTACGGCATCGCCGTGACCATGACCATGGCCATCACCACGCTGCTGTTCATCGGCGTGGCGTTGCACCGCTGGCAGTGGTCGAAGGCACGGGCGTTCGGGATCGGGCTTCCCCTGCTGGTCATCGACCTGGGGTTCTTCGCCGCCCAGATCGCCAAGATCCCCCACGGCGGCTGGTTCGCGCTGGTCATCGGGGCGATGCAGTTCACCCTCATGACGACGTGGCGTACCGGCCGCCAGGCGGTGTCGACCGCGATGCGACGGGGCGAGACCCCCGTCGCCACCTTCGTCGACACCCTGCCCGACCTACCGTGGGAACGCGTTCCGGGCGCCTCGGTCTTCCTGTTCAAGGAACCCGGCGCAACGCCACCTGCCCTGCTGGAGAACCTGCGCCACAACAAGGTGCTGCACGAGACGGTCATCCTGCTGTCGGTGGCCACCGCCGATCTCCCGTCGGTGCCCGAGACACGCCGCAGCACCGTGCAGAAGGTCGGCCCCGGCATCTGGCAGGTCGAGCTGACCTTCGGCTTCATGGACAACCCCGACGTTCCCGCCGCCCTCGCGGCGATCGCCACCGCGTCCACCGAACCGGGATTGAACCTCGATCCCGACGACCTGACCTACTTCCTGGGTCGTGAGACGATCGTGACCACACCGCGGCGCACCATGCACCCGCTACGCGAACACCTCTTCGTGATGCAGAACCGCACGGCGGCCAGCGCGGCGCGCTTCTTCCGGCTGCCGGCGTCGCGGGTGTTCGAGGTCGGCACGACTGTCGAGATCTGACCGCGACGGGCGGGCCGGGCGTTCAGGCTGGGACGTTCAGCGGTAGCCGACCAGGCCGGACTGGCTGGCCACGGCCAGCAGGTGGCCGTCGGGGGTGAACATGCGCACCGTCCCATGGGCCAGGCCCACCGCCGCGCCGTCGACCTGGTTGTCCAGCAGCACCCAGTCACAGGCCCGCGGGGCGACGATGCGGATGCTGTTGTCGATACTGCGGGCCCGCACGTCGTCGGCGTACAGACCGTCCACCCCGGCCGACACGGTGTCGCCGAGCACGGCGAGGGCCGCGGCACTGGCCGGCACGCCGTCGGGCAGCGTGGCCCACAGCTGACTGCGGCCGTCGACAGCGCGGATCGAGCCGTCCGCATCGCCGCTGGCCACCCGTTCGTCGATCCGGTCCCGCAGACCACCACGGCGGCCTTCCGGCATCCGGCGCTGCGGGCACTGCAGCGGCGGCGCCAGCCCGGCCGGCGGCAGGGGACCCCACTGGCCCTCGATGGGGAACTCGCGGGTGCCGAGCGCCACCAGGGCGCTGAGCATGACCGCACCGTCGACGGTGGCGGTGACCCGGCCCTGGGACACCCGACGACCGGTGGTGAGGTTCTCGTAGCGGAGGTCGAGCACCTGGGGCATCTCGGCCCCGCCGACGAACTGGCACGCCGCCCAGGTCGCCGGCCGGCCGGTGGCGGCCTCGGCGACCTCGATCACCGCGGCGAGGCCGCAGCCGCCGTACAGCGCGCCGCGGCCTCCGCAGATGCCCTCCCAGATCGGCAACCGCCAATGGTCGGCGTCGTCGGTCGGTTCGAGCCGGAGGAACTCCTTGACCTCCACCGCGGGCGGGCCTCAGCCCTGGGCCGGGGCCCGACGGGTGAGGAACTCGATGACCGCACCGGCGAAGATGTCGTTGCGATCGCCGGCCACCATGTGGGCGGCGTCGGTGACCGACACGTACTCGGCGTGCGGGCACACCGCCAGGAACTGCTGGGCACCTTCCTCGGTGAGCACGTCGGAGAGGCCGCCACGCACCAGCAGGGTCGGGATGGTGATGTTGCGGGCCGCGTCCTCGAGCCGGTTGCGGTACGCCTCCATGTTCCACTGCCGGTTCATCCGACGCGGATCCCAGTGCCAGTAGAAGCGGCCGTCCTCACCCCGGCGCACGTTCTTCACCAGACCGTCGAGGTTGCGGGGACGCGTGCGGTGCGGCTGGTAGTTGGCGATGGCCTCGGCGACCTCGTCGAGGGTCTCGAAGCCCTCGGGCTTCTGGTTCATGAACTCACGGATCTTGGCGCTGCCCTCGGGGGCGATCCGCGGGGCCATGTCGACCAGCACGATGGCGGCGGCCTCGAGGCGACCCTCGCCCACCGCCAGCAGGCTGGTGCCGCCGCCCATGGAGGCGCCGACCAGGATCGGCGGCCGGCCACCGAGGGCCTCGACCACGGCGACGAGGTCGTCGACCTGGTCGTCCTGCTCGTAGACGCCGTCGGCGGTCCAGTCGGAGTCGCCGTGGCCACGGGCGTCGTAGGCGACGGCGTAGTACCCGGCAGCGCCGAGCGTCTCGCCCGCACCCTTCCAGGCGTGACGGGTCTGGCCGCCACCGTGCATGAGCATGACGGGTCGACCGGTCGGGTCGCCCCAGGAGTCCCCCCGAATGGTGATGCCCGGGCCCCCCGGCCAGGCATGATCGGGATCCGGTGTGCCCTCGAGGCGATACCTCTTCGGCGCTGTCGAGCCGGTCACTGTCTGTCCCCCTTCGGCGCGGCTCAGATGGCCGGACCTGCCGTGATGGTAGGAGCCGTGGTCCTGGGCTCCCAAGTTCCGCGCACCTGCCGTATCCCGGGCGCCCGAACCCGGCGACCCTCCACGATGACCCTGCACGCCGCGGTGGGAACCGGGGCAGGCCGGCGGGAGGCGATCTACGATCCGGCCATGAAATTCGGGATCATGTTCGCCAACTCCGGGCACTTCGCCACCGCCGAAGGCGCCGCCGCCATCGCCACCGCGGCGGACCGCTGCGGCCTCGAATCCATCTGGGCCGTCGAGCACGTGGTCATCCCCCACGGCTACCAGTCGCAGTACCCCTACCACGAGAGCGGCAAGATCCCCCTCGGCGACGATCCCGACCTGCCCGATCCCCTGCTGTGGCTGGCCTATGCCGGCGCGCTGACCAAGGACATCCGCCTCGCGACGGGCATCCTGATCGTGCCCCAGCGCAACCCGGTCGTGCTGGCCAAGGAGTGCGCCAGCCTGGCCAAGCTGACCAACAACCGCTTCGAGCTCGGCATCGGTGTCGGCTGGCTCAAGGAGGAGTTCGACGCCCTCGGCGTGCCGTGGCCCGACCGCGGTGGCCGTACCGACGAGTACTGCGA
The DNA here is from genome assembly GCA_903921205.1 of uncultured Acidimicrobiia bacterium. Taxonomy (GTDB): domain Bacteria; phylum Actinomycetota; class Acidimicrobiia; order Acidimicrobiales; family CAIXPF01; genus CAIXPF01. The sequence goes on along the minus strand of CAIXPF010000110.1, from coordinate 31,255 downwards.
GGCCATGTCGGCGCTGTGGAGCCAGCAGCACGCGGCGTACCACGGCAAGTACGTCAACTTCGACAACGCCATCTCCCGTCCGCAGCCGGCAGGCGGCTCGATCCCCATCGTGGTCGGTGGGCACAGCGACGCCGCGGCCAAGCGTGCCGGCCGGTACGGCACCGGGTTCTTCCCGGCCAAGGGCACCGACGAGGAGCTGACCCACCTGTTCGAGGTGGTCAAGCGTTCGGCAGCCGAGCACGGTCGCAACGGCGATGCCATCGAGAACACCACCATGGTGTGGTCCTGGCGCCGGGAATCGCTCGACCGGGTGAAGCAGCTCGAGGACCTCGGCGTGGACCGTCTGGTCCTCGCCCCGCCGACCTCGAACCCCGCCCGCATCGGCGACGCCATGGAGGAACTGGCGGCCAAGATCGCCCCCGTGGCCACCCGCTGATGCGCACCACCGTCGTCGCGACGCCCGACCCGCCGCCCACCGGCATCCCCAACCCCATTCATGCCGAGGCCGGCGCCACCGGGGCCGGGTACCGCGGTGCGTTGGTGGCCGGCGTGCGGACCTACGGCTGGGTGGCCGATGCGGTGCGGGCCGTCACCGGCACCGAATGGCTGGCCCAGGGTTGGGCCGACGTCACGCTGCGCCGACCGCTCTACGCCGGCGAACTGGTGGCCATCGACCTCGACCCCCAACCCGGCGTCGAGCCGGCGACATGGTCGGTGCGAGCCTCGGTCGAGGACAGCCGGGTGGTACTCGACGGTCGGGCGGGCCTCGGCGTGGCGAGTTGGTTCGACACCATCCGGGTGCCGGCCCGGACCCCGGCCGAACCACCTCCCCGCATCCGGCCGACCTACTCCCTCGACGACGTGCCCAAACGCCAACCGCTGCGATCGCTCGGCGCGTACGTCAACGCCGCAGCCGCCCGGCGGCTGGCCACCGAGGACCTCGGCCTGACCGAGACCACACTTCCCGTCGGGGCGGTGCACCCGTGGTTCCTGGCGGCGCGGATGGCACCGTTGACGCGGCACAACTTCACCTACGGGCCGACCATCCACGTCCGCACCCAGATCCAGCACCTCGCGGTGGCAGCCGCCGATCACCAGATCGTGATCAGCGCCCAGATCGTCGACGCCTACGAACGCAACGACCACTGGTACCAGGTACTCGACGGTACGGTATGGGACGACACCGGCCAGGAGCTGGCCCGTCTCAAGCACACCACCGTCTTCCGACCCCGGGGCACCGAGATGCCCCCACCGATCGTCACCGAGGACGGCACCTGACCGGCGCGTTCGGTCCGGCCCGGCCGGCCCCGGTCAGTCCTGGGGGATCCAGGCCGGCGGGCGCTTGCCCAGGAACGCCGCCACGCCCTCCTTGGCCTCGCTCGCCCCGAAGCCCACGGTGTTGGCGGCGGCGTACGCGCGGGCATCGGCCACGCCACCGTCGGCCATGGCCTGCAGAGCGGTCTTGGTCACAGCCAGGGCCTGCGGAGCGCCCTTGACCAGTGCGTCGACGTAGTGGGCCACGGTGGCATCGAGCTGGTCGGCCGGCACGGCCAGGTTGACCAGGCCGAGCTCGGCGGCCCGCGACGCCGGCATCATGTCGGCGGCCAGGAACGCCTCGAACAGGGCTCGCCGGGTCATCCGGTGGGCCATCATGGCGGCCACCGGCACCGGCGCAATACCAAGACGTACCTCGGTGATACCGATACGTACGGTGTCGAGGGCGATGGCGATGTCGCACGCTGCGGCGAGCACCGCCCCACCACCGGCGGCGTGACCGGCGATCCGCCCCACCACCGGCTTGGGTGAGCCGTCGATCGCCGCGACCACGTCGGCAAAGGTCAGCGGGTCCGGACCGAGGGACCGGTGGTCCTCCTTCAGATCAGCGCCGGCGCTGAAGGTCCCGCCCGAGTTGGTCAGCACGATCACCCGCACCGAGCCGTCGGCGAGCGCCGCCTCGAGATCGCCCACCAGGCTGCGCAGCAAGGCCTGGCTGAAGGCGTTGCGGTTCTCCGCACTGTCCAACGTGATGGTGGCCACCCCGCGGGATACCGCGTAGTTCGTCGGTGCCGTCATGATTCCCCCCCGAACATCCAGAAGCGGACCGTCGCAGCGTAGGGCCTGTCGGGCGGGCGCGTTAGGGTTTCGCCGTGCGCGCCGTCATCTGCCATCAACTGGGCTCGGTCGCCGACCTCGTGCTCGAGGAACGGCCCACCCCCGAACCAGGACCCGGCCAGGTCCGTATCGCCGTCGGTGCCGCCGGCGCCAGCTACGTCGACGGGCTGCGGGTGGCGGGCCGCTATCAGTTCCCGATGACCCCACCCTACGTACCCGGCGGTGAGGCCGCCGGGACGATCGACGCCATCGGCGAAGGCGTCGACGGCTGGGCGATCGGCGACCGGGTCTTCGCCGTGGTCGCCTCCGGGGCCTTCGCCGACACCCTGCTGGCCAAGCCGCACCAGCTCATCCGGTTGCCGGACTCCGTCGACATCGCCGTGGGGGCGTCGTTCTACCAGGTGTACGGAACGGCATGGTTCGCCCTCACCCGGCGCACCGAGGTGCGCCCCGGCGAGACCATGTTGGTGACCGGGGCAGGCGGCGGGGTCGGCCTCGCCGCCATCGACGTGGCCCGGCACCTCGGGGCCCGCGTCATCGCCATCGCCTCCTCCCCCGAGAAGCGGGCCCTGGCGCTCTCCATGGGCGCCGAGGTGGCGCTCGATCCCGCCGACGACGACGTCAAGGCCCGGGCCCGGGAGCTGACCGACGGCAAGGGCGTCGACCTGGTCTACGACGTGGTCGGCGGCGAGCTGTCGGAGCAGTGCCTGCGGGCGATGGCCTTCGACGGCCGGTTCCTGATCGTCGGCTTCACCGCCGGCATCGGCCGGGTCCCGCTCAACCTGGTGCTGCTGAACAACCGCACCGCAGTCGGGGTGGAATGGGGCGGCTGGGTCCAGCGCAACGCCGCAGCCAACCGGGAGATGATGGCCGAGGTCGTCGACGCCATCGCCTCCGGTGCGCTGCAGCCGGTGGCACCGACGCAACGGCCGCTGTCAGAGGCCGGCGCGGTCCTGGGCGATCTGCTCGAGCGGCGGGCCGTGGGCAAGCTGGTGCTCGTCCCCTGACCCGCCGCCCGGCGGCGATCAGCCCTGCGGCGCGTTCAGCTCCGCGGGACCTTGCTCCAGGCCAGGTCCTTGTCGAGCCGCGGCTCGCCGGGCAGGCCGAGCACCTGCTCGCCGAGGATGTTGCGCATGATCTCCGAGGTACCGCCCTCGATCGAGTTGGCCCGCACCCGCAGGAAGCCGTGACGAGGCTCGCCCCAGCCCTCGACGTTGAGCTCGGTCGGCCGGCGGAAGGTGAAGTCGTAGCCGACCATGGCGGCCGGTCCCATCAGGTCGAGGCAGAACTCGTAGATGGCCTTGTTCTGCTCGGCCATGGCCAGCTTGGCCACCGAACCCTCCGGACCGGGGTTGCCCTGGCGCCGCCCGACCGCAGCCCGCATGTTGGTCAACCGCAGCGTCTCCGCCCGGACCCACAGCTGCATCAGCCGGTCGCGGGTGGCGGCGTCGCGGTCGGCCTCGGGCTTCGCCTGCCACAGCTTGACCGCCTCGCCGATGGGACCCGACCCCCGGCGGGGTCCGCCACCGCTGGTTCCGGCGCCGATCGAGGTGCGCTCGTTCATCAGCGTGGTCAGCGACACCCGCCAGCCGTCGCCCTCGTCGCCGAGTCGGTTGGCGTCGGGGATGCGCACGTCGGTCAGGTACACCTCGTTGAACTCGGCCTCACCGGTGATCTGGCGCAGCGGGCGCACCTCGACCCCGGGGCTGGACATGTCCACCAGGAAGTAGGTCAGGCCCCGGTGCTTGGGGACCTCGGTGTTGGTGCGGGTCACCAGCATCCCCCACTGGGCGAGATGGGCGAGCGTGTTCCACACCTTCTGGCCGTTGACGACCCACTCGTCGCCGTCGCGCACGGCGCGGGTGCCGAGCCCGGCGAAGTCCGAACCGGCGCCCGGCTCGGAGAACAACTGGCACCAGCGCTCCTCGCCGCTGTACATCGGGCGCAGGAAGCGGGCCCGCTGGGCGTCGTTGCCGTGGGTGAGGATGGTCGGGCCGGCCAGGTTCATGAAGAAGCCGGCCGGGTCCGGTGCCGGGCCGCCTGCGTCCTTGATGCGGACCTCGACCAGGCGCTGCAGCTGCGGACGGACACCGAGGCCGCCGTTGCCCACCGGCCAGTGCACCCACGCCAGGCCGGCGTCGAAGCGGGCGCCCCGGAAGGCGACGGCATCCATCGAACGGGGGTCGTTGGCGGCCAGGAAGGCGTCGAGGGCGGCGACGACCGCAGCTTCCTGCGCGTCGGTGGTGGGAGGGTTCTCTACAGCGGTCACCCCTGAAGCTTGGCCCATCGACGGCGGCGATGGCTAGGGGAAGCCGATCCCGGGGGCCTGGGTCAGCGTCCGAGCCGCTCGCGGGCCAGCGCCTTCAGACCGGCATAGTCGACCTTGCCCGACGGTGCCCGGCCGATGCTGGGCACCACGACCACGTCCCGCGGTGCCTTGTAGCCGGCCAGCTCGGCCTTGACGTGGGCGATCACCGAGGCGGTATCGACCTCGTCGCCGGCCTGCCGCGGTTGCACCACCGCGCACACGGTCTCGCCGAAACGGGGATCGGGGATGCCGACACACACCGCGTCGAGGACCTGCGGGTGGCGCTTGAGGACCTCCTCGACCTCCTCGACGAACACCTTCTCCCCGGCGGTGTTGATGCACACCGAGCCGCGGCCCAACAGCCGCATGGTGCCGTCGGCCTCGACCGTGGCGAAGTCGCCGGGCACCGACCAGCGCTTGCCGTTCACGGTGCGGAACGTCTCGGCGGTCTTGACGGCGTCCTTGTAGTAGCCGTCGGGCATGGGGCCACCGAACGCCGCCAGGCCGACCTCCCCCGAGCCCGGCTCGACGAAGCGGCCGTCCTCGGTGATGACCTGGGCCAGTTCACCCACCAGGAACGCCGCAGTCGCCGCCACGGAGGACTTGGTGGACAGCGAACGGCCCATGCCGGCCGCCTCGGTGGAGCCGAACACGTCGAGCAGCATCACGTCGTCGGGCAGGTGCTGCAGCATCCCCACCTTGACCTCCTGGCTCCACATCACGCCTGCGGAGTAGAGGACCTTCAGCCGGGAGAGATCCCAACGACCGGGATGGGCCTCGAGCGCGGCGAGCAGGGGACGACCGAAGGCGTCGCCGACCATGGTCAGCCACGTCACCCCCAGCCGGACGCACTCGTCCCACAGGTGCTCGGCGTCGAAGGTGGTGCGGTCCAACAGCACGATGGTGGCCCCGAGGGGCAGCATGGCGTAGGCGTTGCCCAGCGCGGTGGCGTGCATCAGCGGGCAGGCCTCGAGCACCACCGGGGCGTCGGTGCGGGCCACCGCCGCCGCAGCGAGATCCTCGAGCGTCTCCGCCGGCGGATAGCCCAGCAGCGCGTTGCCTCCGTGGCCCATGGCCTTGTACAGCTCGCCGTGGGACCACATGACCCCCTTGGGCATGCCGGTCGTCCCGCCGGTGTAGGTCATGATCACATCGGTCGGACCGCGCCGGGCCTCGATCGCCGGGGCGTCGTCGCGGCCGGGAGCGACCACGTCCTCGTAGGGCACGGCCCACACCGGCGGGTTCGGCCCGACCGCGTACCAGCGCACGATCCGCGGCAGCCGTTCACGCGCCGCGGTGGCCACCTCGGTGAAGGCGGTGTCGAACACCACCGCCTCGGCATCGGCGTTGTCGAAGAGGTAGACGATCTCGCCGACTGCGTAGCGGTAGTTGGTGTTGACCGGCCACATCGCCACCTTGGTGGCGGCGAAGTACGTCTCGAGGTACTCGGGGCTGTTGTACAGGTACGCGGCCACCTTGGCACCGGGCGCCAGCCCGGCGGCGAGCAGGTCGGCGGCGAGGGCATTGGCCCGCCGGTCGAAGTCGCTCCAGCGCACCGTGCGGTCGCCGCAGACGATGGCCGGCCGGTCCGGCACCGCCGCCGCGACGGCCTCGAAGATGTCCGCGAAGTTCGAATCTGCCATGGGCGCAACGTAGCGGAACGCCCGGACAGCGGCGCGGCCGGTCCGCAGCCGGGGCCGCAGTGGGATCAGCCGGCGATCGACGGGGCCGAACGCTCCCGCAGGAACGTGTTGGTGAAGACCCGCTCGGCGAATCGCCATCCGTCAGGGGTCCGAGCGAAGCGGTCGTGATACTCGCCGACGTACTTGGGGTGGCCGACCGGCACCGGCAGCACCACGTCGCCTCGGCTGTCGTGGCGGTAGTTGATCAGGTAGCTGGTGGCCACCGCGGTGTCGGGCCCGGTGAGCTCGATGGCGATGTTGGTGATGACATGCCGCGAGGTACGCCGGGTCACCGACTCGCGCTCGGCGAAGAACCGGTGGACCTCGTCGCGACCCTCCATACGCACGCCGGGGCCGTCCCACACCCCGTCCTCGGTGAACAGCCCGGCGATGCGGGCGGCCTCACCGAAGTCGACGAAGCGGGTGTAGTCGGTCATCAGCCGGTGGATCGCCCGTTCGTCGAGCAGCTCGGCCAGGGCATCGTGCGGGGTGGTGGCCATCGCCCCAGCCTGCCAGGCCGCCGGGCCGCCGCGCCGACCCGGCCCGCTGCGCCGACCCGGCCACCACCCGGACCAGGCCGACGGGCGGTCACCTACGATGATCGCTCGTGGCGAATCGACGTCGATTCGCCCCGGGGGGCACCGGGCCACCACGAGGAGGAACGCGACGATGGGCGAACTGGACGGCAAGGTTGCCCTGATCACCGGGATCGGTGCGGGCATGGGCACCGGTATCGCCGAGGCCTACGCCGCGGCCGGTGCGATCGTGGTGGGCGCCGACATCGACGCCACCGCCGGACGGGCGGTGATGGAACGCATCGGCGGGCCGAGCTCGTTCGTGCTCGGCGACGTCTCACGGGTGTCCGAGTGCCAGGGGCTCGTCGACCACGTCGTCGGCACCCATGGGCGCATCGACGTCGTGGTCAACAACGCCGGGGTCACCAAGAGCCTGGGCTTCTTCGACGTGACCGAGGCCGACTGGGACCGCATCTACTCGGTCAACGCCCGTGGCCTGTTCTTCCTGATGCAGGCTGCTGCGGTGGCGATGCGTGACCGCGGCGAGGGTGGCCGCATCGTCAACATCGCCTCCATCGCCGGCAAGGGCTACCGCGGCACCTCGAACGTCGCCTACGCCGGCACCAAGGGTGCGGTGATCGCCATGACCCGGGTGGGCGCGTCGCAGCTCGCCCGCTTCGGCATCAACGTCAACGCCATCTGCCCCGGCGTGACCCGTACCGCCCTGTTCGACCAGGTCATCGACGAGCTGGTCGAACGGCTCGGCGGCACCCGCGAGGAGGCCGAGGCCCGCGCCGTGCGCTCCATCCCGCTGCGTCGGGCCAACGACCCCGCCGACATCGGGGCGCTGGCCGTCTACCTGGCCTCGCCCGCGGCCCGCAACGTCACCGGCCAGTCGTGGAACGTCGACGGCGGCCTGCACTGGGACTGAGTCGTCCGGTCCACCCTCGGACCCGGCCGGTCCCGGAGCGGTGCGACAGCGACAGCGCCTCAGTCCGCCGGCCGGGGGCTGACGAACAGCGCCTCGGCGGTGGGCCCCGGACCTTCCTCGCTGGTCAGCTCGGCCTCGACCCAATGCTTGCGGCCCTCGCTGCGCACGACCCGGGCCCGCAGCTCGAGCGGCCGGCCCACCGGCACCGCGGCCCGGTAGTCCACCCGCAGCCAGGCGGTGTAGGCCGGCACCCCGTCCATGTAGAGCGCGAAGCCCATCACCTCGTCGAACAGCGAGGCGATGGTCCCACCGTGCGAACGGCCGGGCAGACCCTCGAAGCCGGGGTCGAGGTTGACCCGCAGGACCGCCTCGTGTCCGTCACGGTGAGCAGCCCCGCCCGTCGACAGCGGGTTGGCAGCACCGGAAACCACGCAGTCGATGAAGCAGAACAGCTGCTCGCCGTCAGCCCGCACGGCCTTCCACGGCCCGAACGGGTCATCGGGATCGGCCCGCTCGGGGCCCCGGTCGATGCGATCGGCGTAGCCGTCGGCCACCGCAGCGAGCTCCGCCAGCTCGGCGTCGGACACCTCGTGGTCGACCAGCGCATGGACCAGACGCCGCACCGCGGCGGCCGCCGCCAGACGGGCGGGTGTCACCCGGGCGGCGTCGGGATGGTCGAACGGCGCCGTGCTCATCCGACGAACATCCCGCCGTTGGGGAACAGCAACTGACCGGTCAGGTAGGACGAGTCCTCCGACACCAGGAACAGCGCGGTGGAGGCGATCTCCTCGGGCTGGCCGAGGCGTCGCATCGGGGTCATCCGCTTCATCGCCGCCTCACCGGCCGGATCGCTACGCATCACCGCGGTCATCGGGGTCTCGATGAAGCCGGGACCGATGGCGTTGACCCGGATCCCGTGGCCGACCAGCTCGAGCGCCAGCACCTTGGTCAGCATCCACACACCGGCCTTGGACACGCAGTAGTCGGCACCGCCCCGCAGCGGGATGGCCGCCGCCGAGGAGGCGATGTTGACGATCGCCCCACCGTTGCCGCCCTGCATCATGCAGGCGGCGATGGCCCGGTTGGTGAGCATCACCCCGGTGAGGTTGACCGCCAGCACCCGCTCCCAGTCGGCCAGCGGCTGGCTCATGACCGGCCGACCGGCAGCACCGCCCTGTTCCGGCTCGCCCCCGCTGACGTAGTCGGCGCTGGCGATTCCCGCTGCGGCGACCAGGCAGTCGATCCGGCCGAAGGTGGCCATCGCCTCGGCGGCCATCGCCAGGTTGTCCGCCTCCGAGGAGGTGTCGGTGGCGACGAACGCCGCACGCCGGCCGGCGGCGTCGACCGCGTCGATCACGTCGGCAGCGCGGGAGCGGTCGAGGTCGGCGATGACGATGTCGGCGCCTTCCGCAGCGAAACGCCGGGCGCACGCCGCGCCGATACCGCTGGCCCCTCCGGTGATGACCGCGACCTGCCCGCTCAGACGTCCCTGCATGGATCCACTCCCCTTGGTTCGGGACCGGACCCTACCGTGACCGCACCGCCCGCTCAGCCGAACTCGAAGGAGGTGACCCCGAAGATCCGCCCGACCGGCAGCTGCGGCATCGGACCCAGGTAGAGCCGGGCGCAGCCGAAGGACTCCGTCATCGACCACCCCGATGCCAGCGCCAACGCCGCCTCGTTGGGTTCGGGGACGTCGAGCTGCACCGGCTCGCCGTCGACGGCGGCCATGAGGTGGCCCATGACCCGGGCCGCGTCGTCCACGGTCGCGGCGTGCACCGGGCCGAAGCGATGGCCGGCCAGGCACGGCCGCAACGCCGCGAAGGCCACCAGCTCGTCATCACGCAGCAGACCGGCACTGCGCACCCCGGGCGCGTCGAGCCAGCCCCGCAGGAACGCCGGGCGCGGCGCCACGCAGTGGCGGCGGTCGAACGCCTCGACCCGGGCGGGGTCGAGCCGGGCCCCGTCGACCACCCCGGGGTCGAGCGCGCCGCGGGCGATCCCGTCGAAGCGCAGATCTCGGTAGGCCAGACGGAACCCGCCGCGTTCGTAGTACGGGACCAGGTCGAACACCCCGTCCATCCCGATCGCGGCGCCTGGCTGCAGGCGACGCCGCAGCAGGTCGCGGCGGTGGTGCCACAGCAGGTCGCCCAGGCCGCGGTGCCGTTCGTCGGCCCGGACGATGAACAGCCCCATGAAGCCGTAGGCCCCGTCGTAGGACAGCACCGTGCCCCCGCCGATCAGCTCGTCGCCGCGTCGCAGGGCGATGAACGCCCCGGGATCGAACGCCCAGGCCACGTCGACGTCGCCGAGCCCGGGGTTCCATCCCTCGGCCGCGGCCCAGGCGGTGAGGGTCGGCACCTCGTCGGCTCGCATCGGGCCGATCGAACAGTCCGCCGGCAGCGCCGGCCCGGCCTGCCGTCCGCTCACGCCGGGGCGCCCTTGCGGATGGTGTCGAGCACCGGCAGCAGGTACGCGGCGAACGCCTCGGGGTCCTCCGACATCGGGAAGTGGCCGAGCCCGACCATCTCGGTGAAGGTCGACCCGGCGATCGCTGCCTGGGCGTCGGCCCCATGACGCGGCGTGGCGCTGTAGTCGTAGGTGCCGTTGAGGATGTGCACCGCCACCTCGGAGGTGTCGATGGCCGAGGCGTCGGCCCGCAGGTCGTACTCGACGCAGTAGTAGTTCAGGTCGCCGACGAACGCTGCCGGCCAACCCGAGGCGTAGGTCTGGGCGGTCTCCTTGCGGTAGGCCAGCGGCGAGGCCGGCGAGGTGATGCCCTGCATCATCCGGGCCTTCGACTCGTTGCTCACCCCCGGGTGCCAGAAGCCGGGCAGGGCGTCGAGATCGCCGCCGACCCGCAACGCCCCCTCCAGCGAGATCACCGCCCGGAACACCTCGGGATGGTGCAGCGCCAGGTCGAGCGCCAGCAGGCCACCGACCGAACAGCCCATGAACACCGGACGGTCCAGGCCCAACGCCGCGGCGAGGGCCACCGGCACCGATCGGACGAACTCGCCGGTCAACCGGTACGGCTCGGCCCACCACTGTCGTCCCACCGGCGGCACCGACTTGCCGTGGAACGGCAGGTCGTAGGCGATGAGCCGGAAATGGTCGGTGATGGCGGGCATCTCGAACAGGTGCCGCCACTGCACGCCGTGGGAACCGGCAGTGTGCTGCAGCAGCACCGGGATGCCCTGCCCGGCCTCCTCGAAGTAGACCCGGTGGTCGGCACCGCCGAGCTCGAGGTGGATGTAGCGGCCGACCGGGCTGTCCAGCCGCGGGGTCGTTCCCCGGTCGTGGGCGGCGACGGGGTGCTCGACCATGGGCTCGGGGTCCGGCCGCAACAGCTCGACCGCCCGCTGCAGCGCCGGCAGGTACTGCCAGTAGGTCAGCTCGTGACCGCTGCGGCTCAGGCCCCTGCGGAATGCCGGCGTGATGTCGGTGAAGTGCGGTGCCGGCACCGCGGCCAGCAGCTGCTCCCAGACCTCGATGCCGCCGTGCAGACCGACCACCGCAGCGGCGTCGCCGGGATCACCGGCAGCGACGACCCCGTCGTGCAGCGTGACGGCGAGCACCGTGTCGCCGATGTGGAGCCGGAACCCGCCGTTCCAGTAGCGGGCGGCGAGGGTGAACTCGCCGTCGGCCAGGCAGCGCTCGACGAGCTGCTCGGTGGTCGGGGTGCGGAACGCTGCGGTGGCGGACATGCGGTACTCCTTGTCGGCGGCCCGGCGGCGACGGCCACCCGGTCGAACGGCCAGTATCGCCGCGCCGGACCGCATCGTGCCGGACGCGGCGACGCCCCACCGGCCGGCCGGCGGGGCGTCGGGTGGAGAACGCGTCGGCGGTACCGCCGGGCCGCGGTCTCAGCGGGTGGCGTTGGCCGGCAGATCCTTGAACGGTGTGTCGCGGGCGGGGCCCGGTTCCTTGGGCAGGCCGAGGCCGCGCTCGCCGATGATGTTGCGTTGGATCTCGTCGGTGCCGCCGTAGATCGACGGGCCGGGCGAGAACACGATCAGCTCCTGCAGCCAGCCCTCGGTCGCCGTGTCGGGACCCCACAGCTGGGCGTCGGCCCCGAAGATGCGGCAGCCCAGCTCCCGGCCACGGCGCAGCGCCTCGGTCATCCCGATCTTGGCCAGCGGGCCCTCGACGCCGGTCCGGCCACCGGCGCCACCCTTGGCCCGCTTGGCCGACCAGCCGATGACCGACACCCGGCTGTGCAGGTCGGCGATGGCCTGACGCACCATCGGATCCTGGTCGAGCCCGCGCTCCTTGGCCATGGCGATGAAGCGCTTCACCGTGCCCGGGGAGATGTGGCCCTGGGAGACCTGGGGCCGGGCGCCCTTGAGGAACTCGGCGCAGGGACGGTCGAGGTGGCCGGCCACGGTGCCGGGCGCGGCCCGTCCGTAACCGCCGGAGGCGTCGCCGATGCCGGCCCGCTCGAAGCCGAGGGTGGTGTTGGCCACCGCCCAGCCGGTGCCGAGGTCGCCCAGGCGCAGGCTGTCGTGAACCCGGGCGCCGTCGAGGAACACCTCGTTGAACACCGCATGGCCGGTCATCTCCCGCAACGGCCGCACGTCGACACCGGCCTGCTGCATGGGGAACAGGAAGTACGTGATGCCCTGGTGCTTGGGGGCCGCCGGATCGGTCCGGGCGATGAGGATGCCGTAGTCGGCGGTCTGACCGGTCGAGGTCCACACCTTCTGACCGGTGACCACCCACTCGTCGCCGTCGCGCTCGGCCCGGGTCTGCAGCCCGGCGAGGTCGGAACCGGCTCCCGGCTCGGAGAACAGCTGACACCAGCCGTGCGAGCCGTCGAGGATCTTGGGCACGAACTCGCTGATCTGCTCCGGCGTGCCGTACTGCAGGATCGTGGGCATGGCCAGCATGGTGCCGAGACCGGCCGGCGGGCCCATCGCACCCTTGGCCCGCAGCGCCGCGAACACCGCGGCGACCTGGTCGCGGTTGTAGCCGCGGCCGTAGGGAGGATCGAGGTTGGGGTAACTCAGCCCGGCACCGGCCAGACACGCCCACCAGTCACGCACCGACCGTGCGGGATCCCAGTTCTCGTCCAGCCATTGCTCCACCTCGGCCTGGACGGCCGCTGCCGTCAGTGCGGCGCTCGACGCCATCGGTGCACACTCCTCGGTCGTAGTGCTCCAACCATAGATCCCCCTCCCCGGGAACCGCCCAACACGACACCCGCCCGTAGGATCCGTCCCTGCCGACGACGCGACCCGGAGTGACCGTGACCGACAACCTGGACACCTACCACAAGGACCACTGGGTCGAGATCGAGCCCGACCGCTTCGCCCGCTACGACCGGATGTTCAAGGTCGACCCGCGATTCGCGCCCCGTCTGCTCGCCCCGGTCGGGGTTGCCGAGGGCGAGACCGTGCTCGACTTCGGCTGCGGGCCGGGTTACGTGGCGGTGGAACTGGCCCGCGAGGTCGGGCCGGGTGGCCGGGTCCATGCGGTGGACGTCAACGCCGAGTTCATCGGCCGCGCCGCCGAGGTGGCCCGTGAGGCCGGCCTGGCCGAGCGCATCACGCTGCACCACGTCCCCGACGAGCGGTTGCCGCTCGACGACGGCAGCATCGACCGCATCTACTGCAAGAACGTGCTCGAGTACGTGCCCGACCTCGACGCCACCTTGGCCGAGCTGGTCCGGGTGCTCCGGCCCGGTGGCACCATCGTGGCATCGGACTCCGACTTCGGCTTCGTGGTGGTGGAACCGCTGTCGCCCGAGGAGGTGCGCGAGCTGTTCGACGCCGCCGCCCCGGCCTTCCGCGAGCCGAACGTGGGCCGCAAGCTGCGCGGCGCCTACCGGCGGGCCGGGCTCGATCAGGTGCGTGTGGAGGTCAACGTGGCCCCCGACGAGCGGGGCAACCTGCGCGGGGTGCTGGAGAACATGCTCGGTTACGGCACCCGCTTCGGACGGATGAGCGAGGCCCGGGCCGACGAGCTGCGAGCCCGGCTCGATGCCGCCATCGCCGAGGGCACCTTCCTCATGGCGCTGCCGCAGTGGTGGGTGCGCGGGGTCAAGGCCTGACCCCGCTGGGCGGGCCAGCCGTTAGGCTCCGACCATGCCGACCACCGAAGAACGTCTCGCCGTGCTCGAGGCCAAGGACGAGATCAGGGAGCTGACGGCCCGCTACTGCTTCGCCGTCGCCGAGGGCGATGCCCAGGCCATCGTGGAGTTGTTCGCCCCCGACGGGGTGTTCCTGATGAAGGACCGCCAGTGGTCCGGCCATGACGAGCTGCGGGTGCTCTACGACGGCGCGGCCGACAACGTCACCCCCAAGCCGTACATCCAGAACCACGTCATCCACGTGCACGGCGACGAGGCAACGGGCCGTTGCGGGGTCGAGATCCGCATGGTGAACAAGGGCGAGGCGTACACCGTCGCCGGCCACTACCTCGACACCTACCGTCGCATCGACGGGCACTGGCGCTTCCAGCGTCGCGACTTCCGCACCTACCACTGGGTCCCGCTCAGCCGCGGCTGGGCCTGACCGCCGCAGCCCGCCCCGGCCCGGCCGCGTCGCCGGCGCGGACCTGGCAGGATGCCACCCATGGCCAGCCACGATCTGTACGAGATGATGAGCACCCTGCGGGCGGTCCGGCGACTGAAGCCGGACCCCATCCCCGACGACGTGCTGGCACGGGTGCTGCAGGCCGCGTGCTGGGCCCCCACCGGCGGCAACATGCAGCCGTGGAAGGTGATCGTGGTGCGTTCGCCGGAGCGCAAGGCCGCGCTGGCCGACATCTACGGACCGGAATGGCACACCTACACCGGCTTCAGCCGCCGCCGGGCCGAGAAGGCCGGCGTCGCCGGCGAGGAACTGGCCAAGCTCGAACGCACCCTCGCCGCGGGCGACTACCTGGCCGATCACCTGGCCGAGGCGCCGGTCCTGCTGCTGTTCATCGCCGACCCGGCGAAGATGGCCATCACCGACAAGAACCTCGACCGCATCTCGATGGTCGGTGGCGGGTCGGTGTACACCGCCGTGCAGAACACCATGCTGGCCTGCCGGGCCGAGGGCCTCGGCTGTACGTTGACCACCTTGCACTGCATCCGCGAGCCCGAGGTCAAAGCGGCGCTGGGCATCCCCGACGACTGGGCGACGCTGGCCCTGGTACCCATCGGCTACCCGATCGGCAAGGGCCACGGACCGATCAGCCGGCAGTCCGCCGACCAACTGGTGTACGACGACACCTTCGGCGCACCCTGGCAGGGCTGAGCACCGATCACGGCAACTGGTGCAGCGCCAGCGGGAACACGGCGGTGGCGCCGGCCTCGGCCAGCAGCGCCGCGGCCACGGTCATGGTCCACCCGGTGCGGTAGGTGTCGTCGACCAGCACCACCGGCCCGGGCCGTGGCAACGCCGTGACGGACAGGGCCGCGAACAACCCGGTGACCCGGGCCAGCGACGCGGCCTGGTCGGGCGCAGCCGGGCCGCTGACCGCCAGCGCCTCGACCACCGGCAGGCCCAGCTCGCCGGCCACGGCCTCGGCCAGGGAGGCGACCCGCCGTGGGTGACGCCGCGAGGGCACGGGCACGACGCCTACCGGGCTGCGATCGTGCAGCACCTTCCACCGGCCGAGCAGCGCGGCCACACCGGCGATCACCTCGTCGGTGAGCGGGCCGTCAGCACGACCGAGCCGACCGAGGGCCTCGGCCCAGGCCGGGTCGTCCGCGAAGGCCAGGGCCCGGCCGGGGCCCGGCGCCCGGCCGATACGACCCTTGCGACCGGCGAGCCCCGAGGGCCACATCTTGCGCGGTTCGAGCTCGACGTCCTGGCCCCGCAGGAAGGCCCTGGCCGCCTCGAGGCGGGCGGGGGTCGGCCGGGCCCCGGGAGCAGGAAGCACCCCGGTGCACACCGAGCAGCGGCCGCACGGGCCCGACGTCGCGTCGCCGAGGGCCTCTTGCAGGAAGCCCATGAGACAACCCTGGCCTGCGGCATAGCGGCGCATCAGGTCGGCCTCGGCAGAACGCACCGCCAGCAGCGCGCCGTACTTCTTGGTATTGAAATGCCATCCCTGGCCGGTGCTGGTCCAGCCCTGCCGGGTCGGCTCGACCGCACCGTCGACCGCCAGGATCTTCAGCAACGTCTCGAGCCGGCCACGACGCAACCCGGTGGCCTTCTCCAGCGCAGGAACCGTGGCCGGACCCTCGTCCGAGAGCAGCCGGAGCACCGCGGCAGCGGCATCGGGGTCGGGGATGGACGCGCTGGCGAAGTACTCCCAGATGGGCTCGTCGGCGGCCGAGGGCAGCAGCACCGCCAGCGCGTCGTCGAGCGCCCGGCCCGCACGGCCGACCTGCTGGTAGTAGGCAACCGGCGAGGCCGGCGAGCCGAGGTGCACCACGAAGGCGAGATCGGGCTTGTCGTACCCCATTCCCAACGCCGAGGTGGCGACGACCACCTTGACGGCGTTGTCGCGCAGCCGGTCCTCGACCTGTTGTCGTTCCTCGGGCCCCAACCGGCCGTTGTAGGCCACCGCATCGATGCCCTCGGAGACGAGGAATGCCGCGAGCCGCTCGGTTTCGGCCACGGTGAGCACGTAGACGATGCCGGACCCGGACAGCTGCTCGCAGGCGTCGGCCGTCCAGGCGTACCGTTCGAGCGGATCGAGCCGGTCGAGCACCGCAAGGCGCAGCGACGCCCGGGCCAACGGACCCCGCAGTACCAGGGTGTCGGGACCAAGCTGCTCGGCCACATCGGCGGTGACCCGTTCGTTGGCCGTGGCCGTGGTGGCCAGCACCGGCGTGTCCGGCGCCATGCGCAGCAGCACCCCCGACAACCGCTGGTAATCGGGCCGGAAGTCGAACCCCCAGTCGGAGATGCAGTGCGCCTCGTCGATGACCAGCAGCCCGCAACGAGCGGCGAGCGGGCCGAGCCGGGCGGCGAAACCGGGGTTGGCCAGCCGCTCGGGGCTGATCAGCAGCACGTCGAGCCGGCCGCCGTGCAGGCGGTCGAGCACCTCGTCCCACTCGTCGATGTTGGTGGAGTTGATGGTGGCCGCCACCAGCCCGGCACGCCCGGCGGCGGCGACCTGGTCGCGCATGAGCGCCAACAGCGGGGAGATGACCACGGTGGGCCCGGCCCCGGCGGCTCGGCGCGCCGCCGTGGCCGCCCAGTAGACCGCCGACTTGCCCCAACCGGTGGCCTGTACGACGAGGACCCGCCGGCGTTCGTCGACCAGCGCGGCCACCGCCTCGCGCTGGTCGTCGCGGGCCCGGGCACCGGGGCCGGCCAGGGCGGCGATGACCGCGTCGACACTGGCCTGGGTGATCGGGTCGAACCGGGTCGAGGTCATCACGGTCACCCTACCGAGGGGGTAGGACAGCGAGACCGGTCAGGTCAGGTCAGGTCAGGCGCTTGACCAGCTTGAGCCGGCCGACCTCGCCCGGCGCGGCCAGTGCCGCCATCGCCAGGTCGAACTCCGGCAGACCGTAGACGTCGCCGTCGTCGTCGATCATCACGAACCGGTCGAGGCGGGCCAGGAAGGTCCGGTCGTGGCTGACTGCGATCACCGCGCCCTCGAAGCCGTCGAGAGCCCGTTCGAGCGCCTCGGAGGACTCCACGTCGAGGTTGTCGGTGGGCTCGTCGAGCAGCAGCACGTTGTGCCCCTCCAGCTCGAGGCAGAGGATCTCGAGCCGGGCCTTCTGCCCGCCCGAGAGCGTCTCGAACGGCTGGCGGGCATTGGCCGCGAGGCCGTAACGGGCGAGGGACTTCATGGCCCGCTCGTCGTCCTGCACCCGTTCGCGCACGATGTCCACGCACTGCCGGCCCCGGAAGTCGGGGCGGTCGTTGACCTGGGTGAACACCCCCACCGAGGTCCGCGGCCCGAACGAGATCGTGCCCTCCCCCGGCTCGAGGGTCCCGGCCAGGGCACCGAGCAGGTGGCTCTTGCCGGTGCCGTTGGGGCCGATGAGCCCCACCCGTTCACCGAAGAAGACCTCCTCGCTGAACGGCAGGAACAGATCGCCGACCGACACGTCGTCGAGACGCACCACCCGGCGGGCGGCGTCGGCCCCGCGCAGGTTCACGTAGATGTGCTGGTCGGGCACCGGGGGCGGCGGCGGCCCGATGGCCACGAACCGCTCCCACCGGGTCTCCGCACCGTTGGCCTTGGTGGCGTTCTTGAAGTTCTGGGCGGCCCGCTGCTTCATCAGCTTCATGTGGTGGAACAGGCGGCGCTCCTCCTGGTTCCAGCGTTCGAGGGCGTCGCCGAGCTGTTCCTGGCGCTTGGCCCGGGCCTGGGGGAAATCGGCGTAGGAGCCACCGTGAACCCAGCAGCCGGCACCCTCGATGACCACGATCTTGGTGGCCACCGCCTCGAGCAGCGTGCGGTCGTGGCTCACCATGAGGATCGTCGAGGGGCACGCCCGCAGCTGCTCCTCGAGCCACAGCCGGGTCGGGATGTCGAGGTAGTTGTCCGGTTCGTCGAGCAGCAGCACGTCGGCCCCGGAGTTCAGCAGCAGATCGAGCACCAGCCGCTTGCGTTCACCGCCCGAAAGCTCCGACACCCGGCGGGTCGCGAAGTCCTCGACCGGGGTCTTGACGCTGCGCCGGGCCGCAGCAGCCCATTGCATCTCGAGCTCGTAGCCACCGAGATCGCCCCAGTCGTTCAGCGCGGTGGCGTAGCCCATCCCGTCGTCGGTGCCGGCGGCCAGGGCGGCCTCGGCAGCGACGAGGGCCCGTCCGGCCTTGCGCAGCTCCGGCGGGGCGACCTCGATGAGCATCTCGCGCAGGCTGTCGTCGGGCCGGGACATGCCCACGTCCTGGGTCATCGACAGCATGGTGCCGCCGACCGCGAACTCACCCCCGTCTGGCTCGAGCTCACCGGAGAGGATGCGCAGGATCGTGCTCTTGCCGACCCCGTTGGCACCCACCAGGGCGGCATGTTCACCCGGACCGACCCCGAAACCGACGTCGAAGAAGAGCGAATCGGCGCCCGGTGGGGCGTACTCGAGCTCGGAGACCACGATGCTGCTCACGACCCACCATCCTGCCCGGTGATCGCCACCGATCCGCGCGTCGCCGCCGAATCGCCACCGATTCGCCCCAGTTCCGGCCGAATCGCCGCAACGCCGAAATCGGCCCGCCCGCAGGGAACCCGGTCGATGTCAGTCGATGAGCGCCTGGTAGGTCAGCGCCCGCATCTCGCGACGGATCGGATAGGTCGACGACGGCATCAGCTGGGCCAGCAGGATCACCACCAGCTCCTCGGACCGGTCGACCCAGAACACCGTCGATGCGGCCCCGCCCCACCCGTGGTCGCCGACCGAGCCGACGACCCCGGCCTTGGCCGGGTCGAGCGTCACCGACACGCCGAGACCGAACCCGATGCCCTCGTAGGACACCTCGGAGAACACCCGCTGACCCATCGACGCCAGGTCGGCGTTGCCGGGCAGGTGGTTGCTGCTGAGGTACTCGACCGTCTTGCGCCCCAGCACCCGGTGCCCGTCGAGCTCGCCCCGGTTCGCCAGCATCTGGGCGAAGCACAGGTAGTCGTGCGCCGTCGACACCAGCCCGCCGCCGCCCGACAGGAACGTCGGCGCGCTCAGGTAGGTCGATGTGGCGGGCGCGTCGAACAGCAGCAGCGGGTCCTTGGCGGTGTAGGCGTAGTTGGCCGCCAGACGACCGGCCTTGTCGGGGGGAACCCAGAAGCCGGTGTCGACCATGCCCAACGGCCGGAAGATCCGCTCGGCCAGCAACTCGTCGAGCGGACGCCCGGAGATGACCTCGCACAGGTAGCCGCACACGTCGGTGGCCACCGAGTACGACCATTGCGTGCCCGGCGAGAACCGCAGCGGCAACTCGGCCAGCTTGTCGATCATCTCGCCCAGCGTGGCCGAGCCCTCGCGTTCGACCCCCCGCCGGCGGTAGAGCGCGTCGAGCGGGTGACGGTTCATGAACCCGTAGGTGAGGCCCGAGGTGTGAGTGAGCAGGTCGCGGATCTGCATCTCGCGTTCGGGGAAGGTCACGCTGTAGCTGTCCGGCGTCCCGTCGGACCATACCTTGAGGTCTGCCCACGACGGGATGAACCGCGAGACCGGGTCGTCGAGTTGGAACAGGCCCTCCTCGTGGAGCGACAGCAGCGCCACCGACACGATGGGCTTGGTCATCGAGTAGATGCGGAAGATGGTGTCGGCGGTCATCGGCGTGGCGGAGGCCACGTCACGACGACCGAACGCCGCGAGGTGCGCAACCTCGCCGCGGCGGGCCACCAGGCTCACCATACCGGCCAGTTTGCCGGTGTCGATGTAGGTGCGCTGGAAGAACGGCTCGATCCGGGCGAGGCGCGACGCGCTCAGCCCGACCACCTCGGGACGGTCCATCACGTTCATGACCGCAGATCCTCTCACGCGCCCCGGTCGGCCCGCATCGGGGTCAGAACCTGCTCGACGAAACGCAGCACCGGCTCGGTGCTCTGCGGGTGACCGAAGTCGAGCACGAAGTGGCGAACCCCGAGGTCGTACCAGCGCTGCAGCAGCTCGAGGTACTCCGCCGACTCGGCATCGCTGTCGGGCAGGGCGCGCTCCAAGGTGGTGCTCACCTGGATGTCCGCCGGGTCACGACCGGCAGCGACCGCTGAGCCCATCACGATGTCGACCCGGCGGCGCCAGTCGTCCTCGGTGCCGCGCGTCGTACCGTTCCAGATGTCGGCGAGGCGACCGGCGAGCGGCAGGCCGACCTTCTCGCCCGAGGCCCCGATGCAGATCGGCGGGATGGGATCGGGCTTGGGCGGCGCAGCGGCCCCTTCGATACGGAAGTAGGTGCCCTCGAAGGACGGCTCGTCCTCGGTCCACATCAGCCGGCAGATCTTGACCACTTCCTCCAACTGCGCGAAGCGCACCGGCGGACGGGGGAAGTCGTAGCCATAAGCCAGGTATTCCTTGGCCCGCCAGCCCGCCCCGATACCCAGGATGAACCGGCCCTCCGACAACACCTGCAGGGTTGCGGCCATCTTGGCGGTCAGCGCCGGCGGGCGGTAGCCGTGTCCGAGCACGTGATGGCACAGCTGTACGCCGGGGAACTTCGCCGCCAGCCAGGTGAGCGTGGTCCAGCCCTCCATGAACGGATCGGTCTTGGCGTCGAAGCCGTAGAAGTGGTCGGCCACCCACAGCGAATCGAAGTGCGTCAACGCCGTCGGCAGGATGTGGCGCTCCTGGTAGAGTACGATCGGCTGATGATCGCTCCACCGGTTGCCGATCACCGGCGACAGCCATCCGAACTCCAAACCACGTGCCACGATCGTGTCCTTCCCTGTCCGGTCCGTCACCGTCTCCGACGCAGCCTGACACGACCGGTCCACGCCCGGCGACTCCACCTGCGTCGCTAACCTACGCCGGTGGAGCTGATCGACGTACCGGAAGGTCTGGCCGGGGTGGCGGTTGCCGCCACCCGCATCGGCGACGTGCTCGGCGAGCAGGGGGCGTACCACTACCGGGGCCGTTCCGCGATCGACCTCGCCCGCACGTCGAGCTTCGAGCAGGTCGCCTCGCTCGTGCTCGACGACCGCCACGAGCCGGCGATCGAACCGGTGACCCTGCCCGACGACCTGGCCGCCGTGGTCCGCCTCGGTGACCTGCGCACCGCGGTGTCGGCCCATGCGGCGCTGTCGGGGTTGCGCCCGCTGGTCGACATCGACGCCGAGCAGCGGCGCGCCGATGCGGTGCGGCTCATCTCGGCCTTCCCGGCGTTGGCCGCCTCGGTGGCACGCCGCGAGCTGGTCCAGCCCGAGCCCGGTGAGGGGTACATCGCCGGCTATCTGCGGATGCTTCACGGCGCGCCGGCGTCGCCGGACACCGTCCGGGCGCTGGAGACCTACGCCTGTCTGACCATCGAGCACGGCTTCAACGCCGGGGCGTTCACCGCCCGGGTGGTGGCGTCCACCGGTGCCGATCTCGGGGCCTGCGTCACCGCGGCGTACGGGGCGTTGACCGGCCCGCGGCACGGGGCGGTGCAGACCAAGGTCCTCGACATGCTCGACGCCATCGGCGAACCCGAACGGGCTGCGGACTGGATGCGTTCTGCATTGGCCTCGCGCGAGCGCATCGTCGGGTTCGGCCATGCCGTGTACCGCACGACCGACCCCCGCGCCCCGGTGCTGCGCGAGGTGTGCGCCACGCTGGCGCCCGAACGGCACCGCCTGGCCCTGGCGGTGGAGGCCGCAGCGGCGGAGGTCCTCGCCGGCCGGCGCCTCGGGGCCAACGTCGACCTGTACGCGCCGATCGTGCTGGAGGGCTGCGACATACCGCGCAGTTCGTTCACCCCGACCTTTGCCGTCGCCCGCATCGTCGGCTGGTGCGCCCACGTCCTCGAGCAGGCAACCGAACGCAAGGTCATCCGGCCCGCGGCGTACTACGTCGGCGAGCCCTACGCCGGCGAATCCCCCTACTGACCGAGCAGGCGCGCCGTCGCCGCGAGCACCAGGAAGTCCCGATGATCGAACAGGACGTGGACATCCCCACCCGGGCCGGGGCGATCCCGACCTTCGTGTGCCATCCCGAACGCGGTGGGCCGCACCCGGCCGTGCTGCTGCTCATGGACGCGCCGGGCATCCGCGAGGAGCTGCGCGACATGGCCAGGCGTCTGGCCACCGTCGGCTACGTGGTGCTGCTGCCGAACCTGTACTACCGGGCCGGGCGGGACAGCCTGTTCGGCCCGGACGTGCTGACCGAGGGCAGCGACGACCACCGGCGGATGCGGGCCATCCGCACGAAGATGACCATACCGCCCGTCATGGAGGACATCGCCGACCTGATGACCTACCTCGACGGACGCCCCGAGGTGAGGCCCGGACCGATCGGCGCCCACGGGTACTGCATGAGCGGGCCCTACGCCCTCGCCGCCGCAGCCCGTTTCCCCGACCGGGTCCGTGCCGCCGCCTCGTTCTACGGTACGTGGCTGGTCAGCGACGCCGAGGAGAGCCCACACCTCGACCTCGGCCGCATCACCGGCGAGATCTACATCAGCTGCGCCGAGCACGACAGCCTCGCCCCGCCCGAGATGGTGGCGGAGCTGCGGGATCTCTTCGAGCGCTCCCAGGTGCGTGGCGAGCTGGAGATCCAGCCCGGCGTCCACCACGGGTTCGCCTTCCCCGAACGCTGGTGCTTCGACAAGGCGGCCGCCGAACGGCACTGGGAGCGCCTCATCGCGCTGTACCGCCGGGTCCTCGGCTGACCCGGCCGGTCGCCGGCAGGCGTCCTGTCCCGAGGCGATGACGTTCGGCCCTGCACCGCGCCGGTGCGATGTGATGGGCTGTGGCATGGTCCGAATCGCCTCACCGCAGCTGTCGATCAGCCACGCCCGCCCGGGTCACCCGGGCCGGCGTCAGATCCGCATCGCCTACGACCTCGTGACCGAGCCGGGGGACGCACTGGCGGGACGCGAGCTGCAGGAGGTGATCGCCCTGGT
The DNA here is from genome assembly GCA_903921205.1 of uncultured Acidimicrobiia bacterium. Classification (GTDB taxonomy): domain Bacteria; phylum Actinomycetota; class Acidimicrobiia; order Acidimicrobiales; family CAIXPF01; genus CAIXPF01. Next base: position 8,276 of record CAIXPF010000110.1, on the reverse strand, counting down.
GGCGGTCGACGCCCACGATGCCGCCGTGGCCCCGACCCCCGCACCGGTGGTGTACCTGGCGGGAACCGTCACCGCCCGCGACGGCAGCCACCGCCGGGTGATCGAACGCGAGCTCGACCGGGTCGACCTCGACGTGGTGGCCGACTGGTGGGCCACCAACAACGAGGGTGAACCGGTCGCCATCGCCGAATGGCTCGACCATCTCGCCGGGTCCATCGTGCTGCAGCTCGACGGCGTGGTCCTCGACGAGGCCCGCACCCCGGTGGTCACCGGCTCGTGGGGGGCGTTGGGATCGGACTGAACGACGGCAGGCCCCGTCGCACCGGGGCAGCCCGGCGCCGCAGGGTCAGCCGTCGATGCCCGGCCTGGTCCCGCCCGTACGGGCACGCAACGCCCGGGCAGCGGGAAGCAGTCGCCGGCACGCCGCGTAGAACGCCTCGAGCTCGCGATCGTCGCCGGGCATGCAGCCGATGATGAGGTGATCGACCCCGGCGTCGGCGTACTCCTGCATCCGGGCCAGGATCGAGTCGTCGTCGCCGAGCAGGTACATGCCCCGGACCGCCTCGGGGGTCAGGCCCGACAGCTTCAGGCCGCGCAGCCCGATCCCCGTGGCCACCTCGACGTTGGCGGCGGGGATGATGCTGGCCAGGCAACCGAAGCGGAACCCGTCCATCGGCCGGCCGGCCTCGGCGGCGAGCTCGAGCAACCGCCGGCGGCGCTTGGCGAACTGACCGGGGCTGACCAGGTAAGGCACATACCCGTCACCGAAGCGCACCGCCCGGCGCAACGCCGCCTCGGACCGGCCGCCGATCCACACCTCGGGCCGGACCGGCACCGGTTCGAGACGGAACCCGTCGAGTTCGGCCCACGCGCTCGAGTGCGTGACCGGCTCGCCGGTCCACAGCTTGTCGATGAGCTCGAGGGCGTCGTCGCTGTAGGCGCCGCGCCGGTGCAGGTCGGCCCCGGTGGCGCTGAACTCGGCGGGAAACTCGCCGCCCACCCCGAACCCGGCCACCACCCGGCCGGGTGCCATCAGCGAGATGGTGGCCATGGCCTTGGCCACCACTGCGGCGGGCCGCCACGGCAGCACCAGCAGGTTCAGCCCGATGGTGATCTGCTCGGTGACCCCGGCGAAACAGCCCAACGTGGCGATGCCGTCACCGAGGTGACCGACATGGTCACCGGCCCACACCGAGTCGAACCCGGCGGCCTCGACCCGCCGGGCGAAGGCCTTCGGCCCCCGATGGTCGCCCTGGTACTGCGCCCCGATCTGCATCGCCGGACGCTACCAATCGGCCGGCCGGCCCGAACGGCAGACGGTACCGTGGCCCATGCGCATCACCCGGTTCCACCCTGCCGGCGACGGCGGGTCGGTCTTCACCGACCTCGAGATCGCCCTGCCCTTCGAGCGGACCGACGCCGAGGGCCATGCCATCCACGGGTCCCGCCGCTTCGCCTCGCCGTCGGTGCAGCTCGTCGAGCTGCCCGCCGGGCTCGACCAGAGCTGGCACCCGGCCCCGCAGCGCCAGATCGTGGTGGTACTCGACGGCACGCTCGAGGTCACCACCGGTGACGGCGGCACCCGCCGATTCGGTCCCGGCAACGCCTTCCTGGCCGACGACGTGGCCAGCCGTGGTCACCTGACCCGTACCGTCGACGGGGCGGTGCACGTCCTGTTCGTCCCCATGCCGGCCGAGGTCGACCTCGACGCCTGGATCGCCCCGGCCTGATGCGGGTTGCCCGACAGGCGAAGCCGGGAGAGGATGCACCCATGGCAGACCTGAACGCGCTCGAGGCCCGGCTGCGCCGCCTCGAGGACATCGAGGCCCTCAAGCAGCTGAAGGCGCAGTACTGCGCCGCGTGTGACGACGGCTACGACGCCGACCGGCTCGCGTCGCTGTTCACCGAGGACGCCGTGTGGGACGGCGGGCGGACCTTCGGGGTGGCCACCGGCCGCGAGGCCATCCGGCGCCACTTCCAGGGGGCCTCGGCGCGGGTGACGATCGCCCGCCACCAGGTGATGAACCCCATCATCGACATCGACGGCGACACCGCATCGGGCCACTGGCTGCTGTTCCAGCCCTGCACCAGCGCCGGACGTGACGGCGAGCAGGCCACCTGGCTGGCCGCCACCTACGCCGACACCTACGCGCGGACCGACGACGGCTGGCTGATCGCGCGAACCACCATCGACGTCGCCTTCTTCACCCCCTACGACCGGGGCTGGGTCGACCAACGCTTCCTGCCCGGCCGCGAGCCGTAGGGTTCGGCGATGCAGCTCGGCCTCTACGCACACACCCATGGCCTCGGCTACCGCGAGGGGGAGAACAACCGCACCCGGAGCGTGCCGGCGCAGCACCTGCAGCCGGCCGCGGTGGCGGTCGACGCCGAACGGGCCGGGTTCCACTCGATGTGGTTCCCCGACCACGTCTGCATGCCGATGGAGACGGGCAGCGCCCATGTGGCCAACGTGACCGGCACCCGCTCCTACCAGCCCCGCCACGACATGCTCGACGCCGCCGTGGTGATGGGTGCGGTGGCCACGGTGACCAGCACCCTCAAGCTCGGCACCAGCGTGCTCGTCGCCCCGTACCGCGGGCCGCTCAACGACGCCCGCCAGCTCACCACCGTCGACATCCTCTCCGGCGGCCGGCTGGTGCTCGGCATCGGCGAGGGGTGGATGCGCGAGGAGTTCGCCGCGTTGGGCCTCGACCCGGCGACCAAGGGTCGGCGTACTGTCGAGGCCATCGAGGTGTTCAAGCGGGCCTGGGGCGACGACGTGGTGTCCTTCGACGGCGAGTTCTACCGCTTCGCCGACGTCTCGATGGACCCCAAACCGCTGCAACGGCCGCGACCGCCGATCATCTACGGCGGGATCTCCCCGCTCGGTGCCCGTCGGGCGGCGCGGCGCTGCGACGGGTTCTACCCGCTGTTCCTCGACCCCTACGCCGAGCCCACCCGGTACCGGTCCCACCAGGCCGAGATCCGTCGCATCCTCGACGAGACCGGCCGCGACCCCGCCACCTTCACCATGATGGGCGCCGCCACCCTGCAGCTGAGCGACGGCGGTGACGCCACCGGGCCCGACGGGCGGCGCATGGTGTGTACCGGTTCCCCCGCCCAGATCCTCGAGGATCTCGCTGCGTTCGCCGCCGAGGGCTACTCGCTGCTGGTGCTCAAGATCGTCTGTCCCTCCGGCGAGGTCGGCGAGCTGCGCGACGCCGTCGCACGGATCGGCGAGGAGATCGTGCCGGTCGCCGCCGGCTTCGCCCCGGCAGGGGGCTGGCAGCCCGAGCTGTGAGCGCTGCACTCGACCAGCCCGGCAGCGACCGGGCCGGCAACGATCAGCCGCGCGAGCGCACCAACTCCGCCAGCGGCTCGAGACGGGCACGCAGCTTCGACACCGGCGGAGACGGCACCACCACCCGGGCCACGCCGAGCTCCTCGAGCTCGTCGAGCAGTTCGTCGGTGAGGGCGTAGCCGCCGCTGGTGACCTCGATCTCGCCGGGGTCGCGGCCGAGCCGGTCGCACTCCTCGCGCATGATCCGCAGGGCGGCGACGAACTTGTCCTCCTCGCCGGGCACATGGATGCGGCCGCTGAGGTTGCCGGGCCAGAAGAACCCGTCGCCGACCCGGGCGGCGCGACGGGCCGCAGCAGGGGCGTGGCCGCCGACGACGATGGGCACCGCGCCCGGCTGCGACGGACGGGGGTTGGAGATCATGGCGCCCCAGCGGTAGAACCGGCCGTCGACGGTGCTGGTCCCGGCCCACAGCGAGCGGATGGCCGCGATGGACTCGTCGGTACGGGCGGCCCGTTCGGCGAAGGGGATGCCGAGGGCCTCCATCTCCTCCTCCAACCAGCCGATGCCCACCCCGAGGATGGCCCGGCCGCCCGAGAGCCGGTCGAGGGTCGCCCATTCCTTGGCCACGTAGGCCGGGTGGCGCTGGGGCAGGATCATGATCCCGGTGGCCAGGCGCAGGGTGCGCGAGATGCCGGCCACGAAGGCCAACCACACCACCGGGTCGCACAGCACGGCGTCGGCCACCCCGGCGAGCTGCCCGTCGGCGGTGTAGGGGTAGGGCGAGGTGATGGTCTCGGGCACGAAGACGTGCTCGACCGCCCACAGCGACTCGAGGCCGACCTCCTCGGCCACCTCGACCACCGCGGCACAGTCCTCTGCGGTGGTGTAGATCGAGCTGGCGAACATCAGACCGACCTTCATCGGTTCTCCCCGGGGTTGGACGGACGTCATGGTTGCGTCCGGCGCGGCACCGTTGATCTCACTCGCTGGCCGCCCCGCCGATCGAATCGGCCGGACCTTCCCGGTGTGCCGCGGTACCGAGCAGACTGGACGGATGCACGCAGTCGCCCCCGGCGAGGTCTACGCCGAGACCCGTCGCCGTCTCATCGCCCTGGTCGCCCCGCTCGACGCCGCGGGCGCTGCGACCGTGGTGCCGGCCTGTCCCCTGTGGAACGTGACCGACACCGTCGCCCACGTGGTCGGCATCATCGACGACCTGCGCAGCGGCCGGCTCGACGGCCTCGGCAGCGACGCCTGGACCGCCGCACAGGTCGAACGTCGACGGGGCATGAGCCTGGTCGACTGTTGCGCCGAGTGGGAGGCGCTGGCCCCCACCGTGGATGCCTTGGCGGCGCAGGACCCGTGGATGGTCACCCGGCTGGTGGCCGACCTCGTCACCCACGAGCACGACATCCGGGGGGCGCTGCAGCAGCCCGGAGCCCGTGACAGTGCCGCCATCGGGCTGGGGCTGGTGCGCTACGCCCCGTTCTTCCTCGAGCGGGTGGGCGACGCCGGGCTCGCCCCGGTCGCCGTCGAGGCCGGCGAGCGACGCTGGGGTCCCGCACCCGGCGAGGCCGCGATCACCGTCACCGGAAGCCCGTTCGAGGTGCTGCGGGCCCTCACCGGCCGGCGCAGCCGGGCTCAGGTCGCCCGTCTGCGCTGGGACGGCGCCGATCCGAGCCCGTACCTTCCCCTGATCAGCCCCTACGGTCAGCCGCTCGAGGACCTCGTGGAGTGACGAACCACGGCGCCGGCCGCAGCCCGGTCAGCGCAGACCTGCAGGCCGGCTGGTCGTGGTCGTGGCGCCGGCCGTGGTCGTCGGCACGGTGTCGGAGGTCGCAGCCCTGGTCGTGGTGGTCGTGGTGGTCGTCGTGGTCGTCGACGGCCGGGTCGTGGTCGTGGTCGTGGTCGAGTTGTAGTTCGCCATCAGCTGCGGGATGAGCAGACGGGCCGCCGGCACGTCGACCAAGCCCGCACCCGTCGCCGGGTCGAACCCGACCGGGCCGAGATCGTCGGCGCTGGCCATCAGCAGGGTTCGCATCAGCGCCGGTGCCACCCCGTCACCGAGCAGCACCGCGGCCGCGGCCGAGACGTGGGCGGCCGCCAGCGAGGTACCGCTCGAGCGCACGTAGGTGCCGTCCTTGCCGGTCGAGACGATGTCACGGCCGGGCGCGGCGACCGCCACGAAGGAGCCCGCGGTGGAGAAGGCCGAACGGGTGAGCAACCGGTCGACGGAGGCGACGGCGATCACCCCGGGCAGCGACGCCGGGTAGCTGACGGGGTCACCGAGGGCCCCGCCGTTGCCCGCCGAGGCGACGACCACCACGCCGGCGGCCACGGCCCGCTCGACGGCACGGCGCAGGTGCTCGTCGGCGTTGGGGGTGCCGAGGGACAGGTTGATGACGTGGGCGCCGTTCACGACCGCCCAGTCGATGGCCACCGCGACGTCGGGGCTGGTGCCGAACCCGGCGTCGTCGATGGCCCGGACCGGCAGGATGCGGGGCCGCCCGCCGAACCCGGCGATGCCGATGCCGTTGCCGGTCTCCGCCGACGCGATACCGGCGATCACCGTGCCGTGTCCGTTGGCGTCGGTGTTGCCGGCGCCGCCGGCGAGGGCGTCGTAGCCGCTGAGCACGACACCCGCGAGGTCGGGATGGGTGGCGCTCACCCCGGTGTCGATGACCGCGATCGCCAGGCGTGAGGTGTTGGGCGCTGCCACGAAGGCGTCGGTGTGCAGCGCGTCGAGGGCCCACTGCTCGGACCGCAGCGGGTCGACGGTGTCGACCCGGACCCGGTTGATCGGACCGACCGAGACCACATCGGGGCGGGCCCGGGCGGCGGCGACGGCGTCGTCGACGGTCTGCCCGGCAGCCGCCACGACGACCTCGGCCCGCAGACATCCGCCGTTGCGGACCAGGGCGACGGGGCCGGCAGCGGTGCGCGGCACGGCCAGCGGGTCGCACCAACCGCTGGTGGGTCGCGGCGGTGCCGTGGTGGTCGGCGGGACGGTGGTCGTGGTGGGCGGGACCGTGGTCGTCGTCGGTTCGTTCGTCCAGTCGGAGTCGTCGGTCCAGTCCGACCCGTCGGACCAGAACTGGTCGTCGTAGCCGTAGCCCGAGTCGTCGTAGCTCTCGTCCGCAGGCAGGTCGGACCATTCGTCGACGAAGGCCGGCACGTCGGCGAGGTCGTCCTGACCGGGGAAGAGGTCGCCCGCGAGGTCGTCGAAGCCCTGCTCGTCCGCCGGGACGGTGGACTCGTCGTCGCCGAGCAGGTCGGATCCCAGACGGGACGGATCGCCGTCCTCGAACGCGTCGACCTGCACGTCGAGCACCTCGGGGGTACGCGCCACGACGCTGCCGGAGCCGGTCGCCGAGAACACCACGTACCCGCCGATCGCCAGCGCACACAACCAACCGCCGGCGCTGCCGAGCAGCTTCACCTTCCTGTGCATCGTTCCACCTCCCCGCCCGCACCAGCTCGCGCCCCACCGGGACGGTCGTGCTACGGACTGCGGCCGCGCCACCGCAGCGCCGCCGTGAGAGCAGGTCGCCCCGCCCTCGATCCATCCCCAACCCTAGGGACCGGCCGACCGCCCGACCGCGTCACGGGTGGGACGCGGCGACCGTCTGCCGGAGCGAAGTCCCCGGGCTCGCCCGCTGCGACCCGATGGACCCCCGACGCCGGCGCTCAGGCCGGCGTGTCGGCCTTCGCCTCTACGTTCGCCTCTGCGTTCGCCTCTGCGTTGCCGTCGGCCGGCGCGTCCTCCGCTGCGCCGTCGGCGAGGCCCTTCTTGAACTCCTTCTGGGCCTGGCCGAGTGACCGTGCCAGCTTCGGCAGCTGGGAACCGCCGAACAGCAGCAGCGCCAAGGCGCCGATCACCAACCATTCCTGACCTTCGAGCATCGCGAGCATCTCCCCATCGTCGCACCGCACCAGCCGGTCGTACAGGGCAAGAAGTCACGCTCGGCCGCCGCGGCGTCGCCGGCCTGAACGCACGTTCAGCGAACTCCCAGGTGACGCCCAGCACCGGTCGCGGGTTGTGCGGGAACTCCCAGGGCGTGCCCAGGTCGCTCCGAGGGCCGGCCACGACACTGATGCCATGCCCCGGTCCGACCGGGGACGGAATAGGAAGGACCGCACCATGAAGCAAGCCAAACGAGCCATGGCCGCCCTCGCACTCGCCGCCACCCTCGCCGCCGGAGGCGCGGCCGTCGCCATCGCCGGGCCGACCGTCGCCGGCGCCGCCGAGGCCGCCGCCACCGGGACCGTCAGCCGCATCGGCAACGTGCTGAGCGGCCTCGTCTCCGACGGGACCATCACCCAGACCCAGGCCGATGCCGTGCAGAAGGCCCTCGACGCCGCCAAGCCCCAGGGCATGGGCGAGCGCCACGGGGGGATGGGCGAGCGCCGCGGACCCGGCGGCATGCCGGGCGCCGAAGCGGTTGCCTCCGTGCTCGGGATGACCACCGACGAGATCCGTACCGCCCTGCAGTCGGGTCAGAGCCTCGCCCAGGTCGCAGCCTCCAAGGGCGTGTCCACCCAGGCCGTCGTCGACGCCATCGTCGCCGACCTCAAGACCCACCTCGCCGAGGAGGTGGCCTCCGGCGAGCACACCCAGGCCGAGGTCGACCAGATGCTCAGCAAGGCCACGGAGCGCATCACCGCCGTGGTGAACGGCGAGATGCCGATCGGCCCCGGTGGACCTCGCGGTCACGGTCGTGGCCGCGGTGGCCCCTTCGGTGAGCGAGGCGAGGGCAAGGCCCCGAGCGCCCCGACCAGCACCACCACCAGCTGACCCTCCTCGGTTCGGGTGCGGTGCTCGCTCCTCGCCGCACCCGAACCGGTTCTCCCTCCCCCCGATCGGCCCGGTCGGTCGGGATCCTGGAACGCGGACGCAACGTCCTCCGACGTGGGCGAGGGCAGCGGTGCCGGGTAGAAGTCCGACCCGGGCTTGCCGATGTTGTCGAAGGTCTG
>CAIXPF010000109.1 GCA_903921205.1 uncultured Acidimicrobiia bacterium | reverse complement strand
TCGAACGCAGCCCTCGGGCCGCCGAACGGCCCCGGACGCGACGCTGCGGGATGGCCTCTGCCACCCCGCAGCGTCCTGGCTTCAATCGACTGCCGGTTCTGTGCAGCTCGGCATCAGGTGTTCGACTGGAACTTCCACCACGTCCCGGTGTTGGCCAGCGTGCTGCCACCGACGCTGTTGACCGCCCGAACCTGCCAGTAGTAGGTCACCTTCGACCCCAGCCCGCTCCGGACGATCTGTCGGGTCGTGCCCGTCGGGATCCACCCGGTGCTGCCGGTCCCACCGCAGGTCGTGGTGGTGGACAGGCAGAACTCGTAGCTCGCCGCCCCCGTCGCTGCGGCCCAGGTGAACGTGGCGGCGGTGCGCGAGATCTTGGTGGCGTTGTTCGACGGGGAGCTCTTGCTGAACGCGCCCGGCAACGGGGGCAGGGACACCGTCAGCGACAGGCTCCTGGTGGCCGACTGACCTGCGTTGTCGGTCACCTTGAGCACGAAGGAGTTGGTGGCCACGATCGTCGGCGTGCCGCTGAGCAGCCCGCCGGTCGACAGGGTCAACCCCGCCGGCAGCGTCGAGCCCGACTCCACCGTCCAGGTGTACGGGCTCGCCCCGCCGGAGGCGGCAAGCTGCGACGAGTACGACACGTTCACGGTCGCCCCCGACAACGTGGAGGTCGACAGCACGACCGGCGTCGCCACCACGATCGACAACGCCTTGGTGGTCGTTGCCGCCGCCGAGGTGGCCTTCACGGTGAACGACGACGTGCCGGTCGCGGTCGGTGCCCCGGTGATGAGCCCGCCCGTCGACAGGCTCAACCCTGCCGGCAAGGTGCCGGAGTTCAGCGCCCAGCTGTAGCTGCCGGTGCCGCCACCGGCGCTCAGCTGCGCCGAGTACCCGGTCCCGGTGGTACCGGCAGGCAGCGATGACGTGCTGATGGTCACCGGTACGACCACCCCGATCGACAACGACCGCGTGCCCACCCGACCGACGTTGTCGGTCACCTTCACCGTGAACGTCGACGTGCCCGATGCGGACGGCGCACCGGAGATCGCCCCGCCCGACGACAGGCTCAACCCCGCAGGCAACGACGACCCGGACTCCAACGACCAGCTGTACGGTGTCGCACCACCGGTCGCGGCCAACTGCGCCGAGTAGGAGCTCCCGACGACCCCTCCGGCCAGCGTCGCCGTGGACACCGATACCGGTGCTGCGGTCACGATGGACAGCGCCTTGGTCGCCGTGGCGGAGCCGGAGGCGACCCGGACGGTGAACGAGGAGGTGCCGGCCGCCGTGGGCGTACCGGTGACGGCACCGTCGGCGCCCAGGGTCAGCCCGGCCGGCAGCGATCCGGCCGAGAGCGACCAGACGTAGCTGCCACCGCCACCGACGGCGGCCAACTGCGCCGAGTAGGCGACGCCGGTGGTCGCCGGCGACAGCGACGCCGTGGTGACCGACAACGGGGTCACACTGGTCCAAGCCAGGGCCAGGGCGCCGCTCGCCCCGATGAAGCCGTCGACCGCAACCTGATAGGTGGTGCCGCCGGTCGCGGCGAAGCTCACGTAGCTCCACAGGCCGCCGCCGTAGTCGTCGTTGGCTGCGATCTGGGTGAGCCCGGCCAGCGACGACCCGGTGTACACCGCCAGCAGCGTGTCGTACGCCGAGCCGTTGGTGGACAGCGTGACCGTGGCATTCGCCGCCGGGGTGAAGCGGTACCAGACCGAGTGCCCGCCGGTGTTGCCGACGTGGTTCGGCTCACCGGCCTCCTTGGTGGCCGACACGCTGGTGCCGGTGAGCGAACCGCCGGCGCCGAGGGTGATCGGGGTCGGAGCGGAGAACGGGTCGTTGACCGGCGGGGCGACGGCCACGGTGATGCCGAGGGCCTTGGTGCCGGTGGTCGAACCGTCGGTTGCGGCCACCGTGAACGAGGCCGAGCCGGCCGTGGTCGGCGTACCGCTGATGGTCCCACCGCTCGACAGGGTGAGCCCCTCCGGGAGCGCACCGGCGCTGATCGACCAGCTGTAGGTACCGCTTCCTCCGGCCGCCGACAGCGTCGCAGCGTACGGCTGGGTGACCGCACCTGCCGGCAGCGACGTGGTCATGACGATCACGGTGTTGCCAAAGGTCCAGTTGAGGGCGCCCGTGCCCTGCGCCGAGGAATAGCCGGCGACCGCCACCCGGTAGGTCGTCCCCGCCGTGACCGGGAAGGTCACCGAGCTGGTGAGCCCACCCGAGTCGTCGTTGGAGGCCACGGCGGTCAGCGCGTTGAGCGCCGAACCGGTGTACACCGCCAGCACGGTGTCGAAGGTCGACCCTGCGGTCGTCAAGGTCATGGTGCCGCTCGAGGCCGGGACGAAGCGGTACCAGATCGAGCTGCCCACCACGACGCCGGCGTGGTTCGGCTCACCGGTCTCCATGGTGGCGTTCACGTTGCTGGCCGTCAGCGACCCGCTGTCGGTGAGGGTGAACAGCTCCGAGGAGGCGAACGGATCGTTGCTCGGAGGTGGCACGACCACGGTGATGCCCAGGGTGGCGGTGCCGGTCGTGCTGCCGTCGGTGGCGGACACGGTGAACGAGGACGTCCCTGAAGCGGTCGGGCTGCCACTGAGGGCCCCCGCGCCGGACAGGCTCAACCCGGCCGGCAGGCTGCCCGAGCTGACCGACCAGGTGTAGGAGCCGCTGCCGCCGATGGCGGTCAGCTGGGCGGCGTAGGCCGAGCCGATCACTCCCCCCGGCAGTGACTGGGTGGTCACCGTCACGTTGTTGCCGAAGCTCCAGCCCAGCACGACCGAGCCCTTGTTGCCGCCGTAGCCGTCGACGGCGATGCGATAGGTGGTATCGGCGGCGGCGGCGAACGCCACCGAGCTCCAGGTGTTGCCACTGCCGACGTCGTCGTTGGACGCGACCGGCGTCAGGGCACCGACCGCGCTCCCGGTGTAGGCCGCCAGCAGCGTGTTGAACGAGGACCCCTGGGTCGAGAACGTGGCCACACCACTGGTCGAGGGCGTGAACGAATACCACACCGAGGCGCCGCCGGCGTTGCCGGCATGGTTCGGTTCACCCGACTGCTTGGAGGCCATCAGCGTCGAGGCCGACACCGAGCCCGAGGCCGACGGCGTGAGCACCTCGGCCGAGGCGAACCCGTCGTTCGCCGGTACCGGCGGAGGTGGGGGCAGGGGACCCGGATCGGCGTAGAGGAACACGTTCGGCGACCCGGTGCCCGGCGAGGTCACCACGTTCGGGGTCGCGGCATCGAGCATGGTGGCGGTCACCTGACCAGGGCTCAACGACGGCGACTCACCGAGGATCAGCGCAGCGGCGCCCGCAGTGTGCGGCGAGGCCATCGACGTGCCCGAGATGGTGTTGGTCGCCGTGTCGGAGGTGCTCCACGACGAGGTGATCGACACGCCGGGGGCGAACAGGTCGACGCAGGCCCCGAAGTTGGAGAACGACGCCCGGGCGTCGTAGCTCGAGGTCGCCCCGACGGTGACGGCGTTCGGGGCACTGGCCGGCGAGTAGCCGCAGGCGTCCGCGTTCGAGTTGCCGGCGGCCACCACCACGGTGACGCCCGAGGCGATGGCGCCCTGCACGGCATCGTTCACCCCTTGGGCGAACCCACCCCCGAGGCTCTTGGTCGCAACGGCCGGCCGACGGGTGGTGTCCCCGGCCACGTAGTCGAGGCCGGCGATGACACCCGTCCAACTCCCGGACCCACCGCAGTCGAGAACCCGGACGGGCACCAGGGTGGCCTTGTTCGCCATCCCGTAGGTGGTCCCGGCAACGGTGCCCGACACGTGGGTGCCGTGCCCGTTGCAGTCGCCGGTGCCCTGACCGTCGGCGATGGCGGTGTAGCCGGCGGCGACGCGTCCGGTCAGCTCGCTGTGGGTGGCCCGGATGCCGGTGTCGATGATGTAGGCGTACACGCCGTTGCCGGCGCTCGAGCGGTAGGTGAAGGAGCCGTCGAGCGGCAGTGCCCGCTGGTCGGTTCGGTCCAGGCCCCAGGTCGCGCTGCCCCGGACGTCGCTGATGGCCACCGGGGCGTCGGCCTCGAGCCGCTTGACGTCGGGGTCGTTGCGGACCGACGCCAGCGCCCCGCTGGGCAGCGAGACCGCGACGCCGGAGAGCACGTGGCGGTAGACGTACTTCACCTCGTAGCCCTGCGCCCGCAACTGGGCCGCCTGCTCGTCGGGGTCGGTCCCGGGCTTGAAGGTCACGAGATAGGTGTCCGGCGTCGACGCCGACGCCATGGGTGCCGACACGATCGCCAGCCCCGCCAACACCCCGAGGGTGACCACCAGGCAGATCAGCCCTCTGAGGGCACGGATCGGGCTGGCGTACGCGGCGCTGCGGGGCATCGGGCGCTCCTGGTCGTCGAGAGGGGATCGGGCGGCGGCTGGTCGGCCGACCGGGGGCACCCGGTCCAGCACAAAGCACGGCTCCCTATTCTGGGGGATCCGCCCACCCTCGAGCGGGGGCAATTCGGCCCTGTCGTCCGACCCTGGCCGATCGCGCCGCTCTGAACGTCCGGAGACACCGCCCAACGACCACCGAACGTGGCGACGCCGTCACTTCCGAGTCGGCGGATCGTCCCCGGCCGGGCCGTCGCCCCCGGCCAGGAACGTCGTGAGCAGAGACGCGATCGCGGCCCGGGTCCGGGCCGGGTCCGCACCGACAGCGCAGACGAGCGACCCGAATCGGCCGGGTAGCCCGTCGAGGAGATCGGCATGTCCGGCATCGGCCAACAGCACGACCTCGGCCCGGCCGATGGCCCGGGCGAAGGTCGCGTGGTCACGGTCCGACGGCGCGCAGCGGCCGGCCCGGCCACAGCCGACGATCAGCACCGGTGCCGTCGCCGCGCCCACGGGCAACGGTCCCGGCGGCAGCCACGGTGCACCACCGGCGACCGGGTCGAGCAACGCCACCCCGTGGACCGGCAGGCCGGCACTGGCCATCCAGGCCACCAGACCACCGCGGGAGTGGCCGGCGACCCACAGCGGGCGCCCGTCCGCGGCCAGCCGACGCCCGAGCACCACGGCCCGTTCCGCCTCCTCGCCCGCGCCGAAGCGGCCGCTGAGCACCGCCGGGCCCGGCCGGTACAGCGCCGGGACCACCACCTCGACCCCACCGGCCGCCACGGGGGCCAGCAGGCTGCGATAGGCCGACGGCGGGGCGAGGAAGCCGGGCAGGAACAGCAGCAGCGACGAACCGCCCTCACCGAGACGCAACGAACGGGCGGGAAGCTCCACCGGGCCAGTAGAGCACCGAGGGTGGCGCAGTAGGGTGCCGCCATGCGTCTGGGAATGTTGTTGGGCTTCGAGGATTCGCTGGCCACGATCGTCGCACTGGCCCGCGAGGGCGAGGCGGCCGGGGTCGGCTCGCTCTACACCGTCGAGGCCGGGCGCAGCGCCTTCGTGCCCGCTGCGGCCGTGATCAACGCCACCAGCGAGGCCCGGGTGGGCACCTACATCGTCAACGCCTACGCCCGCGACCCGTGGATCACCGGGCTTGCGGCGCGTGACCTCGACGAGCTCAGCGGGGGCCGGTTCGTGCTCGGCGTCGGCACCGGCAACGTCCACTTCAACGAGTGGTACATGGGGGTCGACTCCCGCCGGCCCTGGACCAAGATGCGCGACTATCTCACCATCGTGCGGGCCGTGGTGGCGGGCCGGGCCGGCGAGGCCGTGCGCTACGAGGGCCCCGAGCACCGCATCCGCTGGCGGGCGTCATGGGACCCGACCCGGCCGTCGCTGCCGGTGTACCTGTCCGCCTCGGGCCCGAGGATGGTCAAGCTGGCCGGCGAGGTCTCCGACGGCGTGGGGGTCGGCATCATGGCGTCGACCACGTTCATGCGGGACATCGTGCGGCCCAATGCCTGCGCCGCGGCGACCGCCGCCGGACGAGACGCCGCCGAGCTGGCCTTCCCGATGGGTGCGCTGATCAGCGTCAACCGGGACGAGGAGGCCGCCCGCGATGCCGTACGAGCGTCGATCTGCGGCCTGTTCCACCCGGTGCCGCACCCGTACTACGACTCGCAGCTGCGCCAGCTCGGCTTCACGGAGTTCGCCGACCGGGCGAACGAACTGATGCCCGCGGGGCGCACCCGCGAGGCCATGGACCTGGTGCCCGACGAGGTCATCGACACCATGACCATCACCGGTACGCCGCAGCAGTGCGCTGCCCGCATCGCCGACTACGAGGGCCTCGCCGACGAGGTCATCGCCTTCCGGGTTGCTCAGAAGGACGAGCCTGCGGGGCTTGCGGCCTACGACGCCTTCTTCGAGCTGGCCGGGCTCGTGGCGGAATGACGGAGCCGGTGCGGGCCGGTCGACCCGCACCGGAACCGCCGGGTATCACTTCGACAGGGTGTTGATGGCCTGGGCCCAGAGCACGAACTTGTTGGTGGCCAGATCGCCGATGGTCTTGATGTTCAGTGCCGCCTTGAGGGCCTCGCCGTCGGCCTCGCTGACGCCCTGCAGGGCGGCGACGGGGGCGTTGACGAGCTCGGCGAAGGACATCTGCTCGTAGGCCTTGTCCAGGAACTTGCTGATATCGGCCATGGGGAACCTCCCGGGTCTCCGGATGCTCCGCCGGGAGCACCGGTGCTGCGCCTGCAGCCACGGATTTTCTAGCAGCAGCGCTCCCCTCCGGGGTCGGACCGGCGGCGGACCGGAGCACCTCGCTAGCCTCACCCGCTCCCCGACGATCGGAGCAGTTGTGGCCAGGGTGAGCACCTACCTGAACTTCATGGGCGTCACCGAGGAGGCGTTCGCGTTCTACCGGTCGGTCTTCGGCACCGAGTACGCGGGCCCGATCCTGCGGATGGGCGACCTGCCGGCCCAGCCGGGCATGCCCGAGCTGCCGCCCGACGTCCAGCAGCTGATCATGCACATCGAGCTGCCGATCCTGGCGGGCCACGTCCTGATGGGCACCGACATGGTGGCCTCGATGGGACACGAGCTGCAGGTCGGCAACAACGTCACCATCCTGCTCGAGCCCGACAGCCGGGCCGACGCCGACCGTCTCTACGCCGCCCTGTCGGAGGGCAGCACCGAGGGCTCGCCGATGGCCGAGATGTTCTGGGGCGCCTACTGGGGCACCTGCCTGGACCGTTTCGGCATCCGTTGGATGTTCAGCCACAGCGAATCGGCCTGACCCTCCATGCGCATCACCATCGAACACTCCCTGGCCCTGCGTTTCGACGACGGATCCCCGGTGCGGGCGGCGTCGGGCATCGCCCCCTTCGGAGACGGCTGGCTGGTCGCCCAGGACGACGCCACCCACGCCGCCTGGCAGCGCCCCTCAGGCATCACCGCGGTGCGCCTGTTCCCACCGGTGGAGGGCCACGACGTGTTCAGCCCGGAGGCGGGCACCAAGCCGCTCAAGCCCGACCTCGAGGCCACCGTCCCCGTACCGACCGATCGGGGTCCGGCGGTCCTGGCGCTCGGCTCGGGGTCGAGCCCACGCCGGCGCCGCGCCGCACTGGTCACGCTGGGCCCGGACGGGCCCGAAGCCGCCGTGGCCGACCTCGCGGCGCTGTACGACGCGGTGGGCGAGGTGCTGGCCATCCCCGCAGCCGAGGTCAACCTGGAGGGCGCCTGCGTGGTCGGCCCGGTCCTCCGCTGGTTCAACCGGGGCAACCTGGCGGCCGGCGTGCCCTCGGGCAGCGTCGACGTGGACCTGCGGCTGCTGCTGGGGCTGTTCGGTCCGGGCGGTGACCACGACGCAGCGGTGGCTGCGGTGGTGGCCACCATGGGCGAGCCCCGGCTGTACGACCTCGGCACCGTCGAGGGAGTGGGCCTCACCGTCTCCGACGCCGTCACCCTGCCCGACGGGCGGATCCTGGTGAGCGCCTCGGCCGAGGACACCCCGAATGCCATCGACGACGGCCCTGTGGTCGGTGCCGCACTCGCCCTCATCGACGACCGCACTGTGGTGGCCAACGCGGCGCTGCCGTTGTTCGAGGGCCGGGTGGCCAAGGTCGAGGGCCTGGCCCTGCGCGAGGTGTCCGCCTCCGGTGCGGCGGTACTGGCCGTCGTCGACGACGACGACCCGGCCATCCCCTCCGCCCAGCACCACCTGCTGGTCGATTGGGGCTGAGCGCGGCAAGCCCCGCCCACCAGACCACCTGGTATCCAGACCAGCAGGTATCCAGACCAACAGGTACCTCGCCGGCCGGATCGCGTTCCCCGCCGGCACTGAGATGCGACGCGTCCCCGGCCGGTGCTGATCTACAGTCTCGGGCATCGGCCGGACGCCGCCGACCGTGCATGCAGGGGGGAACCGCATGACCACCGAAACCGTCACCGAACTCGACGCCGTCATCATCGGGGCCGGGTTCTCCGGCCTCTACATGAACCACCGGCTGCGCGACCAGCTGGGGCTCGAAGTCGTGGTCTTCGAAGGAGGCGACAACGTCGGCGGGACCTGGTACTGGAACCGCTACCCCGGTGCCCGCTGCGACTCCGAGTCGTACATGTACTGCTTCGCCTTCGACCGTCAGCTCATGCAGGACTGGGAGTGGAGCGGCAAGTACCCGGAGCAACCCGAGATCCTGCGCTACCTCGACCATGTCGCGGACCGCTTCGACCTGCGGCGCAACGTGCGCTTCCGGACCCGGGTCACCTCGGCCCGTTTCGACGAGGCCACCGAACGCTGGGTGGTCCGCACCGACCACGGCGATGAGGTGACCGCGCGGTATCTCATCACCGGTATCGGCTGTCTCTCCACCGGCCAGATCCCGAACTTCGCCGGCCGTGACAGCTTCACCGGCGAGGCGTACCACACCGGATCGTGGCCCCATGAGGGTGTCGACTTCGCCGGCAAGCGGGTGGGCGTGATCGGGACCGGCTCGAGCGGGGTGCAGTCCATCCCCGTCATCGCCCGCCAGGCCGAGCATCTGCACGTGTTCCAGCGGACCCCGCAGTACATGATCCCCGCCCGTCACGGCACCGTCGACAAGGCCGTGCTCGACAAGGTGAAGCTCGACTACGACGCCATCTTCGACCGGGCCCGTCACTCGGTGGGCGGCTTCCCCTACGACGTACCGACCCGTTCGGCGCTGTCGGTGGACGACGCCGAACGCCAGGCCATCTTCGAGCAGACCTGGCAGGAGGGCGGCTTCCGGTTCGTGTTCGGCTCGTTCTCGGACCTGCGCACCAACCTGGCGTCGAGCGAGGCCGCAGCGGAGTTCATCCGGGCCAAGATCCGCGAGACGGTGCACGATCCCGAGGTGGCCGAGAAGCTGACCCCGCGCGATCACCCGTTCGGGTCCAAGCGCACGCTCATCGACACCGACTACTTCGAGACCTACAACCGGGACGACGTCACCCTGGTCGACATCTGCACCGACCCCATCGCCGAGATCACCCCGACCGGTATCCGCACCACCTCCGGCGAGCACTACGAGCTCGACATCATCGTGTACGCCACCGGCTTCGACGCCATGACCGGCTCGTTCAACCGGATCGACATCGAGGGACGCGGCGGCCAGAAGCTGAAGGACAAGTGGGCCGCCGGTCCGGTCACCTACCTCGGGCTCGGCAGCGCCGGGTTCCCGAACCTGTTCATGATCACCGGGCCGGGGTCGCCGTCGGTGCTGACCAACATGCCCATCGCCATCGAGCAGCACGTCGACTGGATCACCGACGCCATCCGCCACCTCGACGACCACGGCATCGCCACCATCGAGCCGACCGCCGAGGCCGAGGCCGACTGGGGCCGCCACGTCAACGAGCTGGCGGCACCCACGATGTTCATGCACGCCGACTCGTGGTACCTCGGGGCCAACATCCCCGGCAAGCCCCGGGTGTTCATGCCCTACGTCGGCGGTATGGGGACCTACCGCACGCGCTGCGAGGAGGTCGTGGCGAACGGCTACGAAGGGTTCGCCCTCGGCGTCGCCGCACCGGCACTGGCCGACTGACCGCCGCCGGTCGGCCCCGTCCGGACCCCTACGGGTCCGGCTGTCCCGGTGGCCGGGCGGCCGGGCGGCCGGTCTCAGGCGCCCTCGAGGTGCATCGCCGCCTCCTCGGCGCTGAGATCCTCGCCCGGCACGGCGAGGCCGAGCGCCTGGGACTCACCGCCTCCGGTCAGCAAGGCGTCGTCGAGGGCACCCGGAGCCATCACCACGCCGTGCAGCGGGCCCGACCGGGTGGGGTCGTCCACCATCGCCCGGTCGAAGCCGGCGACTGCGGCCATGTCCGCCACCGCTTCCTCCTCGGTCGTCTCGGCATCGACGTCGGATCCGTGGGGCATGGTGTGCGGCAGGCCCTCGGTCCCGAGCAGTTCGATCGGGTCGGCCTCGAGCCTGGCCCGGCGCGAGGTCACCGAGTCGGCGGCCCACTCGTCGGCGGTGATGTCGGTGGCACCCAACAGGCGCTCCGGCGGGTAGGCCTGCTCCGGTTCGGCCCCATCGTCGAGGTCACCGAGCTTGTCGCTGTCGAAGGCCTCGGCCCCGTCCTGGTCGTCTCGTGTCGGCATGGTCCATCGCTACCCTGCGACGGGGGTTGCGCACCGCCACGATCGGGGGTCCTGGGACCCGAATGTCCGGGGACCATCGCCCCTGCGTTCCGGGTCCGGTGCACCTGCCCGGGCCGCAACGAGGGCCGTACCGTCTTGTCGTCGGCGCCGGCCGAACGTGCCTGCGACCACTTCCCGACCCTCCGCCCGTACCGAGGTGCCACGATGTCCGCAAGATCAACCGCAGCGTCCCCGAGATCAACCGCAGCGACCGTGACCGCAGCTGCCGCACTGCGCCACGAGCTGGCCCAGGCAACGGCCGTGCTCGATCGGCTGATCGGCGACTACGACGAGCTGCTCGCCGACCCCGACGCCATCCAGGAGGATCGGGACGCCGCAGCGCAGCTGCTCGAGGACGGCCGGCGCCACCTCGCCGAGCTGCAGGCAGCCCAAGCCCGGCTCGCCGAGGGCACCTACGGTCGCTGCGTGGTCTGCGGTCGCACCATCGACCCCGAACGGCTCGCGGCCCTGCCCGATGCCGGGACCTGCGTGGGCTGCAGCTGACCCGGCGAGCCACCCCGGCCGGGTCCCGGCCCACCGCCACCTGACCCGGCCCACCGCGAAAGCCGGAACGGGCTGGCCCGGACCTGCAGGGGGCGCGCTACCGTCGCCCGCTGTGAGCGGCACCACCAGCAACGAGTTCGACGAGGCCACGGCGGTTCGGGAGATCGGTCCCGGCCGCTACACCGGGACCGTCGTCGAGGGCTGGGACGTGCGGGGCAACCCCCATGGCGGGTTCCTCCTGGCGCTGGTCACCCGGGCCATGGCTGCTGCGGTCGACCAGGCCGACCCGCTCAGTGTGTCGGCCACGTACCTCGCCCCACCCGACTTCGGGCCGGCACAGGTCGAGGTCGAGGTGCTGCGGGCCGGCAAGCGTCAGAGCACCATCAGCGGACGGCTCGTCCAGGACGGCACCGCCCGGGTCCACGCCGTGGCGACCTTCGGCACCCTGTCGGCGGAACCGCCCCAGCGGCTCACCGCCGACCTCGCCGCGCCCCGGCCGCTGCCGCCCCCGGAGGCCTGCCCGTCGACCGACGTGATCGACCGGGAAGGCCTGGGCCCGGTCGACCTGCACGAGCGGCTGCTGGTGCGCTTCCACCCCGACACCGGCTGGATCCACGGCACGCCGAGCGGCAACCCCGAGATGAACGGCTGGATGCGCCACGCCGGGCGCGAGCCCGATCTGCTCGGGGTGCTCATGTTCTCCGACGGCATGCCGCCGTCGCTGTACGAGGCACGCGGCCGCCAGGGCGTGCACACGCCGACGGTGCAGTTGACGACGCACCTCTTCGCTCACCCGGCGCCCGGCTGGGTCCAGGGCAGCTTCCGGACCAGGGTCCTGGCCGACGGCTTCCTCGACCAGGACGGCGAGCTGTGGGACAGCGCCGGCACGCTGGTGGCCACCACCCGCCAGCTCGGCCTGGTCCGCACCTGGACCTGACGCTGCGACGGGGCGGACGGGGCACGGGCGCCACGACCCGTCCGGCCGTGCGACGACTCAGCCGATCACCGGGCGTCGTTCCACCGACCACAGGCCGGCCTGCACGACCACGGCAAGGGTGGCCATGACCAGGCCCACGACGATGGCCGCGGTGTACCCGGCGCCGTCGATGAGCATGCCGGCCAGTACCGGCGTGATGAGGCCGCCGATGGCCGACGCGGTCCACAGGGCACCGAGCACGGCCCCGATGTTGCCCACCCCGAACAGGCGGGCGGTGACCTCGGGGCTGAGCGACACGTACCCCCCGTGGGCCACGCCGAGCATGGCCGCGAAACAGGCCAGCGCCCCGTAGGAGCTGCCGGCCACCAGCCACAGGGTGAACGCCGCGGGCAGCACCAGGAAACAGACCAGGAACATCCGTACCGCCCCGACCCGGCCCGCCAGGCTGGTGAGGGTCAGGCGGCTGACGATGTTCGACGCACCGAGCACGCTGAGCAGCAGCGCGGCGCTCGACGTGCCGATGCCGTGATCGGTGGCGTAGCGCACCAGGAACACGAACGGGATGTACATCGCCGCCGACATCAGGAGGCCTCCGGCGTACATCCGGCCGAACGGGCCGTTGCCGGCGGCCTCGCGGATGCGGCGCAGCGACGGGCGACCGGCGGGCACGCTGTGGGGCGGACGGATCGCCGCCCACGCCGCGATCACCAGCGAGGTGCTGCACACCACGGCCAGCATCACGTAGGCCGTCCGCCACCCGAAGGTGGTGATGGTCCACTGCACCACCGGCACCAGCAGGATCGTGCCGAACCCGATGCCCGACGCCGACAGGCCCAATGCCAGGGCGCGGCGACGCACGAACCAACCGCCGAGACACGCGGTGATGGGCACCAGGAAGCACCCGACCCCCACCCCGACCCCGATGCCGTACGCGGCGATGGCCACCGGCAGGCTCGGTGCCCGCGACGTGACCAGCAACCCGATCCCGATGAACGCAGCACCGACCAGCACCACCCGGCGCGGCCCGTACTGGTCGGCCAGGGGCCCGGTCACCAGACCGAGGGCGAACAGGACGAACGTCGGCAGGGCGAAGATCAACGCCGTGGCCCCCAGGCCGGTGCCGAACTCGTCGGTCATCGAGCCGAGGAACGTCCCGAAGCTGTAGATGGTGCCCCAACAGGCGGCGTTGGCCAGCATCCCGGCGGCCACGATCATCCAGGCCCGACGGGAGTCGAGCCCGGCGGCCGTTGCCGCCGCAGGTCCGGCGCGGTCGGCCGTGGGTGCCACGGACGCGGAAGAGGCCATGGCGCACCGTACCAACGCCGGGCCCGCGCCCGGCAGTTCATCGAGGCGGGGCCGGCCGCGCCGTACCGCGGGGCGGGGCCGGCCGGAGCTGTCGCGGCCGGGGCGATCGGTCCGATACATTCCGGCCCGTGCCCGCACCGCGTCAGATCTTCGTCCGCGCGCCACGTACCACCTTGTCGGGGTGGGACTACGGCAACGATGGGGCGCAGCCCATGGTGTTCCTGCACGGCCTCACCGACCTCGCGTGGTCGCTGCACCCCGTCGCCGAGGCGTTCGCCGAGCGGTTCCACGTGCTCAACGTCGATCTGCGGGGCCACGGCGACTCGAGCCAGGGCGGGCCGTACACCGTGGCCCACTTCGTGGCCGACCTCCGGGTCCTCGTCGACACGCTGGGCCTGCAACGCCCGGTGCTGTTCGGCCACAGCATGGGCTCCATCGTCACCAGCACCTTCGCCGGCACCTGGCCCGACGAACCGGCGGCGCTGATCATGGTCGAGGGCATCGGGCCACCGCCGCGCTTCGGCGAGACCGAACGGGCCGGCCGGCGGGTCATCGCCCGCGCCGCGATCGAGGCGCTCCTGGCCGACCCGGTGCGCCCGCCGATGGCCGACCTCGCCGTGGCCCGTGACCGTCTGCGCCGGGCCCATCCGGGCCTCGACGACGCCCGGCTCGACGAGCTCGCCGCGCGCGGCACCCGCCCGGCGGCGACCGGTGGGCTGGTGTGGAAGTGGGACCCCTACGTGCGGGAGTGGGCCGCGTTGTTCGACCGGGAGCGTTTCGAGGAGGCGTGGAGCGCCGTCCGCTGCCCGACCATGGTCGTCACCGGCGGCGAGGCGTGGGAACGCTGGTGGAAGCCCACCGCCGCAGTGCGGCCGGGCCCGGCGTTCGACGGCCCGATGACCGATTCCGAACGCGACCGGCGCCTCGGCCTGTTCGCCGATGTCGAACACCATGTGGTGGCAGCCGGGCACATGGTCCACTTCGACCGGCCCGACGAGGTCATCGCCCTCACCAGCGACTTCCTCGACCGACGGCTCGGCTGAGCCGTCGACGACCCCCTGCGCCGAACCCGAACGGCGGACCCGAACGGCGCACCCGAACCCGGAATCACCCGGATCGGGTGAGGACCGCCGGGGTCGGATCGCTGACACTGCCGGCCATGGACCCGAGTTCCCGTCGCCGCCGGCCGGCCACCGCCCTCACCACCGCCGGTCTTCTCCTCGCCGCCTGCGGATCGGACGGCTCCACCGCCGCCGGGCCCGCTGCGGCCAAGGAGAACGCCATCGTGGGCGGCCTGCTCGCCGACACGTCCCCACCGCAGCTCTGCGACGGCTGCGCACGGATCGACCCCGCGACCGGGGCGCTGCTCCTGAGCGACGACGCCGTCGTGCTCGGCGTGTTCGTCCAACCCGGCGACACCGTGCAACCGGGCCAGCTGCTGGCCACCGTCCTGTTCGACAAGACCAAGGCGGTGATCGACCTCGAGGGATCGGACTCGTTCGTCGTGGGGGCGGTGCCCGTCGTCGGTGCCACGATCATGGCGGGCAAGCCGTTCATCGCGGCGAAGCGGTGAGGGCGCGGCGGCCGAACCGTCGCCGCCCAGCGGGATCGGACCTGGAGCCCGAACCCGAAATCACCCGGATCGGGTGAGGCCCACCGGCGCGGGTGTTCCTAGGGTCCGACGCAACCCCTGGCGGGTTATGCCGGAACCACCGGCACCGCCATCGGCGCCGGACGCAACAACACCACCGTGCTCCTCGCCGCCACCGACTGCACCGTGACCACCGACCCCAGCTCCGTCACCGTCGCCGCCTACTACCGCGGCGGGGGCCTGAACGACTGGTACCTACCCGCCAAGGACGAGCTGCTCGAACTGTGCCGGTACACCCACCGCAGCTCCATCGGCGGATTCTCCGAGAACGAGAAGGCGTACGCCAGCTCCACCGCCTACCCCGGCCTCGATGCGTGGGTAACTACAGTGCCGGCTTCGTCCGCCCGATCCGGGCATTCTGACCGGGCGTCACGCCGGGGTGGGCTGCGGTAGCGTCCGCCCGTCACCGTGGGAGGACCGGATGGACCACGACGCCAGGACCGCACTGGGGGCGCAGCTCGCCCGGCATCTCGCCGACGGCTCCACGTACGTCACCGACTCCGCCACCACGGTGGCCTCGTCGGCCTACACCGACACCCACCGGGCGCAGGTCGAGCGCGGCCCGCTGCTGCGGCGCCACCCGGTGGTGGTGGCCCTGTCGGGCCAGCTGCACGCCCCCGGCGACTTCGCCACCTTCGACCTGCCGGGTCTGCCGCTGCTGGTGCTTCGCGGCCACGACGGAATGGCCCGGGTATTCGTCAACGCCTGCCGGCACCGGGGCGTGCAGCTGACCGACGCCCCGTGCGGCAACACCGGCCGGGCCCTGGTCTGCCCGTTCCACGCCTGGTCGTACCGCACCGACGGCCGGCTGGGGGCCATCCCCGACCGGGCCGGGTTCGCCGGCGTCGACGAGGCCGACCTCCACCTGCGCGAGCTGCCCTCGGCCGAACGACTCGGGTTCGTGTGGCTGCTGCCCGACGGCGCCGACCCCGCCACCGCCGTCGACCGCCACCTCGGCACCGCGCTGGCCGGCGAGCTGGCCGGCTACGGGCTCGACCGCCACCACGCCTTCCGCAGCGTGCGCATCGAGGTCGACAGCAACTGGAAGCTGTTCTATGAGACGTTCCTCGAGTTCTACCACGGCGTCTACTTGCACCGATCCACGCTGGCGCACCTGATGCAGCGCAACCTGGTGCACTTCGACCGGGTCGGCGAGCACTGGCGCATGGCCGCCGCCAAGCAGTCGCTGCGCACCGTGGCCGGCGAGGACCCGGCCACCTGGGACGTCGCTGAGCATGCCGTGGTCAGCTACGACATCTTCCCGAACCTGGCGGTCAACCTCCACGGGGACCATGCCGCGGTGTACCGGGTGCTGCCCGACCCCGGACGGGTCGACCGCTGCTGGTGGCACTTCACGATGCTCACCGCCGATGCCGTCGAGCCCGGATCGAAGGCCGAGCGGTACTTCGCCAAGAACTTCGAGTACATCGTGTCGACCGGACAGGAGGACATGGCGATGGCCGCATCGGCCCAGCGCACCATGGCCGCCACCGACCGGGTGCTGCACGGCGGCTTCGAGCCGGTCCTGCAGTGGTTCCACCACCGCCTCGACGCCGACGTGGCGAACCCCGGCTGAGCGCGCGGCCCCGCCCGGACGAGACGGGCCGGGCAAACGGGAGCGGCCGGGCCGCTACGGTGGCGATCCGCACCCCCCGACCACCAGGAGCCGGACATGGACATCGTCGAGATCGAGGAAAGCTCCCGGATGCGCCGCGAGGCCGCGGCCGAGCGATTGCGCGAGCTGGCCGACATGCTGTCCCGGCACAACGAGGTGGCGTTCAGCCGCGAGGGGCTGCGCTACTCGGTGCGGGTCCCCGACGAGATCACCTTCAAGGTCGAGATCGAGATCGGCAGCGACGAGTCGGAGATCGAGATCGAGCTGAGCTGGTGAGCGTCCGGCCATGAGCACGACCACCCCGGAGATCTGGATCAACACCGTCGCCGACCCGATCGGCGGGGCGGAGCACGCCCGTCACCTCGAGGCGGCCGGGTTCGACGGCCTGGTGGTCGTCGACAGCCAGTGCATCGCCCCCGACCCCTTCGTCGGCCTGGCGGTCATGGCCGGTGCCACCACCACCATCGGGTTGGGCACCGGCGTCTCCAACCCCGTCACCCGCCATCCCGCCGCGCTGGCTGCGGCAGCGGCGTCGGTCGCCGCGGTGTCCGGTGGACGCATGGTGCTCGGCATCGGCCGCGGTCAGAGCGCCAACTTCGAGATCGGCCTGCCCCCGGCCCCGCTCGAGCAGTTCCGCCGCTACCTGCTCGAGCTGTGCGCCTACGCCCGGGGCGAACAGATCGACCAGCACGGCACCCCGTCGAGCCTGCGCTGGCTGCGGCATTTCGGTTCACCCAGCTTCCCCATCGAGGTGGCCTGCACCGGGCCGAAGATCATCGCCTTCGCCGCCTGCGTGGCCGACCGGTTGGCGTTCTCGGTCGGCGCCGACCCCGAGCGGGTCCGCTGGGCGGTGGGCGTGGCCCGCCGGGCCCGGCGTGACGCCGGCCTCGACCCCGACGCCCTGCCGCTGAGCGCCTACGTGCAGGCCTTCCCCCACCCCGACCTCGACCGGGCGGTCGAGCTGGCCCGGGGCACCGTGTCGTCGATGGCCCAGTTCTCGGGGATGGCCGGCAACAGCGGCGAGGGCCAGCGGCCGGAGGACCGCGAGCAGTTCCTGCTCATCGACCGCACCTACGAGAAGCACAAGCACACCATGGGCCGGGCCCGCCACGCCCGCGCCATCGACCCCGACTTCGTGCAACGTTTCGCCGCGGTCGGCCCTGTCGACCAGGTCGTCGAACGGCTCGGCGCGGTGGCCGACGCCGGGATCGACCGGCTGTACCTGTCGTTCCCGTCGCTCGACAACGACCCCGATGACACCGCCGAGTCAGACCGGTTGCTCGTCGACGAGGTCCTCCCCGCCCTCCGGTCACGCTGAGCACGCCGTACCGGTACGCACCATACCGGCTGGTATCATACCGATCGGTATGATAACGACCGGTCCGGCGCCGACCCGTACCGGACCGGTGGGCGCGGGCCGACGGTCAGTCGCGTTGGATGGTGCGGAACATCGCCTCGGGGTAGCGCTCACCGGCGATGTTGGCCGGGTCGAACAGGGCGTCGAGGGCCGTGACCTGCTCGGCGCCGAGCGCCACGGCGGCGGCCCCGGCGTTCTCGGCCACGCGCTCGGCCCGTTTGGTACCGGGGATCGGCACGACATGGGGCCCCTTGGCCAGCAGCCAGGCCAGCGCCACCTGGCCCGGCGTGGCCCCGACCTCGGTCGCCACCGCCTGCACCCCGGCCAGCAGCTCCTGGTTGCGGGCGAAGTTCTCCTCCTGGAAACGGGGGAAGTTCTTGCGCATGTCGCCCTTGCCGAACTCGGTGCCGGTCACCGTGCCGGTGAAGAACCCGCGGCCCAGCGGGCTGAACGGCACCAACGCCACACCCAGTTCGGCACAGGTACCGAGCAGCTTCTTCTCGACGTCGCGGGTCCACAGCGAGTACTCCGACTGCACCGCGGCGATCGGGTGGGTGGCGTGGGCCCGGCGCAGGGTGTCGCTGCTGACCTCCGACAGGCCGATGGCCCGCACCTTGCCCGCCCGAACCAGGTCGGCCATGGCACCCACGGTGTCCTCGATGGGCACCCGGGCGTCGACCCGGTGCAGGTAGTACAGGTCGATCACGTCGGTGCCGAGCCGGGCCAGGCTGGCGTCGCAGTAGCCGGCCACGTTGGCCGGGTCGCCGTCGACCCCGGGCTTCTCGCGGATGATGCCGAACTTGGTGGCCAGCACCATGCGGTCACGATGCGGGGCCAGCACCCGGCCGATGAGCGTCTCGTTGTGGCCGTCGCCGTAGGCGTTGGCGGTGTCGAAGAACGTGACGCCCTCGTCAAGGGCCCGCAGCAGGGTCGCCTCGGCCTCGGCCTCGTCGGGGATGCCGTAGGACTGCGACATGCTCATGCAGCCCAGCCCGATCGCCGAGACCTCGATACCGCTCGCACCCAACATCCGCATCTGCATGGCCGGACCCTACCCCCACCGTCGGACCCGATCAGCCGAAACGAGCCCGCAGCCGGGGCATGACCTGCTCGGCGAAGCGGACCAGGTGCGGGGTGATCGCCTCAGGCCG
>CAIXPF010000108.1 GCA_903921205.1 uncultured Acidimicrobiia bacterium | reverse complement strand
TCGGTGCAGCCCGGCCGGGGACGCCACGCCAGATAGGCCGACAGGCTCTCGGCGGTGGCCAGGCCCGGCCGCTCCCCCACCAGCAACACCACCACCCGCGGGTCGAGCACCTCACCGAGGTCGTTCAGCACCCCGACCCGGCAATGCCGGACGGCGAAGGGCCGTCCCCACGTCCACCCCTGCAGCCCGGTCAACCGCTCGAGCTCGACCAGCAGCGCCGGAACCTGCGCGTACACCGCCGCCACCGACAGACCGTCACCCACCACCACCTGCAGATCGGCCCCGACCGTGCCCTCGGCCGCGAGCCGGGCCCGGGCATCAGGGCCGAGCCGGCGACCGAGGTCGGGACGACGCAGGTGCACGGCATGGTCACCCGCCTCGGTGCACACCTCGAACAACCCCAGCGGAGCCAACGCCGGATGGCCCAGGTCGAGCACCGACGCCACCGCATCGCGTGCCGCCGCGTGATCGGCCCGCAGCGCCAACGCGTCGGCACTGCGATGGGACAACCCGGCCGAGCCGAGGAACACCCGCGCCGGGGTCACCACCGCGGCGGCGCGGCGCAGCTCGAGCCAGCCGGTCGCCGTCGCGACGGGATCCGCCTCGAGGTCGCTCATCGTCCCAACGCCGGCCGGCTCGCGTCGTACAGCGCCCGCAGGTCGCTGCCCGACGACGCCACCAACCGCCCGTCCCTCCACAACCCCCGGCCGGCCAGCCACGCCTCGAACTCGGGAGCGGGACGCAGCCCGAACAGCTCACGCACACTCGCTGCGTCGTGGTAGCTGGTCGACTGATAGCTCAGCATCACGTCATCGGCCCCCGGCACACCCATCACGTAGTTGCACCCGGCCGCGGCCAGCAGCACCAGCAGGTCGTCGGCATCGTTCTGATCGGCGTCGACGTGGTTCGTGTAGCACACATCCATACCCATTGGTATGCCCAGCAACTTGCCCATGAAGTGGTCCTCGAGGCCGGCCCGACGGATCTGCCGTCCGTCGGCGAGGTACTCCGGCCCGATGAAGCCCACCACCGAGTTCACCAGGAACGGGTCGACCAGACGGGCGTAGCCCTGCGCCCGGGCCTCGAGCGTCACCTGGTCGACCCCGTGATGGGCCCCCGCCGACAGCGCGCTGCCCTGCCCGGTCTCCACGTACACGACCTGCTCGCCCACGAACCCCGGCCGGCTGCGATGGGAGGCCAGCACCTGCTCGCGCCCCTCGCGCAGCATCGCCTCGCTCAACCCGAAACTGGCGGTGGCATCGGTGGTCCCCGCCAGCGAGGCGAACAGCAGGTCGACCGGCGCACCCCGATCGAGCGCCGCCAACTGCGAGCCGACCTGCGCCAGCACACACGCCTGGGTCGGCAGCCCGAGCACCTCGATCACCCGTTGCAGCACCCCGAGCTGCGTCGCCACCCCGGCCACCGAGTCGCCGACGGGGTTCACGCCGATCACCGCGTCGCCGCAGCCGTGCAGCAGACCGTCGAGTACGGCGAGCAGCATGGCCTCGGGATCGTCGGCGGGATGGTTCGGCTGGATGCGCACCCCGAACACGCCCGGCTCCCCCAACGTGTTGCGGCACCGGGTGACCGTCCGCAACCCCGCCGCGGCCACGATCAGGTCCTTGTCGCCCATGATCTTGGCCACCGCCGCCGCCATCGACGGCAGGATCGCCGCCCGCCGCAGCGCCAGTTCTGCCCGCGACGACGGATCGAGCAGGGCGTCACGCAGCTCCCCGACGCTCGACGAGGCGATGGCGGCGAACGCCTCACGATCGTGCGCGGCGAGCAGCGACGCCTCGAGCTCGTCCTCGACCACCGGCCGTTCGGCCAGCTCGCCCAACGTCACCTCGGCCAGCGCCAGCTTCGCCGCGACCCGCTCACGCAGCGACCCGGCGGCGATCCCGGCCAGCTCGTCGCCGGACTTGGGCTCGTTGGCCTTGGCCAGCAACTCGCGCAGGTCGGCGAAGTGGAACCGCTCGCCACGCAGCGTCGCCCGATAGCCCACGGATCGACCCTACCGCCCGGCCGAGCGACGAGACGGCCGGTCGGGGCCGGTTCAGGTCGGACCCACCAACCGCGCCCCGGCGGGGGTCGCGGGCTAGAACGTCTCCATGCCCGAAGCCGCCATCTCCACCACCGGGTTGCGCAAGACCTATCGCGACGGCCAGGTGGTCGCCGTCGACGGCCTCGACCTCGAGGTCCGCACCGGCGAGATCTTCGGCCTGCTCGGCCCCAACGGCGCGGGCAAGACCACCACCATCGGCATGCTCACCACCTCGGTGGTGCCGACCGGCGGCTCCGCACGGATCGGCGGCGTCGACGTCATCGGCGAGCCGGCGGTGGCCAAGCAGCTCATCGGCGTGGTCCCGCAGTTCAACACCCTCGACCGGGCCCTCGACGTCGGCGAGAACCTGTACTTCCACGGCCGCTACTTCGGGATGAGCCGGGCCGAGGCCCGCACCGCCCGCGACGAGGCCCTGCAACGCTTCAACCTCGCCGACCGGGCGACCATGCCGGTGATGGCGCTGTCGGGTGGCATGGCCCAACGGCTGATGGTGGCCCGCGCGACGCTGCACCGGCCCGCCGTGCTGTTCCTCGACGAGCCCACCTCCGGGCTCGACCCGCAGAGCCGGCTGGCCCTGTGGGACGTGGTCCGCGGCCTGCAGGCCGACGGGCAGACCGTGCTGCTCACCACCCATTACATGGAAGAGGCCGACCAGCTCTGCGACCGGGTGGCCATCATGGACAACGGTCGCATCGTGGCGCTCGACACCCCGGCCGGTCTCAAGCGATCGGTCGCCGACGGCACCGTGGTGCGGGTCCACGTCGCCGACGACGGGCTCGGCGGCACCACCGACGAACGTCTCGCCCGCGCCGGTGCAGCACTGCACCAGCGGCTGCCCGACGCCGGCACCCCCAGCGTGATCGACAACGCCGTGCAGCTCACCATGAACGGGGAGGGCATCCTGCCCCGGGTGATGGGGGCGGCCGAGGACGCCGGGTTGACCGTGACCGACCTCTCCGCAGCCGAGCCGACCTTGGAGACGGTCTTCATCGCACTGACCGGACGACGTCTGCGCGAAGGGCCCCCACAGGGTCCGCCGCCGGGAATGGGGAAGCCCCGATGACCACCACACCCACCACCCGCGCCACCACCGGGCCCGCCACGGTTCGGGCCGGCGGCGCCGCGGCCCG
>CAIXPF010000107.1 GCA_903921205.1 uncultured Acidimicrobiia bacterium | reverse complement strand
CGGCGAAGGTGAGCCAGGTGCTGCTGCTGGAGGCCTTGTACTGGACCACGTAGTCGGTGATGGCGTTTCCGCCGGTGGAGGCGGGGGCGGTCCAGGTGAGGGCGACCTGGGTGTTGCCGGCGGTGCCGGCCAGCGCGGTGGGTGCACCCGGGGTCGTCACCGGGGTGGTCGAGGTCGACGCCGTGGCGGTGCCGGTGCCGACGGCGTTGACGGCGGCGACGCGGAAGTCGTAGGCGGTGCCGTTGGTGAGGCCGGTGACGGTTGCGCCGGTGGTGCTGGTGGCGCTGTCGGTGAAGGTGAGCCAGGTGCCGCTGCTGGACGCCTTGTACTGGACGAGGTAGTCGGCGATGGCGCTGCCGCCGGTGGAGGCGGGGGCGGTCCAGGTGAGCACGGCGGACTGGTCGGCGGCGGTGGCGGCGAGGCCGGTGGGGGTGCCGGGAGCGGTGGCCGGTGTCGCGGTGTAGGGCGGGAGGGTCTTGTAGGGGTGGCTGGAGGGGAGCAGGCCGGTGGTGCCCCACTTCCAGGCCAGGTAGCCCTCGAGCTTCTGGCGGTCCGAGGTGGACAGCGCCGAGGCCATCATCACGATCTCGCCGACCCGGCCGTTGAAGTAGTTGTTGCTCAGCCGGCCGACCGACGAGCCACCCCAACCGCTCAGCGAGGTGGTGCTGCCCGACGTCCCCGACGCCGCGAGGCCACTGGTCCCGCCGTCGATCCAGGTGCTCTTGCCCCCGGTGGTGGAGTGCCGGAAGGTCATGACCTGGTTCACCGGGCTTCCGGAGTAGCCGCTGACGGTCATGTCGTAGTCGTTGTTGAACTGGGCGTGCGTGAGGGCCGTGTTGAACCGCCAGCCCAGCGACAGCATCTGGTTGCCGGCCCAGGTGGTGCCGGCGAGGAAGTAGTTGGCGCTCTGGTTCGAGCTGCGGGCGACGGCCACGGCCGCCGAGTAGTCGCTGTTGACCACGAAGGACCCGTCGAAGGGCAGCGAGTCGTCGGTGCCGTCGAAGACCACCGCAGCCCGGCTGTTCATCACCGATGCGGTCCGGGCGGGCTGGTTGGCCACAGTGGCCTGCCCGGCGTGACGCAGATGACCGGACTTGTCGTTCCACTGGCTGACCGTCGAGCCCGACAGGGTGAACGTCGCGGCGTCGTCGGCGTCGAGCCACAGGTCCACGCCGCCGCTGAGATCCTCCGGTCCCCAGGCCGTCGAGCCGTCACCGGTGACCGCCGCGGTGTAGCTGCCGGTTCCGGCCGTGTTGACCGCCGCCACCCGGAACTCGTAGGTGGTGCCGACGGTCAGGCCGGTGACGGTGGCGGTGGTGGCGGTCGAGGTGCCGTCGGCGAAGGTGCTCCACGTCGGGGCGTTGAGCACCCGGTACTGCACCGTGTAGTCGGTGAGGGCCACGCCGCCGTTCGATGCCGGTGCGGTCCACGACAGGGTCATGTCCTGCTCACCGGGGGTGGCGCTCAGCGCGGTCGGGGCGTCGGGCGTGGTGCACGGCGTGACCGCCGCGGACGGGTTCGACGCCGGCCCGTCGCCACCGGCGCTGCCGGCGACCACGGTGAAGGTGTAGGCCGTGCCGTTCGTCAGCCCGGTGACGACGCAGCTGAGCGCCCCGTTCGTGGTGCAGGTGAGCCCGCCGGGAGAGGAGGTGACCGTGTAGCCGGTGATCGGGTTGCTGGTCCCGGTCGGCGCGGTCCAACTGACCGTGGCCTGCTGGTTGCCGGCAACGGCGCTCACGCCGGTCGGTGCGCCGGGGGTGGGGGCCATGGGGGTCACGTCGCCGGTCGGGTCGCTCGAGGCGCCGGTCCCGCCGGCGTTGACGGCTGCGACCCGCACGTTGTAGGCGGTGCCGTTGGTGAGGCCGGTGGCGTCACAGGACAGCGCGGTGGACGACCCGGTGACGGCGAACGCGCAGGTGCCGCCGGGATCGCCCCACGCTCCGCTCGGCGCAGTGCGGATCTGCACCCGGTAGCCGGTGACGGCGCTGCCACCGTTGTCGAGTGGGGCCTGCCACGCAACGGCGATCTGCTGGTCGCCCTCGCTGCCGGTGACCGAGGTCGGGGCGTCGGGCACGGTGTAGGGCGTGGCGTTCACCCGGTTGGACACCGGGCCGGTGCCGATGGCGTTGACCGCCCGGATCCGCACCGAGTACGGGGTGCCGTTGACCAGTCCGGCGGCGCCGCCCGACACGGTGGTGATGGCCAGCGGCGACGCGGTCGTGCCGGTTGCCCGGGCCTTCCAGGTCAGGCCGTTGTCGGTGGAGTACTGGTAGGTGGTGATGTTGGCGGTGGGCTCGTTGCCCGGCGGGTCGAAGACGACGTCGAGCTCGCCGTCGGCGCTGCCCACCGACACGATCGCCGGCGATCCGGGCAGTGCCGGCACCGCCTGGCCGGCGCTGGTGTCGGGCACGTCGTTGCTGGCCGCGAAGGCCGACAGCGAGATGGTGGTGAACGCCAGGGTCAGCAGCGTGAACGGCAGGGCGCGCCGCGCCCAGCGGCCGGCTCGTCGGGAGGTGAGCCAGCGGGTGGCGGTGCGTCGTGCAGACGGCATCGTCAGCGGCCCGATCAGCCCTGGTGGGTCTCGACCCGGCTGTCCTGGAGGGTCGCGGTGCCCGCCGTCGCCCTCGTGGGCAGGTCAGCGGCGTGGTGGTGGCCCGGGTGGTCGGCAGGCTGATGGGCTGCGTGATCGGCCGGGCCGTCCATCAGGCCCTCGGCCGGACGCTGGTCGGCGGCGCGGGTCGAGGTGGTCGTCACGTAGCGGTAGGTGGCGGGGCCGTCGTAGACGTAGTAGCGGACCAGCCCGCGGTACGCCGAGTTCCGGCCCGGGGTCTCGACCATGATCGGCAGGTCGAGGCGGCGGCTCATGGCAAGCAGCGCCTCGAAGCTGGCCAGGTCGATCACCTCGTGCTGGCGGTCCTCGGGCAGGTCGCGCATGGGCACCAGGCGGGCGCCGTGCAGGGCTGCGATGTAGGCGGGCTCACCGCGGTGGCGGGCCAGGTACTCGATCGCCAGGCCGCCGAGGCCGAGGGCGAGGAACAACGCGAGTCCGGCCGATCCACCCTGCCGGGCGGTGCTCACGTCGAGCGAGAGCGGGCCGAGCGCCAGGCGGTTGGGCACCAGCTGCGCGGTCTGGATCCACTGGACGACCTCGTGCACGCCGGGCTCGACGATCGCCTCCGACTTGGGTACCGGGCCACCGGAGAGGCTGCTGGTCTCGGCCGCGACGGTCTTGCCCGATGAGGCGCCGGCCGGGGCGGCGGCCGAGGACTTGCTGTTGGTGCCGTCCTTGGTGGTGGGGCTCATGGCCACCGTCGCGGTGTTGTCGGTCAGGCGAAAGGTCAGCAGGCTCGAGGTCTCCTCGGCCAGCGGGCCGGGGGTGCCGGTGGCGATGGTCGCCCCGTCGACCTTGGCGCTGGCGACCACGTTGAGGGCTACCGAGCCGGTCACCGCCGCAGCCGCGTCGACCTGGGTGATGAGCATGCGGGCGGCCCGGAAGTCCACCGGGATGACCGTCGAGGCGGTGACGCCGTCGATGGGCACCACGATCGGCTCACCGAACTCGCGTGTCCAGCCGGCGGTCGACTCGAGGGTGGTCTTCACCGTCAGCAGGCCGCCGGTGACGGCGACCTGGTCGGCCGGCAGCGACCAGCCCACCGTGACGTCGATGCGGTCCACCACCGACAGGAAGATGGTGTCGCCGAAATGCAGCTCGGGGTTGTCGTAGACGGGGTTCGGCGGCAGCTTGGCGCCGTAGTCGAAGCGGTACTTCACCAGCAACGGGCGGGTCTGGGCGGCGTCGGTGTGCAGCGGGGCGCTCCAGGCCACCTGGGTGATGCCGGCGCAGAGCGCGGCCAGCATCAGCCACACGAACGGCCGACCGGGCACGTGCATCGTCGGCAGGCTGCGCCGGCGCCTGGCCGTGCCGGGGCCGGCGGTCGCAGCGGCTGCTCCGGCCAGTTCACGCTCGTCGGGTGCGTCCGACCCGTCCGGGGTGCCGTCGCGATGGGCCGGTGCGGACGGCGGGTCGATCCCGGCGTCGTGGTCGTCGTCGGCCCGGTCGTCGGCGCCGGCGAGGTCGTTCGCCGCCTCGCTGACGGCCGGCGAGCTGACGACGCCGTCGGCGGTCTCGGCGGCCACGACGGGCGGTTCGGGGTGGACAGGGGGCTCGGGATGGGCCGGATCCTCGAGCTCGGTGTGCTCGTGGTGCTCGTGGGCGGCGAGATGACGGCGACGGTTGGGGCGGCGGTCCCGTGAGGTGCCGCCGTTGCGGGAACGACCGACCCGCCGGCGCTGGCGCTCGGCCCGGATGGCCAGGACCACCACGAACAGCAGGGTGAGGACCCCGACGGCGGTGATGAACCAGGGCCTGGTGGCGAGCTCGACGATCGAGCTGCCCCGTGGGATCAGCAGGACCTTCTGGCCGATCACGTCGGCCTCGGTCGGACGGTAGTCGTCCACGAAGTTGTTGTTGTCGCCCTGCATCAGGAACCGGTCGCCGGTGATGTCGATCACCCGGTGCAGGATCGGGGCACCGCTCATGTTCGACCGGTAGGCGATGACGTCGCCGATGTTGTACGGCGGGGAGGGCTTGAGCACGACCACGTCACCGGCGTGGATGCCGGGGTTCATCGACGTGCCCTTGATGGTGACGTAGGACAGCGAGCCGCCGAGGTGGGCCGGGGCGATGCAGGCCCACAACGCGACGGTGGCGGCGAGCGAGAACAGCATCGAGAGGATGCGTCGCGGCGTCATGGGTGATCACCTCCCAGGTCGGTCGGGGTGCGGCTGCGCGAGGGGTCGAGCCCGCCACCAGGGGCGCCGGGCCGGAGAACAGGGTCGTCGAGCCGTGCGGTCCCCAGCGGGAGATCGTCGGCGGGAGAGGCCAACGGTCGGTGCCACCACCACGGCGGTGGCACCGACCACGAGACGGAGGCCTCGGCTGGCAGGAGCTCAGCGACGGATCACGGGGTGGGGTCGATGTCGTAGGCGACCACGGAGATGTCGTCCACGTCGTCGATCAGCACCCGCTGGGCGCCGGTGAGGGTACAGGTCGCCTCGCCGGCGGTGACCGTGCACGTGGCCCAGTTGCCGTCGCTGGCGGTGTCGCTGCGCAGCTGCACGAACACCCGGGCGTTGACGTCGGCCACGCTGGCGTACAGCGTGGTCACGTCGCGCACGATGTCGAACTGGACCTCGACAACGGTGCTGGCGTTGGTGTTGACGTTGGCGCTGTCGACGTCGGTGAGGTACTCGACGTCGGTGATGGTGTAGCCCGAGACCGGGGCCACGCCCTGACCGGCGCTCTGGTCGGCCAGGGTGTTGCTGGCGGTGAACGCCGTGCCGGCGGTGACGGCCACGCCGATCACCGCAACTGCGCCGGTGAGCAGCCGCCTGGTGCTCTTGTACATAGCTCCTCCTTGAGTTGGGGTCCCGGAGCTGACCGATCGACGCTCCGTCCCCGGGCGACGATGCTCACGAACGGATCCGCAACTGTCGGCCGGATCTCCGCGACCACTTGGCTCATCGGCGGGGCCTGCCGGTTCCTGATCACCCAATCGGGCGGTTTGGGGACGGTCTGAGGCCGCCGTTGGGAAAGCATCCCGTGCTTGTTCATCCGACGTTCAGGAAGCCCGGGACGTTGGGCCCACTCGGGTCGATTCCCGACGCGCAACCGGAGGGAAAACGCGAAAGAGCCACCGGGATGACCGGTGGCTCCGACGTCAGTAGTCCTTCAGCTCAGATGAGCCGGACGTTCTGCGCTTCCTCGCCTTTGCGTCCGGGGGCCACGTCGAACTCGACGGTCTGGCCCTGCTCCAGGCTGCGGTACCCGTTGCCCTGGATGTTCGAGTAATGCACGAAGACGTCCTCGCCCCCATCTCGCGAGATGAAGCCGAAGCCCTTCTCGGCGTTGAAGAACTTGACGGTGCCTGTGATCAAAATGACTCTTCTCTACAGCGAGCCATGTCCCTTGTGAACCGGCCGCACAGCGAGCCTACCGCCCCGGCGGTCCGAAACCGGGGGCACGGGCCGATCGGCCCCTTCGTCCGGCGCCCCCGGCGTGCCGGCCGGCCGTTCGGCGGGCGCTTCAGACCCGCCGGGCGCTGCGGAAGCCGGTGGCGTACAGGCCGGTGCCGTTGAGCACCGAGCGGCCCGACAGATCGCCCATCGTCGGCCCGTTGGCGCTCTTGCGGCTCGAGATGAACCGGTCGTTGCCGGCGTTGTCGCGGCCGAGGAACATGCCGACGTGGTCGATGAGGGTGCCGTCGTCGGTGCTCACGTCGAAGAACACCAGATCGCCGGCCTGCAGCACGCTGCGCGAGCCCGGGGCTGCGCCGGTGTTGGCGATCAGCACGACCCCCGGCCCCGACGAGGCCTGGTCGACGGCACGGCGGGGGAGGCGGTCGGCGGCTCCGGCCGCAAGGGTCATCGGCACCCCGCCGCGGTAGCCGAGCACCATGCGCATGAAGCCCGAGCAGTCCAGCGAACGGAACTGGTCGGCCTCGGGGGCGTCGACCACGCTGCCCGGGTACGTGTAGCTGATGCCGAGGTAATCGTTGAAGTCGGAACCTTCCGCCCGGGTGCCGTCGGTCTGCAACGGGCCGTAGGCTGCGTCACCGGCGACCTGCAGGCCGCCCGTGACGATCGCCGGTTCCCCCACCCGGTACTGCATGGCCATGGCCAGCACGTCGGGTGAGGTGTCCGCCAGACGGGCGGTGACCCAGGCCAGGTCCACGGTGCCGGTGAAGGGCGAACCCAGCAGCCGGACCCAGGTGGTCGTGGTGACCGTGTTGGCGGTGAAGGTCGGCTCGGCGAAGGTGCGACTGGTGGCGCTCAGCGCCACCGAGCGCGACCCGTCGGTGAAGGTGGCCACCACCTTGGTGCCCTGGAGCACCTGGGTACGGGCCGGGGAGGACAGCCGTCGCACGGTGTAGGTCGACGCCGCTCCGGCCTGGCCGCCCAGCGCAGCGAGGCCGCTCAGCAGCCCGGCGAGCACCGCCAGCGCAACCAGCGAGCGTAGGGCGATCTGACGGCGGGAATCGACGCGCATGGGGCAGATTGGCCCCTACCCCGGGGGGTGTCAAGGGTTTAACCGGTTCGCCGCGGGGGGACGGCACCGGATCGCGACGCCGGGACCACCCGGCGGTAGCCTCCCGCGGTTCCCGCCGTTCGG
This sequence comes from uncultured Acidimicrobiia bacterium, assembly GCA_903921205.1. Classification (GTDB taxonomy): domain Bacteria; phylum Actinomycetota; class Acidimicrobiia; order Acidimicrobiales; family CAIXPF01; genus CAIXPF01. Next base: position 18,403 of record CAIXPF010000107.1, on the reverse strand, counting down.
CCGGGACGGGCACGGGACTGGAGCAGGCCATGCAGGACATCGACGGCGCCCGGTGCTTCCAGGCCATGGTCCCGATGCGTGACGGGGTCCGGCTGAACACCTTCGTCTACCTGCCCGAACACGGCGGTCCACGGTTCCCCGTCATCGTGCAGCGCACCCCGTACGGCATCACCGCGCTGCAGGGCGTCGACGCCACCGACCCGGCCAAGGGCTGGCTGCCCGACCCGGCGCGACCGATGGCCGGTGCGCTCAAGCACGGCTGGCGGCGCCTCGTCGAGCACGGCTACGCCGCGGTGTTCCAGGACTGCCGGGGCCGCAACGGCTCCGAGGGCGAGGACCACGTCTACGGCGACGACGCCACCGACGGCTACGACCTGCTCGACTGGATCGCTGCCGAGCCCTGGAGCGACGGCAATGTGGGCCTGTCGGGCTCCTCGGCGGCCTCCACCACCGCGCTCGCCGCGGCGTCGCAACGCCATCCGAGCGTGCGGGCCTTCTTCGCCCAGGTCGGCGGGTCGAGCATCTACGACGACGTGGTCTACGAAGGCCAGTCCATCGAGCTCGAACGGCTGTGGCTGTGGGTGGCCAACAACATCCCCGGCCTGTCACGCAGCCACCGCGACGCGGTGCAGGCCCGAACCGGTCTGAGCGACGCCGAGCTCGACGCGGTCGCCGACTCGGCCCGGGCCCGCTTCGCGGCCCTCGACGGGGCCCGGAACCAGCGCCCGCCCTACGTCGGCGTGGCCGAGTGGATGCACCTCCCGTTGCTCGGCTACCCCGATTTCTCCGTGTGGCAGCCCTACCTCGACGAGCTGATCAGCCACCCGGCGCCCGACGCGTTCCGGGCCCGCCACGACTTCCGCTCGAGCATCGACGTGCCGGGCTTCCACGTCACCACCTGGTTCGACATCTTCTCCACCAGCGTGATCCGGGCCTTCACCGAGCTCGCCGAGCGCGTCGGGAACCAGAAGCTCTGGGTCGGTCCCAACTACCACTACTTCGTGTACGAGCAGCAGTTCTGGCCACGCGACCCGTACTTCGAGTGGTTCGACCACTGGCTGAAGGGCATCCCCACCCCGATCGTCGAGGAGCCGCCGGTGTTCTTCTCGCCCCGCTGCTGGGTGGCCGACGCCGGTGCCTATGTCGCCGACGACTGGCGCCACGCCGCCTCCTGGCCCCCGCCGGAGGCCGCGCCCCGGACATGGTTCCTGCACGGCGACGGCCGGCTCGACCCCACCGTTGCCGACTCCGGCCCGGCATCGGCCCCGGCCACGTTCCGCTACGACCCGCGCCGCCCGGTGCCGACCCTCGGAGGGCGCAACATGCTCATCACCGCCGGAGCACGCGACCAGCGGCCGGTCCAGGAACGCGCCGACTACGGCCTGCTCTATCGCAGCGATCCGCTCACCGAGGAGCTGGTGCTCGCCGGCCCGGCGGAGGTGGTGCTGCGCGTCGAGTCGGACTGCCCCGACACCGACGTGGTGGCCAAGCTGGTGGAGGATCATCCCGACGGGCGGTCGGTGCTGCTGATGGACGGGGTGGTACGGGTCATGTACCGCAACGGCACCGCCGAGGCCGAGCCGTTGCAGCCCGGTGTGCCGGTCGAGATCCGGGTCGAGCTCGGCCACCTCCACCATCGCTTCGCCGTCGGCAGCCGCATCGGGGTCGATCTGACCGGCAGCAACTTCCCGCGCCGGGCCCGCAACACCAACAGCGGGCACCCGCTGCTCGCCGCCGACACCGACGCGGACGTGCGCGTCGCCACCACCACGGTGCACCACGACGCCGTCGTCCCGGCCCGGCTGACCCTGTCGGTGGTGCCGTCATGACCGCCTCGGCATCGGCCGCAGCGGCGCAGGGGCCCGCCGGGGCGGAGGCCGGCGCGCCCGGTGGCGCCGCGGCCGGCAGGGGTGTGGCCGGCCGGCGTGAGTTCGTCGGGCTGATCGCCGCCTGCATGGGGCTCACCGCGGTCGGCATCGACGCCGTGCTGCCCGCGTTCGGCCGCATCCGCAGCGACTTCGGGCTGCCCGAGGGTTCCACCTCGGTGTCGTGGGTCATCACCGCCTACTTCCTGGGCCTGGCGTTCGGGCAGCTGTTCTACGGGCCGCTGTCGGACCGGTTCGGCCGCAAGCCGCTGCTGTACTTCGGGCTCGGCCTGTACATCGCCGGCGGGGTCGGCTCGGCCCTGTCGCCGACGCTCACGGTTCTGGTGCTGTGCCGCGTGGTCGGTGGCCTCGGTGCCGCAGGGCCGCGCTCGCTGGCCATCGCCATGGTGCGCGACCGTTTCGAGGGCGAGATGATGGCCCGCACCATGTCCTTCGCCATGGCGGTGTTCCTGCTGGTGCCGGTGGTGGCCCCGTCGTTGGGGGCGGTGGCGTTGCAGGTCGCTTCGTGGCCGGCGATCTTCTGGGGCACGGTGGTCGGGGCCACGGCGTTGCTGGTGTGGAGCCGGCGGCTGCCCGAGACGCTGCCGCCGGAGCGCCGGCGCACGTCGGGGGTGTCGGACCTCGCCAATGCCGCCGGGGTGGTCATCCGCACCCGGCCGACGGTGGCCTACGGCCTGGCGGCGACCTGCCTGTTCGGCTCGATGGCGGCATACCTGGGCAACTCCGAGGTGATCATCGACGAGGTGTTCGGCCACGGACCGCAGTTCCCGCTGGTCTTCGGGGCGTTGGCCGTCGGCATGGGACTCGCCACCCTGCTCAGTGCCCGGCTGGTGGTGGCACTGGGCCTGCGCAAGCTGCTGCGGGTGCTGTCCCTCACGCTGGTGGCGGTGGCTGCGGTGTTCGCCATCGTCGCCACCGTGACCGATGGTCGCCCGCCGTTCTGGGCCTTCTGCGCCATCATGGCGGTGCTGCTGCCGCTGCATCCGACCCTGCTGCCCAACTGCAACACCGCCGCCATGGGCCCGGTGGGCCGGGTGGCCGGTATGGCGGCGGCGATGCTGGGCACGGTGAGTACCGCCGGCGGCGCCGTCCTCGGATCGCTGGTCGACGGGGCGTACGACGGGACGGTGCGGCCGTTGGCCTACGCCGTGCTGTTGTTCTCCGCCCTCGCCGCCACGCTCATCTACATCGCCGATCGCACCAGCGTCCGTCCGCTCGACTGACCGGCCGGGGTGGCCGGGTCGCGTCGTGCCGGCCGGTCCGGCCGGTCAGCCGGCGTTCGGCACGGTCGGTCAGCCGGCGTTCGGCACGATCGGCAGGACCACCCGGGACGGCCGGGCGGGGTCGTGGAACACCTGCTGCAGGGCGGTGGCGAACTCCGTCGCCGTGCCCGACGCCTCGCCGGTCTGGGGGTTGCGGTCGAAGCGCGGGAAGTTGGCCGAGGCGATCTCGAGGCGGATGCGGTGCCCGGCCCTGAACACGTTGGCGGTGGCGACGAGGTCGATGTGCCACTCGTGGACCGTCCCCGGCTCGAGCAGGACCGGTCGGGAAGTGCCCTGGCGGTAGCGGCCACGCAGGATCCCGTCGCACAGGTTGCGGGCATACCCGTCGGGATGGACGTCGACCAGCTTGGCGGTGAAGTCGCAATCGGGCGCGCTGGTGGCGGCGTGCAGCACGCAGCGCACCGGACCGATGACCGTCACGTCCTCGGTGAGCACGGCCGAGGTGTACACCAGCACGTCCCGGCGTTCCTCGACGCTGCGCTGGTCGTAGGCCCCGCCGGGGATGGCGCCGGGCCAGCAGCACAGGCCGCCGCCCTTGGTCTTGACCGGGTTGCGGGGGTCGGACACGTAGACGTCGTAGGGCTCGTCGGCCGCCGGGGCGGCGGGGGAGAGGACCCCGTCGCCGTGCAGGCTCTGGGCCCGCCCGCCGCTGTGCAGATACCACGCGGTATCCACCGCATCCGGGACCGGCCAGTCGGCGAAGGTGCGCCAGCGGTTCTCGCCCATCACGAACAGCCGGACCGGCGGGTCGGTGGTGGGCGCCGGCTCGTCGTGGCGGAGCCACTGGTCGAACCAGCGGATGCCCATGCCGTCGAGGTCGACGGCCAGGGCGTTCGCACCGGCGCCGAAGTCGACCTCACCGGCGATGTTCGAGGGCGACACCATGTGGTGCCACGGCCCCACGACGAGGCGTTGGCCCTGCCGGGCGGCCTCGGTGCCACCCCGGGCACGCATCCCGACGTAGTTCGCCAGGGTCCCGCCCAGGAAGATGTCGTACCAGCCGCCGACGTTCAGCGACGGGGTGGTGACCCGCTCGTAGTGGTCCTCCACCCGGATCGGCGCCCACCAGTCGTCGTCGTCCGGATGGGCGACCCAGTCCGCGAAGTATGGCGCCCCGTCGGCCAGCAGGGGCAGATCCGACAGCGGGGTGTGGGTGAACCACTCGCCGAGCTCGTCGATGGCGCCCACCACGCGGTGGAAGGCCGGGCTCAGCTCCGGACGTTCCTTGCGCAGCCTGCGGTAGGTGTCCGGTGCGAGCCCGGCCACCGTCCAGGACAGGTTGAACCCCAGTGCGAATGCGCCGCCCTGGTGCGTCCATCCCTCGTGGTACTGCGAGGCGGTGATCTGCGGGAAGATGGCCCGCAGCGACGGTGGCGTCCCGATGGCCGCGAGCCACTGGGTGGCGCCCACGTAGGAGGCGCCGTACATGCCGACCACCCCGGTGGACCACGGTTGGGCGGCGCACCACTCGACGGTGTCGTAGCCGTCGGCGGTGTCGTCCCGGAACGGGGTGAAGGTGCCGTCGGAGGTGAAGCGGCCCCGGGTGTCCTGCACCACCACGGCGAAGCCGGCCTCGGCGGTGCGCAGCGGGTCCATCATCATGAAGGCGTTGGCCTTGAGCGACTTGTCATACGGGGTCCGTTGCAGCACGACCGGGTGGCGGCCGTCCCCGGCGGGCCGGTAGAGGTCGGCCCGCAGGATCACCCCGTCGCGCATGGGGATCTCGAGGTTGCGGTGCAGCTCGACGGTCGCTGTGGCCGGCGCAGTGCTCATGGACGTTCCCCCGTTCGTGTTCGGGCCGCGTTCCTGGCGCACCCCTAGCGCCTCTACCTTGTCACGTTCGCCCGTGGCGGGCGGGGCGGGCGGGGCGCAGGCGCGACGCTTGCCCGCCGACGGCCGCCGGGCGGTAGCGTTCGTCCATGGAACGCATGCGCTTCGGAGCCTTCGTCGCCCCGCACCACCCGCTGGGCGAGTCACCCATGTTGCTCTTCCGCCGGGACATCGCCCTGGCCGAGCAGCTCGACAAGCTCGGCTTCGACGAGTACTGGGTGGGCGAGCACCACTCCTCGGGCTGGGAGACCATCGGCTCGCCCGAGCTGGTGCTCGCCGCCGCAGCGGAGCGGACCGGCACCATCCGCCTCGGCACCGGGGTGATCTCGCTGCCGTACCACCATCCCTTCAACGTGGCGTCACGACTCGCGCAGCTCGACCAGATGGCCCGCGGTCGCGTGATCTTCGGTTCCGGGCCGGGCGCTCTGCCCTCCGACGCCCACACCCTGGCCATCGACCCGATGACCCAGCGCGACCGTCAGGACGAGGCGATGGGCGTGATCATCCGGCTGCTGCGCGGCGAGGACCGCTTCACGCACGAGTCGGACTGGTTCACCCTGCGCGACGCCCAGCTGCAGATCCTTCCCTACCAGGAGCACATGGAGATGGCCACGGCGTCGTCCCTGTCGCCGTCGGGCATGACCCTCGCCGGCAAGCACGGCACCGGCGTGATCTCCATCGCCTCGACCTCCTCCGAGGGCCTCGCCGCCCTGCCCACCCAGTGGGGCTTCGCCGAGTCCGCAGCGGCCGAGCACGGCCAGACGGTGTCGCGTCGCAACTGGCGGGTGATGATGAACTGGCACATCGCCGAGACCCGCGAGCAGGCCCGCGAGGAGGCACTGCTCGGGTTGCAGCGCTGGCACAACGAATACAACGTGCGGGTGCTGGGCCGGCCCGGCGCCAAGCACTACGACGATCCGTGGGCGCTGATGGACAGCATGACCGCCTCCGGTGCCGCTGTCGTCGGCACGCCCGACGACCTCGTCGACGCCATCCGCAACCTCAACGAGGTCACCGGCGGGTTCGGTGCCGCCATCGGCTTCGCCCACGACTGGGCCAACCACGATGCCACCCGGCGTTCGTGGGAGATGGTCGCCCGCTACGTGATCCCCGAGGTCAACGGCCAGCTGCGCCACCTGCGCAAGTCCGCCGAGTTCCTGACCGAGAACCAGCACGAGCTGATGCAGGGCGCATCGCAGGCGGTCATGGCCAAGATCCGCGAGACGCCCGGTGCCTATGACGCCCTGAAGGTGACCTTGGCCAAGGGCTCGGCCCGCGCCAAGGACCACCAGCAGCAGGAATGGCGTCCGGGTGCGGATGTGACCATCCCGGACGCGGTCAGCACCGACTGACCGCCCCGCCTCTCCCGGACGTCCACCGGGACCTCGCCCGACCGGGGTGAACACCCCGTCCGGTGACCGATCGCCGAAGTGTCCACGACCCCGCCAGGTGCGGGGTCGTGGCGCGTCCGGCCGGGTCCGCGCGCCTGCAGGGATGGGACCGGGCCCGTCGGGGTGCGGAGCCCGGGTAACCGGTCCCTCCTGCCGATCGTCCTGTCGCATCTGGGGGATTCGCGCTGCTCACTTGTGGGTAGTCCGTGTCACAAGCAGCCGTACCGGTTGGGCCTGGCGGCCCATCTCGTTCGACGGCGCACGGACCCGGTGGCTGCACCGGTTCAGCGAAGGCGGCACCAGCCGTCGATGACACGAGAGAAGGTGGATTCCGTTGAGAAAGATGCTGTTGGCGGTGGTCGGCGTGCTGATGGGGGCGTTGCTGCCCCTCGGGGTGGCCGCGGCTGCGCCCGGGGCGGGCAAGAGCCAGAAGGGTGGCGGCGGTGGGACGGTCGTGAACCCGTGCCCGTCGGGCCAGACCTACTTCCTGTTCCAGTACAACGACTCGGACGTCGTCGGCCTCGACAAGGGTTGCGCGACGCAGAACGACATCACCGAGCAGACCAACCCCGGTCTGATCGCCACGATGCTGCACGTGTCGTGCTCGGACTCGTTCCCCAACGGGGTCCCGGTCAAGAGCAACCTCGGTGACCCGAACCGGCGCGTGGTGGCCTACACCATCGTCAAGGGCGACGGGAAGAAGACCTGTGGCATCGGCACGCCGGTGCCGGTCGGCGGCATCGCCGGCGGAGCACTGGCCCTCACCGCTGGGCTCGGCTTCGTGCTGTACCGCCAGCGGAAGCTCCGCGTCGCCCAGCCCGCGGCGATCTGAGCTCGACCCGGTCACACCGTGGTCGGCCCCACGCGGGCCGGCCACGGGCGTCCGGCTCGCCGCTCGAGGTCGGGCCGCGGCGCCGGGTGGGACCATTTTCCGCTGTCGAAAGTCCTCTCCCCAGCGTGGCCGTGCTCGCCCATAGATGGGATGAGCAAGCTCGAGCGGCATCCTCGCCGCAGCGGTCCGTCCCACGACAACGCCGAAAGCCGGAGCATTCGTGAACACAGCCCAGGAGATGCCGTCAGCCGACCGCAGCGCCCGAGCCGGTGTGCCCGCGGCCGGTCGGCAGGGGCCCGGCCTCGTAGGCGGCCAGGTCGCCGGCCCGGACATCCGGACGCTGCGCGATGCCCTGGCCGCCGACCTCGTCGCCGCCGTGGTCGTCGCCCACCCGGGCGGCCGCGACGGGATGGGTGAGGTCGGCGAACTGGCCATGCTGTCCGGTCTGCTCGAACAGCTCGAAGGCCATGACGCCGTGGAGCTCGTCACCCGCACCCGGGTCGTGCGGATGACCCGGTCGTCGGGCCGGACCGTGATCGCCGCGTTCCCCCGTCGGCCCGAGGTGCTCGCCCGTATCGACTGGATCATGCCGGTCGAGTTCCGGCCCGCAGCCGTCGCCGACACCGCAACCGCACCAGCAGTTCCATCCGTCCAGCCGGTGAACACCGGCTCGCCCCGGGAGATCAACCTCGCATGAAGGTCCTTGCCATCGGCGCCCATCCTGATGACGTGGAGCTCGGTTGCGGCGCCACCCTGGCGAAGCACCGGGCGGCCGGTCACGGCGTGGCCGTGCTGGTCATGACCGTCGGCGAGCGTGGGCCGCAGCTGCTCACCACCCGCATGGCCGAACAGCGCGACGCCTGCGAGGTGCTCGGTGCCCAGCTGTACTGGGGCGGGTTCTCCGACTGTGACGTGAGCGCCGGGTCCAAGACGGTGGAGTTGATCGAGCGGGTCATCGCCGAGGTCCAGCCGGACATCGTCTACACCCACGCCCCGGAGGACTCCCACCAGGACCACCGTGCGGTGGCCCAGGCCTCGCTGAGCGCCTGCCGGCGGGTGTCGCGGGTGTGCTTCTACGAGGGGCCCACGACGCTGCGTTTCGAGCCGACGATCTTCGTCGATGTCAAGGACACGATGGAGACCAAGCTCACGGCCCTGCGGGCGCACACCTCGCAGGTGCTCAAGAACGGCCTCGTCGACCTCGAGGCGCTCGAAGCCCTCGCCCGGTACCGGGGCTTCCAAGCACGTATCCGCCACGCCGAGGCGTTCTCCGCCGCTCGGTTCCTGTGGCAGATCGACGATGTCGGCGCCGGTGCGGCGACGGCGGGCGCGGCGGGTGTCGCCGTCATGGACAACGAAGGAGTGCTCCTATGAAGAAGGTTCTGTTGGCGGGCGTCGGGGTCATGATGGGGGCGTTGCTCCCGCTGGCCGCCGCGGCGGCTGAATCAACCACGGCCGATCCCGGTCACGGCAAGAGCTGCAAGACCGACGTCGCCGCCGACCCGGGCCACAGCAAGGGCGGCAAGAGCAACAAGTACAACTGCGGCAACAACACCAACGTGCCGGCCGCAGGCATCGTCGGTGGCGGCCTCGCCCTCACCGCCGGTATGGGCTACGTGATCTACCGCCAGCGCAAGATCGGCTCCTCCGAGCTCGTCTCGGTCTGACCCGTCGGCCCGAGCCGCTTCCCGGCGTCGCTCGATCGTGCGAACGATCGGCCGACGCCGGGGCCGGCCGGACCGCCACCACCACATGCCGCCCCACACTCCGCCCGCAACTCCGCCCCTGATCTCGCCCCGCCCCCCGGCCTCGCTGACACCGCCGGCAGGGTCCGGGGCTCCACGCCTCGGTCCACTCCGTCCTGCGCCGATGCCGTCGCCGCCACTGCTCGACGCAGGAACTGCGCCGAGCGTGCCGCAGCCGGTTCCCGCACCCCAGCCGCTTCCGGCCCTGTCGTCGATTCCGCTCGGACGGATCCGCGCAACCTCCTCGCGCCGGCCGTCGCTGCCCGCCGTGCTGTGCACCACCGCCGGCCTCGGCCTGCTGTGCGCCGCGTTGCTCGGGGTAGAGGCCGTCCCGCAGGTGATCTTCGGCGCGCTGCTGGCGTTGTTCGTGTGCTACTTCCTGCGTCACCTCACCTTCGCCACGTGCGCCGCCCGCTATGCCCCTGAGGACCTGCTGGTACAGGCCGGTGCGCCCGAGGACGAGCTGCCCACGGTCACGGTGCTGGTGCCCTGTCACAACGAGGAGTTGGTGCTGGGCTCGCTGGCCGGGGCGTTGCGGAGCCTGGACTATCCCGCGGGGCGGCTCGAGTTCGTGCTGGTCGACGACGGCTCGGCTGACAGCACCGGCACCATGCTCGACTTCTTCGCCGCGCACGATCAGCGTGTCCGGGTGTTGCACCGCCCCGCCGGTGCCGGCGGCGGCAAGTCGGCGGCGCTGAACGAGGCGCTCGCCATCTCCGGCGGTGACATCGTGGTCGTCTTCGACGCCGACCACCGCCCCCGGCCCGACTGCCTGCGCCGGCTCGTCCGCCACTTCGCCGATCCTGAGGTCGCCGCAGCGCAGGGCCGCTGCGTGATCCACAACGGCAGCGACTCGGTGGTGTCACGGGTGGTGGCCATCGACTACCTCGGTGGTTACCTGGTCAACGAGTACGGCCGGCAGGCGGCCTTCGAGCTGCCGGCGTACGGCGGCGCCAACTGCGCCGTGCGCCGCTCGGTGCTCGAGGAGGTCGGTGGCTGGAACGCTGCGTCGGTCACCGAGGACACCGATCTGACGTTGCGTCTCGTGCTGCTGGGCCACAAGGTGCGCTACGACATCACCGCGGTCGACCAGGAAGAGGCGGTCACCACGGTGCGCCGCTACTGGCGTCAGCGGTACCGCTGGGCCCGAGGCCACCAGCAGACCTGGCGCGACTTCCGTGGCGCGGTCTGGCGCAGCCCGCATCTCAGCCTGGGCCAGAAGGTCGAGACGACGATGTTCCTGTTCGGCTTCCACCTGCCGGCGTTCGCCCTGTTCAGCCTGGCGCTGTCGCTGGTCATGTTGGTGCAGGGCCAGGAGATGCCGGTCGCCCCGGTCGCCGGGGTGGCGCTGTGGACCTTGCTGTTCTGCGGGCCGTTGGTCGAGACCGGGGTCGGCATGGCCATCGGCCGGGTACCGCGTCGCATGGTGTGGGACCTGTTGCTGTTCCTGCCGTTCTACGTGCTGGCCATGGCGGTGTGCACCAAGGCGCTCGTCGACGGGTTGTGGGGCTCGACCTACTCCTGGGTCAAGACGCCCCGGCGGGCCGTGGACTCCGCGCCGGGTGGTGGGGCATGACCGCCGCCGGCCGTTCGGCGCTCACCAGGGCGGTCGGGCTGGTGCTCGGCGTGGTGGTGCTCTTCAGCCTCATCCAGGGGCCCGTGCGGCAGTTGGAGGCGAGCCTGCTCGGGGTGATGCTGCGAGCGTTGCCCGGCACCGGCGAGGTCGTCGTGGTGGGCCCGTCCGTCGTGGTCTTCCCCGAAGGGGAGGTCTACATCCGGGCCATCCTGCTGCCGTCCTGCTCGTCGCTGGCCCCGGTGCTGGCCATGGCGGTGCTGTGGCCGCTCGCCCCTCGCCGGCAGCGCCTGCGACGCGGCGCCCGTGCCGTCGGACTGGCCGCCGTTGTCATCGCCGTGGGCAACCTGACTCGCCTGCTGTTGTCGCTGCTCGCCGGTCGGTGGTTCGGCGTCGGTGCCCTGGTGGCGTTCCACGACTCGGTGGGCGCAGCGTTCAGCTACGTGTACGTCATCGTCGGGCTGCTGGTGGGCCTGCGGACGCTGCTCGCCCCGTCGCCTGCCGATCCCGCCCCGTCGACGGCACCCGTCGTCGCCCCGAAGTTCGCGGAGGTCCCCTCATGCTGACCTGGCTGCTCCTCGCCGCCCTGGTGCTGCTGCTGTGCGCGGCGATCCTGCGCGTCGTGCGGACCCGGCGCTCGATCGCCGCGGTCGCCCGTCGTCTGGACGATCCCGATCCGGCGGCGCGACGCCAGGCGCTGGACCTGGTGGAACGCGAAGGGGTGTCGCTGCACGCCAGGGCGTTGTACCGGGCGGCAATGGGCGAGACCGACCCGGCCGTGCTCGACGCCATGACGACCCTGGTCCGTCGATCCTTGTGGGAGCCGGGTCAAGGCCCCGAGGTGGTGGCCCTGCGCCGCTGGGCGGCGGAGCGGCCGGCATCGGCGGTCGAGCCCGAACCGGTGGCGAATGCCGGGGGCGCACCGCGGTCGGAGTTGGTCGTGCGCCTCGAGCAGCTGCTCGGCGAGGAACTGGTGGGCGCCCGCCTGCGCAGCGGCGACCTCGTGGTCGAGCCGCTGGGCCCCAGCCTCGACCGACCGGCCTCGTCCCGTCCACCGCTGTGGTGGCTGGCCGAACGGCGGGCCGCGAGCGCTCAGGCTGCGCCGCCGGCGCGCCGATAGGCCGCTATGACCGTTCGCGTGCTCGTGACCGGGGCCGGTGGCCCCGCCGGTGTCTGCGCCATCCGGGGCCTGGCCCCTCGTTTCGGCGTGGTGGCGGTCGACGCCGACCCCGGGGCCGTCGGGCTGCGCCTGGCCGAGGCGTCGCGGGTGGTTCCCCGGGCCGACCGGGACGGGTTCATCGAGGCCCTGTGCGCCACGGCGATCGAGACCGGCGCGACGGTTCTGTTGCCGACGGTCGCGGAGGAGCTGGTGGTGTTGGCCCGGCACCGTGCGCAGCTCGACGCCACCGGCCTGGCGGCCTGGTTGCCCGACCCCGACGCGGTCGAACGCTGCACCGACAAATGGCGCTTCTTCGAGGCGTTGCGCGATGCCGGGGTGCCCACCCCGGCCACCGGGCTGGGCTGCGTGGACGGCGTGCCGGGTCCGTGGATCGTCAAGCCGCGCTCGGGCCGGGGTTCTCGCGACGTCTACGCTGTCGACGATCCGGCTGCGCTGACGGTCCTGCTGGACCGGGTCGGTGACCCGATCGTGCAGCACCGGCTCGAGGGCCGGGAGTTCACCGCCGACGCGCTGGTCGACGACGACGCCACGGTGCTGACGGTGTGTCCGCGCTGGCGTCTGGAGACCAAGGCCGGCATCTCGACCAAGGGCCTCACGTTCCGCGACGCCGAGGTCGAGTCGGTGGTGGCCGCGGCCCTTGCAGCGGTGGGCCTGGTCGGCCCGGCCAACGTGCAGGGGTTCGTGGCGCCGACCGGGGAGGTCACGGTGATGGAGATCAACCCGCGGCTCTCCGGCGGGCTGGCCCTCACGCAGCATGCCGGGGCCGATCTGCTCGGCGCCTACGTCGAGCGGGCGCTCGGACGCCGGCCCGACCCGCAACGCCTGGTGGCCCGTCCCGGCGTGCTGATGGTGCGACACTTCGAGGAGGTGTTCGAGACGTGCGGCTGATCTGCTCGTTCGGCACCCGACCCGAGTTCATCAAGCTCGCCCCGGTCATCTTCGAGCTGCGCCGCCGCGGTCACGAGGTACGCACCATCGCCACCGGACAGCACTTCGACCCCGATCTCAGCGACGTGTTCTTCGACGAGCTGCAGCTCGTCCCCGACGAACGTTGGACCCTCGAGGGCGACCAGGCCACCCGGCTCGGCGCGATCCTGACCCAGGCCATGCAGCGCTTCGCCCGGGCCGATGCCGATGCGGTGCTGCTGCTGGGCGACACCTGGACGGTGCCCCTCTTCGCCCTGGCGGCGCGGGCCCATCGCCTGCCGTCGATCCACCTCGAGGCCGGCCTGCGTTCGGGCAACGAGACCTCGATGGAGGAGACCAACCGCAAGGTGGCGGCGGTGACCGCGCAGCTGCAGCTCGCCCCGACGGCGCTGGCCGAGGCGAACCTGCTTCGTGAGGGGGTCGAGCCCCGCCGGGTGGCGGTGGTCGGCAACCCGGTGCTCGACGCCTTGCGGCTGACCGGGGTCTCCCGGGTGCCGGTGGCCGAGCGCCGGGGGATCGCCCTGACCCTGCACCGGGCGTCCAACGTGGACGACGCCGATCGTCTCGCCGGCCTGCTCGACCTCGTCGCCGAGCTGGCCCGGCGGCACGGCCCGGTCACCTTTCCGCTGCACCCGCGCACCGCGGACCGGGTGCACGCCTTCGGGCTCGGTGACCGGTTGCACGCACCCGGCCTGGAGGTGACCAAGCCGCTTCCGTACTCGGCGATGATCCGCCTGCTGGCCTCCTCGGCGCTGGTGGTCACCGACTCGGGTGGTCTGCAGGAGGAAGCGGCCTGGTTCGGCGTGCCGACGGTGGTGATGCGGCCGACCACGCCGCGCTGGGAGGGCGTCGACGCCGGACTGGCCGAGGTCGTCGGCCTCGACACCGGCCGGGCGCTGGACGCCGCCGAGCGGTTCATGGACCTCGGTACCCGCATCGCGCTGGACGCCATCGACTGCCCCTACGGCGACGGGCACACCGCGGCCCGGGTCGCCGACCTGCTCGATCGGCCGGCGGTGGTCGACCTGCTCCGCATCGAGGAGCCGGCGCTCGGGAGCCGGAACCGGCCGTGATCGTGCCGAGCGCCGTCCTGTTCGACCTCGACGACACCCTCTTCGATCAGCGCGACTGGCTCGACGGGGCGTGGGAGGCGGTGGCATGCCGCGCGGCCGAGTGCTGTAGAGCGGACGCGTCCGGCCTGGCCGAGGTGTTGCGGACGGTCGCTGCAGACGGTGGATCGGCCCAGGGTGGGATCATCGACCGGGCCGTGGCCGCCTGCCGGCTCGACGTGGCGATCCCCCCGTTGGTGGAGGCGTTCCGTTCCCATCGGCCCGATCGGCTCGAACCGTACCCAGGGGTACGGGACGGCCTTGCCCGGCTGGCGGCGATCATGCCGATCGGTATCGTGACCGACGGTGACTGCGGCATCCAACAGGGCAAGCTCACGGCGCTGGACCTCGGCGACTGCCTCTCGGCCGTCGTCCTGTCCGACTCGCTGGGTCGGTCACGCCGCAAGCCCGACCCGGCACCGTTCCGGGCGGCGCTCGACGCGCTCGGCGCCGATCCGGCCGAGGTGGTCTTCGTGGGTGACAACCCGCGCAAGGACGTGGCCGGCGCAGCGGCGCTCGGGATGACCACCATCCGGGTCCGTACCGGGGAGTACCGCACCCTGGAGGGCCCGGTCCGGGCCGATGCCGAGGTGGCCGACGTTGCCGCAGCGATCGAGCTGCTGCTGTCCTGGCGGTCCGGCCGCCCCTGACCGGTGTCCGGCCGAGTGGTCCCGGCCGGGCGTCCCGCCCGCGCGATACTGCCTGCGGTCGGAGGGCAGCCCGTGCCCGGCCGGCGCATGGTGTGCAGGGGCAGGCAGATGGGGGCAGACATGGGCGATGGTGTCGGAGCGGATGCCGCGGGCGCTGGTGAGGGCGATGTCCTCGGCATCGATGCGGCTCGGGTCACGGCCTGGCTCGACGCCTCCGTGGCCGGGGCGCATGGGCCGTACCGGTTCACCCTGCTGGCCGGTGGCCACTCCAATCTGACCTACCGGGTGGACACTGCGGAGGGCCGGGCGTTGGTGCTGCGCCGTCCGCCCCGTGGGGCGATCCTGGCCTCGGCCCACGACATGGCCCGCGAGCACCGGATCCTCGCCGGCGTCGGGCGGACCGCGGTGCCGGTGCCCCGGGTGCTGGGCCTGTGCGAGGACGAGACGGTCAACGGTGCGCCGTTCTACGTCATGGACTGCGTGGACGGGGTGGTGGTCAGCGAGGCCGACATCACCCGCGAGGCGCTGCCCGACGTGGCCACCCGCCGGGCCCTGAGCGAATCGGTGATCGACGCCCTGGCCGAGCTGCACCTGGTGGACCCCGACGCCGTCGGCCTCGGTGACCTCGGCCGCAAGGACGCCTACCTGGACCGGCAGTTGCGCCGCTGGTCCGGCCAGTGGGAGCAGTCCAAGACCCGGGAGCTGCCCGAGATGGACGAGGCGCACCGGCTGCTGGTCGCGGCCAAGCCGCCGCAGCGCTACTCGGGCATCGTGCACGGCGACTTCCGGCTCGGCAACCTGCTCAGCGACCCGGTGGCCGCCAAGGTCAACGCGGTGCTCGACTGGGAGCTGTGCACCCAGGGTGATGTGCTGGCCGACCTCGGCTACCTGCTCAACGACTGGGTCGGGCCCGACGAGCCGACCCATGCCGGTGCCACGCCGCCGCCGACGTCGGCCGGTGGGTTCCTCAGCCGCGATGAGCTGGTGGCCCGCTACTCGGCCCGTACCGGCTTCGAGGTCGGCGACATCAACTACTACCGGGCGTTCCAGGCCTGGCGCCTGGCCTCCATCAGCGAGGGCGTGCTGAACCGCTACCTGCAGGGCGTGATGGGCAACGAGGAGGACACCGACCGGTTCCGGCTGTCGGTGGAGGGCCTGGTGGCGAAGGCGCTCGATCTGCTCGCCGCGGCACGCTGAGCGCCCTCCCGTCGTCGGGCGGGCGGTCGAAGCCCGCCGTGGGGAAGCGGTAGCGTCAGCCGTCACGATCACAAGGGGGAACGACATGGGTCGACTCGACGGCAAGGTGGCCGCCATCACCGGTGGGGCCAGCGGTATCGGAGCGGGAACGGTGCGCCGCTTCGTGGAGGAGGGCGCCAAGGTGCTCATCGCCGACCTCGACGCCGACAAGGGCGAGGCCCTGGCACAGGAGCTCGGCGCCTCCACGGCGTTCTTGCGCACCGACGTGTCCAAGGAGGGTGACGTCGCCGCGATGATCGCGGAGACCACCGACCGCTGGGGCCGCATCGACGTGCTGTTCAACAACGCCGGCTTCGGCGGCGCCCTCGGGCCGATCGAGTCGACCAGCGTCGAGGACTACGACCTGACCATGGACGTGCTGGTCAAGAGCGTGTTCCTGGGCATGAAGCACGTGGCGCCGGTGATGAAGGCGCAGGGTTCGGGCTCGATCATCTCCACCGCCAGCGTGGCGGGCCTGCGGGTGGGCTACGCCCCGCACCTCTACAGCGTGGCGAAGTGCGCGGTCATCCACCTGACCAAGACGGTGGCCATGGAGCTCGGCGAGCAGTCGATCCGGGTCAACGCCATCTGCCCGGGTTTCATCGCCACCCCGCTGGCGGCGGGCCGTCCCGACGCCGACGAGAGCCAGATCGACCAGCTGCGCGCGACCGGGGCGTCCTCGCAGGTCCTCGGCCGGGTGGGCGAGGCGCTCGACATCGCCAACATGGCGCTGTTCCTGGCCAGCGACGAGTCGGAGTGGATCACCGGGCGCGAGTTCGTGGTCGACGGCGGTTTCGAGGCCGGGCCGCCGTGGTCGCGCTGGCCGCGCTTCGCCCGCATGGAACGGCCGATCCGTCACCACCGACCGCCGGACCGCTGAGCCCGGCGTCGCCCCGGGGCCACCGGCCCGACGGCGACCTGCTCCGGACGCGACGGCGCCGGGCCCCGAGCGGGGTCCGGCGCCGTGTCGCGTCCCGCGGCCGGGTCAGGCCAGGTGGGTGCCGAAGAAGGCGATCACGTCGGCCCACAATTCGTGGGCCTCCTTCTCGGAGTAGCTGGGCCGGTAGTCGGCCAGGAAGGCGTGACCGACGCCGTCCCACACCTTGAGCGTCACGTCCTTGCCGGCGGCACGCAGCCGCTCGGCCACGTCTTCCAGCACGGCGGGGGTGGGGTTCTGGTCGTCCGCACCGCCGGCCAGGAAGATCGGGCAGGAGGCGTTGGCGGCGAGGTCGCGGACCGGGGTCGGCCGGGCCGCGGTGGTGGCGTCGTCGGGGCCGGCCCGGTCGACGAAGCCACCCCAGCAGGGGACGGCTGCGTCGGGGGCCTGCGACGAACAGGCGAACAGCAGCGTCTGTCGTCCGCCGGAGCAGAAGCCGATCACGCCGACCTTGCCGTTGGCGTTGTCGAGGCCACGCAGGTGAGCTGCGGCGGCCTCGAGATCGGCCACGGCCTCGGCGTCGGACTTGCCGAACATGGCCTTGAACACCGCCGGGTAGTCGCTCGGGTCGGGCGAGCCGGTGCGGGTGTAGAGGTTGGGGGCGATGGCGTTGTAGCCGGCCGCAGCGAAACGCCGGGCCAGGTCGTTGATGTGGGGGACCATGCCGAACGCCTCGTGGATGACGATGACGCCGCCGCGGGGGCCGTCACCGACGGCCCGGGCGAGGTAGGCGTCGATCTCGCCGACACGGATGTCGGCGGTGTCGATGGTGGTGGTGTCGCTGACCGCTCCAGGTACTGCCATGGCGCAGACCCTAGCGGGCCACCCGGCTCGCGCTCCGCCGGTCGCACCGCCCGGTTGCGCGGCCGTGTCGGCCCGGGTCTCCGCCCGGTCCGGGTGTTCTACGCTCGCCGTTCCGGCACGAGGACCGGGACACGACGAAGGAGACAGCGTGAAGCTTGCAGGCAAGGTGGCGGTCATCACCGGGGCGGCGTCGGGCATCGGGGCGGCGACGGCCCGGCTGTTCGTGGCCGAGGGTGCCAAGGTCGTCGTGGGCGACATCCAGGACGAGGTCGGTGAACGCTTCGCCGCGTCGTTGGGTGACAACGCCATCTACCGGCACTGCAACGTGGCCCGCGAGGACCAGGTCGCGGGCCTGATCGCCGCGGCGACGCAGACCTGGGGCCGTCTCGACGTGCTCTACAACAACGCCGGCTTCGTCGGTGCGCAGGGCCCGTTCGCCCAGATCACCGTCGACGACTACGACCTGACCATGGACGTGCTGCTCAAGTCGGTGTTCCTCGGCATCAAGCACGCCAGCCCGATCATGAAGGAGCAGGGTTCGGGGTCGATCATCTCGACGGCGTCGATCTGCGGGCTGGTGCCTGATGTCGGCACCCACCTGTACAACGCCGCCAAGGCGGCGGTGATCATGATGACCAAGTCGGCAGCACTGGAGATGGCCGAGGACAACATCCGGGTCAACGCCATCTGCCCGGGGTTCATCGCCACGCAGCTGGCCGCCGGGCGCGAGCTGTCGGCGATCGACGACGCCGAGAACGCCGAGCGGTTGGAGAAGGTGCGCGAGCGCATGGCCGATTCGCAGCCGTTGCGCCGGATGGGCGATCCCGACGACATCGCCCGGATGGCCTTGTTCCTGGCGTCGGACGACTCGGAGTGGATCACCGGGACCGCCCAGGTGGTCGATGGTGGGCTCACCCTGGGCAAGCCGTGGCGTCGCCAGCCCAAGAGCGTGACCAGCCCCGGCCCGATCCGGATGTACAAGCCGGCCGACTGAGCCGCACGAAGCGGGCAGGATGGGGG
>CAIXPF010000106.1 GCA_903921205.1 uncultured Acidimicrobiia bacterium | reverse complement strand
CGGCCCCGCCGGGCTCGACCGGGTCGAGCGGGACGATACCGTCGGGTACGGCGTGCACCCGGTCGGCCAGTGCCGGTACGAGGTCGCACACCAACCCGGCGGTGAACCGGGAGTTGCACACCACGCGCGACGCCCGGCGCTCGACAACCCGGAACAGCACCTCGGCCATGCGGCCACGATCCCGCGGGACCTCGCGGACATGGACCACCAACGGCACGGGCACGACGTGATTCAGCCAGGGCAGCAGCGCATTGGCCACGGTGTTGGCGTACACCAGGTCGAAGGGCTGCTCACGGTGCAACCGGCGCAGCAGCCGCAGCGAGCGAACCACCCGCACCAGCGTCGCCGGGACGGCCCTCGGGCGCAGCCCCTTGCGGCTCAACGCCCAGTTGTCCGACACCATCGCGGGCACCGACAACTCTCGCACGGCGTCGAGCATCGGGCCGTCGTTGGCCGACACCAGCACCAGGTCGAGATGCTCGGCCAGGTCGGGCAAGGCCATGAGCAGCGCCCGGTCCGAGCCGTAGAGGTCGGCGCTCGGGGTGAGCACCAGGACGCGCGGGCGGCTCGGCAGGACGTCCTCGGGCGCGGCGGGGCGGTACACCCGGGCAGTATCGGCAGCTTCGGCACACCGCCGTCTGGGACCACCGCCCCATCCAGCGCCCGACCCATCCGGCCCGCTCGCCCCCCGGCCTGACCGCCGCGCCGGGCCAGATGGTCCGGAGGGGGCTCAGTCGGCGGGGAGGCCGGCCTGTGCCTGATCGAACAACAGTTGCAGGTCGTGGCCGATGGCCGTGGTCAGCTCCCGGACCGCCCGGCGGGACGTGGCCCGTCCCTCACCGGTCACCGGCGGCAGGATCGGCGGGCCGATCACCACCCGCACCTTGGTCGGCCGGATGAGCTTCGAACCTTTCGCCTGGGCCCGCTCCGACCCACCGATGCCCACCGGCACCACCGGCACCCCGGTACGCAGGGCGAGGAAGGCCGGCCCGTCGAACAGCTCATGCAGCTGCGGTCCGAGCTGGCGGGTTCCCTCGGGGTACAGCACCAGGGGCTGTCCGGCCTCGAGCACGCTCTGGCAGCGGCGCAGCGCCTCACGGTCCACGGTGCCACGGGCCACGGGGAAGGCGCCCAGGGCCGAGATGAACCACGAGAACGCCCGGTGGACCCCCCACAGGCTGTCCTTGCCCATGAAGCGCATCGGGCGGCGGGTCACCGCCGCGACGATCGGTGTGTCGAGGTTGGAGCGGTGCACCGACGCCAGGATGAACGCGCCCTCGGTCGGCACGTGGTCGCGTCCGGTGATCTCAAGCCGGAACCACAGGTAGCAGAATCCCACCAACGCCGAACGGACCACGGTGTAGAGCAGCCGGGCCCACCGCGTGGGCTCGCCGGCGTTCCAGGCCCGGTCGATGAGCTCCGATTCGACCTTGTGGCCGGCGCCACCGGCCCGTGCCGCAGCCCCGGTGGTAGCGGCTGCCGGGTCGCGATCGGCAACGGTCGGACCGCTCGAGCGATCGGCCGCCGGGTGCGGGACGGAACCGGTCGGAACGTCGCGTTCCTGCCACAGGCGCACCACCTCGGCGACGACCTCGTCGATGGTGAGGTCGGTGGTGTCGACGGTGACGGCGTCGGCGGCGGTGGCCAGCGGCGAGGCAGCCCGGGTCGAGTCCAGCTCGTCGCGGCGGGCGAGGTCGGCAGCCACCGCAGCGGTGTCGGACCCGGTCGTGCCCTCCCCCGCCCGGCGAGCGGCACGGGCCTCGGCCGAGGCGGTCAGGAACACCTTGAGCCGGGCGTCGGGCACCACGACGGTCCCGATGTCGCGCCCTTCGAGGACCGCCCCGGGACGCAGGGCGATCCACTCACGTTGGCGGCGGACCAACTCGGCGCGCACCTCGGCGTTGGCCGCCACGGCGGACACCGCGGCGGTGACCAACGGCCCGCGGATCTCCTCGGTGACCTCGACGGCGTCGACGAACACCCCGTACGGCCCGACCTGCAGATCGCAGGTACGCGCCCGCTCGGCGACGGCCCCGGCGTCGTCGGTGGCGATGCCCGCCCGCAGCACCGCTGCGGTCACCGCCCGGTACATGGCCCCGGTGTCGAGGTACCCGAACCCGAGCCGGTCGGCGACCAGGCGGGCCACGGTGGATTTCCCGGTGCCGGCGGGCCCGTCGATGGCGATCACACGCATAACGGCCCCGACGCTAGTCCTGCGGCCGGACCGGCCGGTGTCAGCGGCGCCGTTGCCGCCGCAGGTCATCGAACACGTCCCAGTAGCGCGGGAAGGTCTTGGCCACACAGCCCGGCTCGGCGATGACCACCCCCGGTACCCGTAGGCCCACCAGCGCGAAGGCCATGGCCAGACGATGGTCGTCGTAGGTCTGCACCGTGGTGCCTGCCAGCGTCGCACCGCCGGGCCGGATCAGCATGCCGTCGGGCTCCTCGTCGGCGTCCACGCCGAGGCGGCGAAGCTCACGGACCAC
Organism: uncultured Acidimicrobiia bacterium; assembly: GCA_903921205.1. Lineage (GTDB taxonomy): Bacteria > Actinomycetota > Acidimicrobiia > Acidimicrobiales > CAIXPF01 > CAIXPF01. The sequence goes on along the minus strand of CAIXPF010000106.1, from coordinate 72,539 downwards.
GGCACCGATGCGGTCGGACTCCTTGTGGCGGATGAAGCCGATCCCGGTCATGCGGGTCGGGGTCACGGCGAAGGGCGCCACCGCAGCCAACGTCGGGGCCGTGTCCGACAGGTCGGCGAGGTCGACCGTGACCCCGTGCAGGACCCCGTCGGCCGGGCCGTCGACCTCGGTCCAGTCCGTGCCCCGTCGCACGACGCAGCCCATCTGCCCGAGCACGTCGGCGAAGGCGGCATCGCCCTGGCTGGTGGTGGTGCCCAACCCCTCGACCCGCACCGTTCCGCCGCACAACGCCGCAGCGGCGAAGAAGTACGACGCGGCCGAGGCGTCGGCCTCGATGCGCTGTGCCGTGGGCCGGTAGCGGCCGGGAGGCACCTCGACCACGTCGTCGGAGATGCTCGCCGTGGCACCGAAGTCGGCCATGACCCGGGCGGTGATGGCCAGGTACGGCGCTGACACCAGCGGCGTGGTGAGGCGGATACGCAGACCCCGGGCGCTCAGCGGCGCGGCCATCATCAGGCCCGAGATGAACTGACTGGACACATCGCCGGACACCGCGACCTCGTCGGCCCACGCGTCGGCACCTGCGCTGACCACCTCGACCGGCAGCAGGTCGCCGGGCTGGGCCTGCACCCCGACGCCGAGTTGGCGCAACGCCTCGAACAGCGGGCCGAAGGGCCGGGCCCGCAGCTGCGCCGCCCCGTCGAGCCGGTAACGGCCTCGGCCGAGGGCCAACGCCGCCGGCAGGAAACGGGCGGTCGTGCCCGACTGGCGGGCGTCGAGATCGACCGGGCCGGCCGGCCAGCGCCCGGCGGTGCCGGACACCGTGGCCACATCGCCGGGCTGGGTGAGCTCGACCGCCACGCCCAGCCGGCGCAAACAGTCGATCATCGCTGCGGTGTCGTCGGCCTCGAGCACCCCGGAGAGCCTGCTGGGGCCGTCGGCAAGGGCCGCCACCAGCAGCGCCCGGTTGGTGATGCTCTTGGACCCGGGCACGCGGACCACGGCGTCGAGGGGGCCCTCGAGCGGCTCGATGGGCCGCCCGTCCGGTTCGCGGCCCTGCACCGTCGGTTCGCTCATGGCTGCGCCGGCCCCACCACCATGCTCAGACCAGCCGCCGGACCGACGGTTTGAACCCGCGAGCAAGCAGGCCACCCCGGAACCGTTCGCTCCGCTCGGCGTCGACGAGCAGGACCGCAACACCGCTGGTGCCCTCGAGGGAGTGCACCACCTCGAAGCTGTCGATGTTCACCCCGAGTTCGGCCGCCAGGGTGAACACCTCGGCGGCGGCACCGGGCCGGTCGGGAATGGGCACCCGCACCTCGGCCAGTTCCTCCGGGCGCACCGAACGCGACGGCAGGTTCGAGCGAGCCTGGCGGGCCCGTTCGAGCACGGCGGTGAGACCGGCCCGGTCGCCCCCGCCGACCAACTCCCGCACGTGGGTCAGCCCGTCGATGAGTTGGTCGAGGGTGGCCACGATGGCGTCACGGTTCTCGGCGCAGATGTCCGGCCAGATCGCCGGATGACCCGACGCGATGCGGGTCATGTCGCGAAAGCCACCGGCGGCGAGCCGCAGCAGTGCGGCGTGGTCCTGGGCCCGCTCGTCGGCGAGGCCCATCAACGTGGCGGCGGTCAGGTGCGGCACGTGGGAGACCACCGCCACCAGGGCATCGTGGGCGTCGGCGGGGACCGCCACCACCTCGGCACCGAGGTCGGACACGATCGACGCCACGGCGGTGAACGCCGTGTCGGGGGTGTCGGCACGCGGGGTGAGCACCCAGACCGCACCGGAGAACATGTCCGGGTCGGCACCCTCGAGGCCGATCAACTCCGAACCGGCCATGGGGTGACCGGGCACGAACCGCGGGTCGGACACCGCGTTGGCCACCGGCGCCTTCACCGAGCCGACGTCGCTCACCAGGCCGCGGGTGGCGTCGAGCGCGGCCTGCACCGCGCCGGGCAGCGCGCCGACCGGTGTCGCCACGAAGGTGATCTCGGCGTCGGCGTCGAGGCCGTCGCGATCGATCACCCCGCGCTGCACCGCTTCGGCGGCACGGCCGGTGACGCCGTCCTCACCGCACACCACCCAGCCGCGTCGACGCAGCGCGACGGCGATGGAACCGCCGATCAGGCCGAGGCCGACGACGTTGGCCCGCCGGACGTGGCCGGCGTCGGTGGCGGGTTCGGCAACGACGTCGCTCACGAGCGGGCGAGGTCGGGCCGCAGCGCGGCGGCCCCTTCGAGGTACACGTGCACGATCTCGGAGCGGGCCCGATCGGTGGTGGCGTGGACCATCACCCGGACGCACATCGTCAACGCCCCGTCGATGTCGAGCTCGGCGGCGTTCATCAGCGGCACGTCGGCAAGCTCGGGGATCCGGGCCCGGGCGACGGTGGCGGGGAAGGTGCTGTGGATGTCGGTCGTGGCGGAGAACAGCAGCGAGATCAACTGCTCCGAGCCCAGCTCGTTGCGGTCGAGCACGGCCCGGATCATCGCCTCGACCCGGTCGGCCATGTGACCGACCTCGTCGACGTCGATCGTGGTTGCTCCTCGGATGGCACGCACGCTCTGCACGGGTGCAGATGCTACGTGGCGACCGCCGTCGCGTCCGAAAGCGCCCGCACCTCGTCGAGCTCGAGGCGACGCCAGGCGCCGGGAGCCAGCTTGCTGTCGCTGAGCGGACCGATCCGCACCCGCACCAGTCGACGAACAGGGTGTCCGACCGCGTCGCACATCCGCCGGATCTGCCGGTTACGGCCCTCGTGGACGGTGATGCGCAGCAGGTCCGGGGCCACGGCCGCCACCCGGGCCGGCGCCGTGATCCCGTCGTCGAGCTCGACGCCTTCGCGCAGGGTCCGCAGCGCACCGCGCGCCGGGGTGCCCTGCACCCACGCCAGGTACTCCTTGTCCACCCCGAAGGACGGGTGGGTGAGCCGGTGGGTGAGCTCGCCGTCGTTGGTGAGCAACAGCAGGCCCTCGGTGTCGGCGTCGAGGCGGCCCACCGGGAACACCCGGACGTCGTCGGGCACGAGTTGGACCACCGTGGGGCGACCCTGCGGGTCGTGCGCTGTGGTGACCACCCCAACGGGCTTGTTCAGCAGGTAGTACACCTGGTCCGGCCGCACCCCGACGGCGATGCCGTCGACGGCCACCCGGTCCTGTTCCCAGTCGACCCGACGACCGAGCACGGCGACCTCGTCGTTGACCGTCACCCGCCCCTCGGCGATCAGGTCCTCACAGACCCGTCGGCTGCCGAAGCCGACCCGCGACAGCACTCGTTGCAGACGCTCCGGTTCGCTCATGCCTCGTCGGGCCCGCCGAGTTCGGCCCCGGCCACGCCCGAATCGGTGAGGTCGACCACCCCGGAACCGGCCGCATCAACCCCGCCCCAGACCTGGTCGCCCCACGTCCGGACAGCGCGGTCGGCGCGGTCGGCGCGGTCGGTCAGGTCGATCACCGGCGGCGTCTGCGGGACGTCGGGGCGGGTGTCGGGGTGCAGCGCGCGATCACCGTCGAGCGCGGCGTCGGACCCGGCGGGCGGATCTGGTCGGGCCGCCGGGGTGCGGGTGCGTCGCCGTGGGTCGCCATCGGCGAGCAGGGTCCGCTCGAGCGTCTCGACCACGTCGCCACCGGGCACGAACTGACCCAACGGGGGCAGGTCCTCCACCCGGTCGAGGCCCAGGCGCTCCAGGAACAACGCCGTGGTGCCGTACAGCGTGGCCTGGCCGGGGCCCGGATCATGGCCGATCTCGGCGACGAGGCCGCGCTGGACCAGGGTCCGCATCACGCCGTCCACGTTGACCCCGCGGATCGAGGTGACCTGTGCGCGGGAGATCGGTTGCTTGTACGCCACGATGGCCAGCGTCTCGAGCGCCGCAGCCGACAGCTTGCCGGACTGGCCGTCGAGTACGTACCGCTCGACGTAGGCCACCTGGTCGGGGTGGGACTGGTAACGGTACCCACCGGCCACCCGCACCAGCTGGAAGCCGTGATCACCCACCTCGTAACGGGCCGCCAGGGCAGCGCAGCGCCGTTCGACCTCGGTGACCGCGATCTCGAGCAGCTGCGCCAGCACCGACGGCTCGACCGGCTGGTCGGCCACCATCACGAGCGCCTCGATGGCGCGGTCGACCTCGTCGAGCCTGCCCGGGTTGTGCTCCATCAACGACGTGTCCTCCTGAGGCGGGTCACCCGTCGTAGGCATCGACGCTGAGCAGCTCCCGCAGGGGGACATCCTGCTCGCCCACCCACTGCAGTTCCAGTGCAGCCAACGAGGAGGACTGTTCGAGCTCGACATGGCCCTGCTTGTAGAGCTCGAGGACGGCCAGGAACCGCACCACGATCTCGAGCCGGTCCGCAAGGCCGTGGCAAAGGGTCCGGAACGACAACCGTCCGATCCGGCGCACCTCGTCGGCCACCTCGTTGATGGCATCGAGCACGCTCATGCGCACGGCGGGCAGGTGGTCGATGTTCACCCGGGGCACCGGCTTGGGGGTGACCGCCTTGAGGAACGCCCGGCGCAGCTGTTCGGGGGTGACCCCGGCCAGGAAGTCGGGCTGCAGCTCGGCGAAGCGCTCATCGGGACCGGCGGTGCGCGGCGCCGCCCGGCCGGCCTGCTCGATGGCCGCCTCCATGATGGCGGCGGCGTCCTTGAAGGTCTTGCACTCGAGCAGGCGGGCCAGCAGCAGGTCGCGCTCCTCCCACAACGAGAGCTCGTCGTCGAGGTCGACGTCCTCGTCCTCGGGCAGCAGGCGGCGGGCCTTCAGCTCGACCAGGGTGGCGGCGATGAGCAGGAACTCGGTCGCCGTTGCGAGGTCCACCCCGGCCATGCGGTCAAGCTCGGCCAGGAACGCGTCGACAATGCGAGCGAGCGAGACCTCGTACACATCGACCTGCTCACGCAGGATCAGATGGAGGAGGAGGTCGAAGGGGCCCTCGAAAACCGGGGTGTGCACCTCGTAGGTCACCGTCAGGAGCGTAATTACCACCGTGTCGTTCGGCAAGCGGATCCGAACCGGACCATCGTCACCGACCCCCACCGCCGACGCGTCCGACGCGTCCGACGAGGCGCGCACGGCGCACGCGGCGGGCGCAGCGGGCACGGCGGGCACGGCGGCGCCATCCGACCCGAGACGTGTGACCGGCCCGGCAACCGGGGCCGGCAGGGTACGGCGGGCGGGCGACGGGGGCACCGGGGTGGTCGTGCGCCGCACCGGGGCGAACGCCCGGCGCCGCCTGCTGGCTACGGGCCTGGTGGCGGCGGCGGCCCTGGTCGCCGCGTTGCTGTGGGCGTCGGATGCGTCCGCGGTCGACGACGAACCGGACCTGGTGCCCTTCCTCGGGGCCTACGCCCTCGGTTGCACCTGGGACAACGGCTGTACCGACGGCCACCACGGCACCACCCGGCCCGCCCTCGACTTCCCGATGCCCGAAGGCGTACCGGTGGTCGCCGCGGCCCGGGGTGAGGTGGCGATCTACGAGGACGACTGCGCCGGCAAGTACATCGAGCTGTGGCACGCCGGGGCCCGCAAGTGGTCGCGCTACCTGCACCTGTCCGCCTGGGCCGTGCGCGACGGCGACGTGGTGAGCCGGGGCCAGGTCATCGGCTACTCGGGCAACACCGGCTCGTCGTGTTCGACCGGACCGCACCTGCACTACGACGAGATCGACCCGACCCGCCATCGTGTCGACCCTGGCAGGATGGTCGGCCAGTCCAACGGGACCACCCTGACCTACCCCAGCGCGCTCGGGGTCACCGGCTGGAACCAGATGCAGGCGTTCTTCGGACCGGTCGTACGCAACGACTACGTCGTCGGCAACCCGTCACCCACGACGCTGGCCACGACCACCACCCTCGCCCCGCCACCGGCGACCACCAACCCCGCCACGACCACCTCCTCGCCGCCCCCGACGACGACCGTCGGCCCGACGCCCACGGCCCTGCCGGAGGGCACCCTCTTCCGGGCACCCGACGCGCCCAATGTCTTCGTGTACGCCGGCGGATCGCCCTGGTGGGTCCCCGAGGCGGCGCAGGTCGAGCAGTACGGCGGGTGGAGCCGGGTGCAGCTGCGCGGGCCGAGCCTGGATGACCTGATGACGGCCATGCCGTGGCGACCGCTGCAGCACCAGGCCTTCACCGAACTCGGGAACGGCACGATGTACTGGTGCTCCGGCGGATCGCCGTGGCCGCTGTCGACGATGGCCGAACTCGCCGCCCTGCAGGCTGCCACCGGGGCGCAGGGTTGGTCGCAGCTACCGACCCGAGCGGGACGCGACCAGTGGGCCTGCGGTGGCACCGGACCCGGGACGCTGTTCCAGGTCCGGGGATCGACGGGCTATCTCGTGTGGACCACCGGCGGTTGGCGGGCCTTCACCAACCTGCCCGCCGTCGCCGCCGCCGGCTTCTCGACGTCCAGGGTCAATCTCCTCCCGGCGACCTGACCCCTCCGCCCCTGACAACCGGACTCGATCCGGCCTGATCGCGCCTGCGGACTGCGCTGAGGCCCACGAGCGCCCCGGTCTGCGCCGGATGCCGAAGACCGTGGCGGACGCGTCCGAAGCCCGGACTGACAGATGGTCAAGCGTTGACCGAGAGCGGTCGTGGCACCACTTCATGTCGGTGGTTCCCGGGTGGCCCGACGCCGGCTCGGGTAGAACCGCCACGCATTTCCCCGGGGCGGTCCTCGACCGTGCGACGGGCCGTTGCTGTCGGCACCGGGGTGGGCCACTACCCTGTCCCGCTCGTGACCCGCGTCTTCTCCGGCATCCAGCCCTCTGGGGCCCTCCATCTCGGCAACCTGCTCGGCGCGGTGCGGAACTGGGTCGTCGACCAGCACGAGGCGGACAGCTTCTTCTGCGTCGTCGACCTGCACGCCCTCACCACTCCCCAGGATCCGGCTGCGCTTCGCGCCGCCACCGTAGGCCTGGCCCAACTCCTCATGGCCTGCGGGCTCGACCCCGAGGTATGCACCCTCTTCGTCCAGAGCCAGGTTGCCGCCCACACCGAGTTGGCCTGGTTGATGGAGTGCACGGTCAGCTTCGGAGAGCTCCGCCGGATGACCCAGTTCAAGGACAAGTCCGATCGCAGCGACTTCGTGTCGGCGGCGTTGTTCACCTACCCGGCCCTGATGGCTGCGGACATCCTGCTCTACGACACCGATCGGGTGCCGGTCGGCGACGACCAGCGCCAACACCTCGAACTGACCCGCGACGTGGCCATCCGGTTCAACTCGCGCTACGGCGACACCTTCGTCGTGCCGGAAGCGGTCATCCCCAAGGCCGGCGCCAGGGTCATGGACCTGCAGTCACCGACCAACAAGATGTCCAAGTCGCTCGATTCCCCGCAGGGCACCATCGGGGTGCTCGACGATCTCGAGCAGATCGACAAGAAGATCAAGCGGGCGGTCACCGACACCGACGGCGAGGTGCGTTTCGACCCGTCGAACAAGCCCGGGGTGTCGAACCTGCTGTCGATCCTGGCGGCGTGCACGGGCCGCACCCCGGAGCAGACGGCAGAGGGCTACTCCCAGTACGGACCGTTGAAGTCCGACACGGCGGCGGCGGTGGTCGAGGTGCTCACGCCGATCCAGCAGCGGTACCGCGAGCTGGCCGGGGACCCGGCGGAGACAGCCCGGCTCCTGGCGCTCGGCGCCGACAAGGCCGCTGCGGTGGCAGGTCCGGTGCTGCAGCGGGCGCGCGCCGCCATTGGGCTGTTGCCCCGGGCCTGATCCGCCGGGCACAGTCGAACGGCACGGTCAGACGGCACGGTCAAACGGCACGGTCAGACGGCACGGTGATCGGCGCAGGCAAGGCGGTCGGCCCAGGGTGCCGGAACCGTTCGCTGCCGGGCGGGCCGATGGTGTTCCGCCGCCCACGCCACCGACCGGGGATCGCAACCGGCCTCGGCCAGCATGGTCGCGCCGATCTGCGGATAGCGCAGGTACCGACCGATCCGGCCGGGGAAGCGGCTCACCCGAACCAGCTTCAGGACACCGGCCACCACCCGGCCACCGACACCGAGGCCGGTGTCGACCTTGCCCACGTCATGCAGCAACGCCGCACTGACCACCCAGTCGGGAACGGACTCTGCGCCGGCGGCACGCACCACCTCACGCGCCACTGCGGCGCTGTGCCGGCGATCGCCGGGTGCCTGCTGCAGCCACAGGTCCAGCGCAGCCCCGTGGAGCGAATCCCGGGCCAGAGCCTCGTCCTCGGCCGACGGCTCGATCCGGCGCAGCGAGGCGAACAGCCGACGGGCGAGGTGCACCACATCGGCGATCGGCGCGTTCACAGGCCGAGTCGGCCCAACGCCAGCAACAAGCCGATCACGGTCTTGGCGTCGGCCAACTCCTGGCGCTCGATCATGGCACGCAACCGCACGAAGGGCACCCGCAGCACCTCGAGGTAGGCCTCCTCGACCCCGTCGGCGGCCCGGCCGACCTCCTCGAGGTCCTCTGCGAGATAGATGTGGGTCTGCTGGTCGGTCATCCCTGCGGCGTTGAGGAACGCGGTGAGCAACGTGCAGCGCCGCGCCGCGAACCCGGTCTCCTCGATCAGTTCCCGCACCGCTGTGGCAGCCGGGTCCTCCCCCGGCCTGTCGCGCAGGCCGGCCGGGATCTCGGTCAGCCACCGGTCGATGGCCGGTCGGTACTGGCGGACCAACAGGGTCTCGGGACCGTCAGGGCCCGGGAGCACGGGGACCACGGCCACCGCACCGGGCGAGCGCACCACGTCACGCCGGAACCGCTCGCCCGCCGGGCCGGAGAACTCGGCCCGGACGAGACGGATCACGTGGCCCTGGTGGATCGTCTCCTCCGCCAGGGGACGGAAGCCGGGCAGCGGTTCGTCCACGGGTTCAGCTGTCGGCACCCGCCGCACCGATGGTGAGCGCTTCGCGATCGACGGTGGTGGGACCCGTCCCGGAGAGGTTCGACCCGTCCCGCACGTCGGCCGAGGACGGCTCGAGGTGCAGCAGCTCGAGCGTGCGCTGCTCGGCGCGTCGCAGGGCCGCCCGCATCAGCTCACGGAACAGTGGCGCAGGTTCGGCGGGCCGGCTGCGGAACTCCGGGTGGGCCTGCGTGGCGACCCAGAACGGGTGGGACCGCAGCTCGATGAACTCGACCAACCGGTTGTCGGGCGACACCCCGGAGCAGACGAAATCGCCGTCGTCGAAACGACCCCGGTACCGGGGGTTGAACTCGTAGCGGTGACGATGGCGTTCCTTGACCACCGAGGCCCCGTAGGCGGCGTGCACCTGGCTGCCCTCACGCAGCTCGGCGATGTAGTTGCCCAGGCGCATGGTGCCACCGAGGTCGGTGACCCCGCGCTGGGTCTCCATCAGGTCGATCACCGGATGCGGGCTGTCGGGGTCGAACTCGGTCGAGTTGGCGCCTTCGAGACCGAGCACCGAGCGGGCGTACTCGATGGTCATGACCTGCATACCCAGGCACAGGCCCAGACAGGGCAGGCCCTGTTCACGGGCATAGCCGGCGGCCGCGATCTTGCCCTCGATCCCTCGCTGGCCGAACCCGCCGGGGATGATGATGCCGTCGAGATCCGCCAGCCGGCTGGCGGCCAGCATGCCCTCGATGTCCTCGGCCTGGATCCATTCGAGCTGCAGCTTGGCGCCGAAATGGAACGCTGCGTGGTTGAGTGACTCGACCACCGACAGGTACGCGTCGGGCAGGCTCACGTACTTGCCCACGATGCCGATGCGCACGGGCCGGTCGGCCGACTCGATACGACCGACCAGCTCCTGCCAACCACGCAGGTCGGCCGGGTCGGTTTCGAGCCGGAGATGCCGGCAGACCGTCCGGTCGAGGCCCTCCTCGTGCAGCACCAGCGGGATCACGTAGATGCTGCTGGCGTCGGCGGCGTTGACCACCGACTCGACGTCGACGTCGCAGAGGTTCGAGATCTTGCGTTTGAGCTCGGTCGTCAGCGGCTGTTCGCTGCGGCACACGATGGCGTCGGGCTGGATGCCACGGCTGCGCAGTTCGGTCACGGAGTGTTGCGTCGGCTTGGTCTTCTGCTCGCCAGAGGGGCCGATGAACGGCACCAGGGTGACGTGGAGGAAGAAGACGTTCTCCCGGCCGACGTCGAGCCGGAACTGCCGGATGGCCTCGAGGAACGGCAGGATCTCGATGTCGCCGACGGTGCCGCCGACCTCGGTGATCACCACGTCGACGTCGTCGGTGGCCAACCGGGCGATGCGGCGTTTGATCTCGTCGGTGATGTGCGGGATGACCTGCACGGTGCGACCGAGGTAATCGCCGCGGCGCTCGGCGGCGATGACCGCCGAGTAGATCGACCCGGTGGTGGCGTTGGAGTCGCTGTTGAGCTCGGTGTCGATGAAGCGCTCGTAGTGGCCGAGGTCGAGATCGGTCTCGCCACCGTCGCCGGTGACATACACCTCGCCGTGCTCGAAGGGGTTCATCGTCCCCGGGTCGACGTTGAGATACGGGTCGAGCTTCTGCATCGTCACCCGCACGCCTCGGGAGCGCAGCAGCATGCCCAGCGCAGAGGCGGTGAGGCCCTTGCCCAAGCCGCTGACGACGCCACCGGTCACGAAGATGTGCTTGGCCACGGATCCTCCCGGCTCGGAGCGGCGAACGGACAACGTCCGCCTTCCTCGTTCACGACGTGGCCATGCAGCACGGACGCCCCAGAAAGACGCACCCAACCCGCTCGGCCCACACAACGGTAGCAGCCCACCCTCGGTCAGCCGCGCATGAGGCGACCGCCCACATGCCGGACATCTGGTGCGACCTCACCAGGTGGCACGAGCCGCAGCGGCGGAGTCGAGCAGCTCAGCGGCGTGTTTGCGGGCCGAGCGCGACTCCGGCGACCCCGACAGCATGCGGGCGAGCTCCACGGTGCGTTCCTTGCCCCGCAGGACCTGGGCGATCGAGGCCGTGGAATCGTCGTCCTGCAGCTTGTGCACCGTGACCTGGGTCGTCGCCCATGCGGCCACCTGGGGTAGGTGGGTGACGACGAGGATCTGCCGATCCCGGCCGGCGAGGCGGGCAAGCGCCTCGCCCACCGCGGTGGCCGCAGCACCACCGATACCGGCGTCGACCTCGTCGAAGATCTGGGTGGGTGGGCTGGTGTAGCCGACTTTGGACAGCACCAGCCGCAACGCCAACATCGCCCGCGCCAACTCACCGCCCGAAGCCACCTTGGCCAAGGGCAACAGCGGCGAACCAGGGTTGGCCGCCAGCAGGAACTGCACGCGCTCCCCCGCCAGATCGGCCTGGTCACGACCTGAGCCGGAGGGGTCGCTCCCGTCGGGCTCGGCCGCCTCGGCTTGGCGACCGGCTTGGCGACCGGCGGGGCCACCGGCGGGGCCACCGGCGGGGCCACCGGCGGGGCCACCGGCGGATGCGCCCCGGCGTGGCGCCGAGGACGGACCGGGCACCTCCACACCGATGCGGGCCTTGGCCAGGGCCAGGTCGGCAAGATGGGCCTGCACGGCCGCAGCGAGCTGCGGCGCGGCCCGGCGGCGGGCATCGCCGACCCGGCGGGCCTCGGTCAGGGCCGTCGCATGCAGCTCCCGGCGTTGCTGTTCGAGCTGCTCGGCCCGCCCCTCTCGACCGGCGAGTTCGTCGTGACGCGACTGCAGACGGCCGGCCTCCTCGAGCACGTCGGACACTGTCTCGCCGTACTTGCGGCACAGATCACGCAGCAGCTTGCGGCGGACACGGATTTCGGTGAGCCGTTCCGGGTCGGGTTCGATGCCTTCGCCGACGGCGCGGATCTCGCGACCGAGGTCGCTCAGCTCGGCCGCGAGGGACCGGGCCCGAGCCTCGAGCTCGCGGAAAGGGGCCCGGTCGCGCAGCGCCGAGATTGCCGTGGCCAGCGCCTCGACCGCCCCGGACTCCTCGGTCAGCGCATCGTGGGCCACGACTGCGGCCTCCTGGTGGGCCAACGCGTCGGCGAGCAGATCCTCCTCGGCGTCGAGCCGAGCGTCCTCGTCGGGATCGTCGAGGCTCGCGGCGGCGATCTCGTCGAGCTGGAAGCGCAGCAGGTCGAGCTCGCGGGCCCTGGCCCGGTCGTCGCCCCCGAGATCGCCGAGGGCCCGTTCGACCGCGGCGAGCTCGGCGACGACCCGTCGCAACGGCTCGACGTCCACCTGCCCGAACAGGTCGAGCGCGGCGCGCTGGGTGGACGGGTGCAACAGCGACTGGTGGGCATGCTGACCATGCAGATCGACCAGGCGGGCGCCGAGCTCGGCCAGCTCGGCCACCGAGGCCATGGCCCCGTTCACGTAGGCCCGCGACCGGCCCTCACGCGGGACGACCCGCCGTACCACCCACTCGGCGTCGGCCTCGCTGAAGCGGCCCTCGACCACCGCCTCCGATGCGCCGGGACGTACGAAGGACGGGTCTGCCTTGCCGCCGAGCAGCAGGTCGATGGCCTCGACCACGAGCGTCTTGCCGGCACCGGTCTCGCCGGTGAGCGCGGTCATGCCGGGCCCGAAGGTGAGCCCGAGGCGTTCGATGACCCCGAGGTCGCTCACGTGCAGTTCGTCCAGCATCAGCGTGGTCTCCGCAGCCAGGCCATCAGCGGTCGTTGAGGCCGAACTTGCTCTTGAGGATGCCGAGGAAGTTGCGACGCTCGAAGGTGACGAGCCGGGCCGGGTGCGGCGAGGCCGACACCAGTACCGCATCGCCCTCCTCGAGCATCGCTTCGCTCCGGCCGTCGACGAACAGCTCGGCCGGACGCCAGCTGCACACCTCGAGTCGCAGCTGCGAAGCCGGTTCGAACACCAGGCTGCGGTCGAAGAGCATGTGCGGCGCCACCGGCGTGAGCACCATCAACCGGTGGGTGGGCGCCACGATCGGGGCCCGGGCCGACAGGGCGTAGGCGGTCGAGCCGGTGGCGGTGGCGACGATCAGCCCGTCGGCGATGAAGGTCATGAAGTAGGCACCGTCGACGCTGACGGCCAGACGAACGGTGTGACCGGACGGGGTCTTCTCGAGGACCATCTCGTTGAGCGCGCTCACCGAGCCGTCGACCCCCTCGCGACGCACCTCGAGCCGCATGCGGGGTTCGATGTGGTGCTCCCCGTCGAGGAACCGGGTGACGGCAGTCCGCAACCCGTCCGGTTCGACCTCGACGAGATAGCCGAGTTGGCCGACGTTGACCCCGAGCACCGGCACGTCATCGGCGGAGACCAACTCCACCGTGCGCAGCATGGTGCCGTCGCCCCCGATGGACAGGGCCAGGTCGTAGCCCTGCGCGGCCACGTCGTCGCGGCCGAACGCGGCGCGTCCCACCATGACGGCATCGGCCGAGGGCAGCTCGACGTCGTGGCCGCAGGACCGCAACCAGTCGACCGCATCGGCGGCCAGCACCGCAGCCTCCTCACGGTGTTGGTGCACCGCCACCAGGATCTTGGCCACTCAGCCGACCTCCGCCCGGTCTGCTCCGTCGCCACCGGCCGCCCCGCCGACGGAACCGTCCGCATCGGCCGGCCCGTCCGCCGCGTCCGCGCCGAGTGGGCCGAGTGGGCCGAGTGGGCCGACGACATCGGTGATGGAGGATTCGAGGTCGAACCCGCCGGCTCCGTCGTCGCCGGGACGGGCGTGCAACAGGAACTCGACGTTCCCGTCGCCGCCGGTGAGTGGCGAGCGGGTGAGCCCCACGGCAGGGGCGCCACACGCAGCGAAGGCGTCGATCACCCCGCGCAGGGCCCGGTCCCACACCGCAGGATCGGTGATCACGCCGCGACCGGCGCTGACCTCGCGCCGACCGGCCTCGAATTGGGGTTTCACCAGCACGATCACGTCGCCTCGTTCCCGGGTGCAGCGCACCAGCGCCGCCGCCACGGTAGTCAACGAGATGAACGACAGGTCAGCCACGACCACGTCGAAGCAACCACCGAGCCGGGCAGGATCGGCGTCGCGGATGTTGAACCGCTCACGGACCTCGACCCGTTCATGGTTCCGGATCCGGGGATGGAGCTGTCCGTGGCCGACATCGACAGCCCAGACCTCGGCTCCGCCGCGCTGCAGCAGACAATCGCTGAACCCCCCGGTCGAGGCCCCGGCGTCGAGGCAGCGCAGGCCCCGGACCTCGACCGCGAACCGGTCGAGCGCGGCCTCGAGCTTGAACCCGCCCCGCCCGACGTACCGCGAGGGCGGGCCGAGGACCACCACCGCCTCACCGGGCGCGACCAGACGGCCTGTCTTGTCGGCCGGGGCACCCCCGACCGTCACCCGGCCGGCGGCCACCAGCTCCTGGGCCTGGCTGCGGGTCGGGACCAGACCGCGGCGGACCAGCTCGACGTCGAGCCGGCGTCGCGCCGACGCAGCCATCACGGCCTCCCCGAGGCCGCGGTGCCCGGCGAGCCGGCCGTGCGCGGGCGACACAGCACCGCAGTGCGGCACGGACGGAGGCGACGGAACGGCATCGACAGCATGGTACCGAGCCGGTCTGACAACGAAAGCTCGACCGGCCGGCGCGTCGACCGACGCGTCGACCGACGGGCTCAGCCGAGCTCGGCGCGGACCATCCCGGCGAGATCGGCGGCCACCATGTCGGCGGGCGGATCGGTCGGCAGGTCCGCAGCCGCCGTCACCCCCGACAGCACCAGACCGAAGCGGTAGCCCAGACGGCGGGCCAGGTTGCCGTCGGTCATGGCCTGGTCACCCACCATCACGCCCTGCGGGCCGTACCGGTCCAGCACCAGGTCGGCGAAGGGCTGATGGGGCTTGCCCGCCACCACCGGCCGGCTCTGCGCGGCATAGGCCACTGCCGCCACCAGCGAGCCACCGCCGGGGAGCAGGCCCTGCGGGGTCGGGAAGGTCGGGTCCTCGTTGGTGGCGACGAATCGTGCGCCCTCACGCACCGCCTGCACCGCCACCGTGAGCTTGTGGTAGTCGAATTCGGGGTCGTAGCCGACCACCACCACGTCGGCGGTGCCCTCGCGCACCACCGTGGCCCCGCGGGCCAGCACGGCCTCCACGATGCCGGGGCCGCCGCACACCAGGACCGTGTCGTCGGGCTGCACCAGCGTGGCCGCCGCCATCGCCGACGTGATGACCCGGCCCCGTCCGTCGATGCCGATCCGGGCGAGCTTGGCCTCGGCCTCGGCCACCGGCGCATAGGAGAAGTTCGTGGCGAAACACACCGGGATACCGGCGGCGTCGAGCCGCGCCACGGCCTGCGCCGACCCGGCGATGGCCTCGCCCGCCAGCCACACCACCCCGTCGAGATCCAACGCCCAGACGCTCATCGCTCCCCCTCTGCCGTCACGACCCTCGCCAGCCCGTCGACCACCACCACGCCCGGGACCTTCAGCAACTCGGCCGGCTCGACCACCAACTTCGCCCGGCGGCTGCCCCCACCGAGCACGATGCGCCCCCGGGTCATCACCGCAGCGTCGACCCACACCGCGAGACCCTCGGGAAGGCCGACCGCGGTCACCCCGCCGATCTCCATGCCGGTGAGGGCCCGGGTCTCCTCGGCGGTGGCGAAGGAGGCCTTGCGGGCCCCCAGCCGCGTCCGCACGGTCCGGTTGACGTCGAGCCGAGTTGTGGCGAGCGCCACGCAGGCGACGTAGCGGGGCGGATCCTCCTTGGCGGCGACGACGATGGTGTTGGCCGAGTCCGCCGGGTCGATGCCGTAGGCCTCGCAGAACGTCGCGGTGTCCGCCAGCGCCGGATCGCACGCCATCAGCTCATGGGCGATGCCCCACGCCGCAAGGGCCGCGGCCAGATGGGCATCGGCCCACGCTGCGCTGCCCCGAAGCGACGTGTCCTCGGCGCCCACGCTGTCGGTCGGCTCGGTCCCCGCGAAGCCACTGCGGTCCGCTGCACCCCGGAGGTCCTGCTCGTCGCCCACGACGGGTGAAGCTAGCAGCGGCCCCCGAACCGCCCGGACCGGCTCAACGACGGCTCGTGGACCACCACAGCGAGCTGCCCCGCCGAACCGGCCGCTCGTGCTCGGTCACCGACCAGCCACCCTCGCCGCGCTGCATCCACCACCGCTCCAACCGGGCGGCGACCTGCCCCGGACCGGTTGCGTCCCACACGATCCCGCTCACGCCGAGCAGGGCCCGCTGCGGGTCGGTGTCGATCACGGCCAGCACCATCCGGCCCGGCACCTCGTCGAGCCCCCGTCCGGCCACGTCGAGCACCCAGCTCAACGGGAGCTGCAGCTCGGCCTCGATGCGCGTCACACCGATGGTCACCTCGGCCGAGGCCTCCTCACCGGAGGGCAGGGGACGGGCGTGCAGCGCCAGCTGCTGGCGGCCGCGCACCGCAGCCGACGGCGCCAGCGACGCCACGAAGGATCCCCGCAAACGCTCCAGGAAGGTGTCCACCAGCCGCTGCCGGTCGTGGGCGGCGAGGTCGGGGTCGGCCCAACGACGCTCGGCCCGGACCAGCCACGACAGCTCCACGACCCGTCCCAGCTCGGCACCGAAGGAGCGCAGGTCCTGGCCGGCCGACATCGCCGAGACCAGCGGCGTCCGGGCGGAGCGCATCACCGTCGGGCGGTGCGACGCGCCCGGGGCGCCACCGGTCGTTCCGAGGGTCACCCGCCAACGCTCGAGCAGGGCCAGACACGCCGGCCGCTCCCCGCCGAGCGCCATCAGCCCGATCTCGGCCGCCACGTCATGATCGAGCAGCACCAGGCGGCCCCGGTGCCAACGCACCGTGTGACGGGCACCGCCACAATCGAGCTGCAACACCGCCGGCGCGACCCGGCGGTACCACCGGGGCTTCGGCTCACGGGGCCGGGCGCGACCTGCCGAGCCGAACGCGGCCGCAGCATCGGCGGCAGCACCCGACGCCGTCGCCGTCGCCGGCCGATCGTCGAAGCCCGGGTCCCCCGTCGTCACCACTGCGTCCGTTCCCCGGCTCAGCCGGCCTCGTCGATGCGGACCGAGCGGGCCCAGCCCGGTGCCGACGGGGCGCGTTCACCGAGCAGGCCGACCACCACCCGTACCCCGCGGGGCGCAGCGTGCGGCCAGGGCGTCTCCCCGTCGGTGAGCACCACGATGACGTCGGGCCGGGGCCGGCGGGCCAGTGCCGCCGCGATGCCGGCGCCCATGTCGGTACCACCGCCACCGACCAGTTCCACCTGGGCGGCCTGCTGCACCCGGCGGGACCGATGCACCTCGGTGTCCACCGAGAGCACCGCCAACCCGCCCACCCCGACCGAGCGGAGCAACCCCTCGACCTCCGCGAGCACCTGCTCGAGCCGGTCCTCGCCCATCGATGCCGAGGTGTCGCACACCACGACCACCTCGGGTTGAGGGCGCCGCAACGCCGGCAGCACCACCCCGGGCGTGGCACCGGCCCGGCGCGACGGCTTGCGGTACGAATAGTCGACCTGGCCCCGCACGTCGCTGATGCACCGTCGGATCTCGGCGGCGAGGGCACGCCGCCAGTCCACCTTGGGACGCAGCCGGGCGTTGGCCCAACGCAACAGACCGGCCGGTACCGTACCGGCCCGTTTGTGCTCGGCGGCGATCTCCGATGCAGCCTGACGGCGGATCAGATCGGCCTGCGTGGGCGACACCGCCGGCGGCGGCTCGCCCTGCCCCTCCGCAGGGCTGGGCTCCTCGCCCGGCTGAGGGCGACCATGGGTGCCACTGCCCCGCTCGGGCGAGGTCCGCTCGCGGGCCTCGACCCGGACCTGTTCGAAGTACTCCTCGGCGAGGCGACCGCGCTCCATGCCGAAATCGTCGGGCAGGACCACCTTGTCGTCCTCGGGCAGCCGGAGCAGCTCGACGAGGTCGTCGTTGATCTCGGCGTCGGCGGCGTCGGTCCAGTAGCCGATGTCGGCGTCGGCGAGTCCGAGGGCATCGGCCCGTTCGGCGTGCTCGCGGAGCAAGTGGTTCGCCTGCACCACGAACAGGCTGCCGAGGATCTCCACCGGCCACGCCGTGGCCCGCTCGGGATCGACGTAGAGCCGCCAATGGCGGTCGGCGCTGACCGTACCCAGACCCGGCCGCCACACCACCGGCGAGGCGAACAGCACCGAGGCGAGGTAGGGGAAGCGTTGCGCGGCCCACAGCCGCGCCGCCGCCGTCTTGTGGCGCAGCTCGGCCGAGGGCGCGTCGCTCACCGCTCGAGCATCCCGGCGTCGCGCAGCAACGGCAGGAACGCCTTGATCTCCGGCGGGGCCGGGGCACCGGCCGGGCGGCAGCGGGCCAGGAGCCGAGCGGCGACCGCGGCGACATCGGGGGCACGCTCACCGGCGGAACCGAGCACCTTCCAGCCGGCCATCCACCGTTCGACCGTGGTGTCGGCCAGCACGGCGGCGGCCACCGAGGAAAGGGCGGCGTAGGCCCGGTCGCCGCGTTCGGGCAGCACGAAGCTCGACGGGTCCGCCAGCACGGCCTCGGGGTCGGGCAGGTCGAGCTCGCTCGACCAGGCCAGGAACTCGGCACCGGCACCGTCACCGATCGCCCCGCGCACCAGCGCCGAGACCGTCTCCTCGCCGGCGGCACAAGCACGCGCCGCAGCCAGGAGCCGAGCCGTCATCTCCCAGGTCCGGGGGCTGGGCCAGCCACGGCCCGCTTCGGTGGCGTCGCCCGGAGGTGCCACCACCAGCGCCGGACGGACCAGCGCGAACGCCGAGACCAGGGCCCGGGTGGCCACCAGCTGGCGTTCCCAGCCCTCGGGCAGGGTCACCGTGGCCGGTGCCGGGAAGCCGGCGGCCATGCCCTCGGCGAAGCTGCGGGCGTCGACCGCCCAGTCGAGGTGGCAGAACCGGTTGGCCAACGGCGCCGACAGATCCCAGCCGTCGGCAGCCTGTTCGGGCGGGTTGGCCGCCGCCACCACGACGATGTCCTCCGGGAGCGTCAGGTCGCCCACGACGCGTTCAAGCACCACACGCAGGAGTGCGGCCTGCACCGCAGGCGGAGCCGTCGACAGCTCGTCGAGGAACAACAGGCCGCGGCCCTCGGCGGCGAGCCGGCGGGCCCATGACGGCGGCGCGAAGCTCACCTGCCCGTCGATCACCACCGGCAGGCCGGCGAAGTCGCTCGGCTCACGGATCGAGGCGATCACCACCTCGCAGGGCAGGCCGGCGGCATCGGCCAGAGCCCGCAGGGCTGACGTCTTGCCGGTACCGGGAGCACCCCACAACAGCACCGGGACCTGGGCGGCCACCGCCACCGAGAGTGCCTCCGTCGTCGCCGCCACCCTGCTCATGCCGCCAACCTACCCGACCCGACGACCTTGGTGACCGGCTGCTCCGACCTTCGATCCGGCCGGCGGGTCCGGCCGACCGGTCAGGCGGCGTCGAGCCGCCGACGGCCCGACAGGAACCGTTCGGCCGCCTCGGGGCTGAGCGGGCGGGCGAGGTGGAATCCCTGGCCGCTGCTGCAACCGAGCGCGCGCAACTGGTCGAGCTGGTGCTCGTGCTCGATGCCCTCGGCCACCGTGTCGAGACGAAGGGTCCGCGCCAGCTCGGTGATCGAACGCAGATACCCCTCCGCCTCGTCGGTCCGCTCGTCGAGAGCCGCCACGAACGAACGGTCGATCTTCAGCACGTCCACCGGCAACCGCCGCAGATAGGCGATCGAGGCGTGGCCCGACCCGTAGTCGTCCACGGCGATCCGTACACCGAGACCGCGCAGGGCGCTCAGCACGGCCACGGCCTCGTCGGTGTCGCCGATGAGCGCCGTCTCGGTGATCTCGAGGGTCACGGCCGTGGGTTCGACCCGGTTGCCGACGAGGACCCGACGGACCTCGTCCACGAAACCGGGCGCACTCAACTGCCGCGTGGAGACGTTGATCGCCATCGTCAGCGACGCCCCGTCGGGGAGTTGTCGCTGCCACGCCGCGAGCTGGGCCACGGCGGTGCGCAACACCCACGAACCGATCGGCACGATCTGGCCGGTGCGCTCGGCGATGGGGATGAAGTCATTCGGCGCGGTCACCGAGCCGTCCCGGCGAGGCCAGCGGATCAACGCCTCGAAGCCCTCGACCGAACCGTCCTCCAGGCCGAGCTTCGGCTGGTAGACCAGGGTGAACGCCTCGGACGCAATGGCCGCGTCGAGCTCCGAGCGCAGCTGCATCCGCTCGACGAGCTCGTCGTGCATGGCCGGTTCGAACACGCTCACCCGGTTGCGGCCGCGCCGCTTGGCGTCGTACATCGCAGCATCGGCGTCGCGGAGCAGCGACGCCACGGTGGATCCGGCGTCCGCCACCACCACACCGGCCGAGGCGCCCACCGTGACCGGGCCCTCGACCAGCTCGATGGGCTCGGCGAGGGCCTCGACGATGCGTTGGGCGACCGCCTCGGCGTGATCGCCGACGAGCAGCACGGCGAACTCGTCGCCACCGAGCCGTGCCACGCAGTCACGACGGCGGCTGAGGGTCGCCAACCGGGCCGCCACCGTCACCAGGACATCGTCGCCGGCACCGTGGCCGAGGCTGTCGTTGATCTCCTTGAACCCGTCGAGGTCGAGCAGCACGATCGCCACCTCGGCATGGTCCTCGGTGTCCGCGAGCACGGCGTTGACCTCGTGGGTGAACTGCAGCCGGTTGGTGAGACCGGTCAGCGCGTCGTGGGTCGCCTGATGGGCGAGGTCGGCCTCGAGATGCACGCGCGAGGAGATGTCGCGGGCGTTGATCGCCACCCCCGCCACCCCGGGCTCGTCGAGGAGGTTGGTCACATCGGCCTCGAGGTGCAGCTCGCTGCCGTCGAGACGACGGGCCCGTACCGTGACCCGTCGGTGGCCGCCGGGCTCGGAGGTCGTGGCGGCGACCGCGTCGTTCCACGCCTGCAGGTCCTCCTCGACCAGGAAGCGCCTCGGGTCCGGATCGATCGCGAAGTCGGCCAGGGGGAAGCCCAGCACCCGTTCGATCGACGGTGACACGTAGCGAAGACCACGAAGGTCGGCGTGGTAGACCAGCAGCAGCTCGTCGTCGTGGGCGACCCTGGCCCACAGGTGCCCGTCGGCGGTGCGGGACGGACGACGCACGGCGACCCGGACGAGGCCGTTCACCCGCACGCCGAGCACCAGCACGATGGCCAGCACCACCACGGTCATGACCCACAGCAGCACCTGGGCCCGGCGGAACGCCGCATCGGCCTCGCTCCGGGCGCGGGCCTTGGCGGCGTCGAGCGCGCCACGGAACTCCTCGGTGGACCGAACGCCCGGATCGCCCGGTGACGACGGTGCCACCACCGGCGCAGCGCTCGTCCGCAACAGCGCCTGCAGCGCCGGGTCGAGGTCGCCCACCTCGGGGGTCACCTCGGCCAGCTCGTCGGACAGCTCCCGGTTCAGGCCCATCACCTCGTCGGGCGCGACCTCGGCGCCGAGCGCCAGACGGTCCTGCTGCTGGTGCAGCCGCGCCGCCGTCGTCCCGATCCTGTCGAGGTCGGCGGCGAGCGATCCCGCGACGTGGGCCCGTTGCAGCGAGGCGGACACCACCGCAGCTCCCGTCAGCGACACCGCGACGGCGACGACCACCAACACGGAGGCACAGCGGTGCCGCATGGGTCCGCAGAGCCTCCCCAGGAAGGCGCACCGCGAGGCTGTCGGGTTGGGTGGCATCGTGCTCCGAGCCGCCGTTCGCGTCGTGGCGGCCTAAGGCCTTCGACACCGACGACCCATCGCTGGATCATCCAGGGCGATGATTTCCCGACCCCGACGGACCCTCGTCGAGACACCACCGGACGGTCGGTCGGCCCGCATCGGCGAGCGCCGCATTGGCCCGCGAGAACGGCCTCGACCCGAAGAAGCCGTTGTGCGCCGACAGCGGCGAGGGGTGCGCCGACTCGATCACGACGTGGCGATCGAGGTCGATCAGAGCCTTCTTGCGGCGGGCGTAGGCGCCCCACAGGATGAACACCACCCGGTCGGACTTGGCCGACACCGCCCGGATCACCTCATCGGTGAACTGCTCCCAGCCCTTACCGGCATGGGACCCGGCACTGCGGGCCCGAACCGTCAGCACGGCGTTGAGCAGCAGCACCCCCTGGCGGGCCCATGCGCTCAGATCGCCCCGGGCGGGCGGGGCACAGCCCAGATCGGCCTGCAGTTCCTTGAAGATGTTCTGCAGCGACGGTGGGTTCGCCACCCCGTCACGCACCGAGAAGCACAGGCCGTGGGCCTGTCCGGGCCCGTGGTAGGGGTCCTGGCCGAGGATCAGCACCTTCACCTCGGCGTGGGGGGTCAGGTGCAGCGCGGCGAACGTGTCGGCCGCCGCCGGGAACACCTCGGTCCGGGCCCGCTCCTCGGCGACGAAACGTTGCAGCGGCTCCCAGTACGGCTTGGCGAACTCGCCACGCAACACCGGGTTCCAGTCGGTCGTGCTCACACGTCGGCCTCGTCGGGCACCGGGGCGTTGGCCGAGGTGCCGCCGCGGGCCCGCAGCTCGTCGAAGATCGCCGGCGGCTCGCGCCACGGGTCGGCCAGACGGCCCTGACGGGCGTCCTCGATGGCCTGCCACACCCGTTGCGGGGTGGCCGGCATGTCGAGATGACGTACCCCGAGGTGGGCCAACGCGTCGATGACCGCGTTCTGGACCGACGGGGTGGCACCGATGGTGCCCGCCTCACCGATCCCCTTGGCCCCGAGCGGGTTGAGCGGGGTGGGGGTCTCGGTGGAGAACACCTCGAAGGAGCTGAACTCCGCGGCGGAGGGCAACAGGTAGTCGGCCAGGGTGGTGGTGAGCGGGTTGCCGTCGGCGTCGTAGTGGAACTGCTCGTAGAGCGCCTGGCCGATGCCGGAGGCCACCCCGCCGTGCTGCTGGCCGGCGAGCAGCAGCGGGTTGATCACGGTGCCGGCGTCGTCGACGGCGATGTGGCGTACCGGGACCACCCGGCCGGTCTCGGTGTCGACCTCCACCACCGCGATGTGGGCCCCGAAGGGGAAGGTCGCCCCGGGCTGGGAGAAGTCGACCTCGGCAGCGAGCGGTTCGGCGCTGCGACGGGCGAGTTCCTCCCACGCCAGTGCGGTGGCGGGCACGCCCGCCACCCCGACGCGACCGTCGTCGTGCACCACCACGTCGTCGACCGCGCACTCGAGCAGGTCCGCGGCAAGGTTGCGTGCGAGGTTCCACACCGCTTCGGTGGCCTCGAACACCGCGCTGCCCCCGACCTGCAGCGACCGCGAGCCGCCCGTGCCACCACCGCGGGGCACCAGGTCGGTGTCGGACTGCACGAAGGAGATCTTGTCGAGCGGAATGCCCAGCCGGTCCGACACGATCATGCCGAACGTGGTGTGGTGACCCTGACCGTGCGCTGACGTACCGACCCGTATGGTGGCACCACCGTCGGCACCGATGGCGACCGCGCCGAACTCGTTGGCGTTGCCGCCGGCGGTGATCTCGACGTAGCTGCACAGGCCGATGCCCAGCTGGCGCACGTCGCCCGCGGCGCGACGTCGGGCTTGTTCGGCCCGCAGCTCCTCGTAGCCGGCCAGCTCGAGCACCCGGTCGAGCGGGGTCTCGTAATCGCCGCAGTCGTAGGTGACGCCGGTGAAGGTCGGGTGGGGGAAGTCCTCGGGCTGCAGGAAGTTCCGCCGACGCAGCTCCGCCGGGTCGATACCGAGCTGGCGGGCGGCCTGGTCGACCATGCGCTCGACCATGGACGCCGCCTCGGGCCGGCCCGCGCCGCGGTAGGCGCCGGTGGGCGTGGTGTTGGTGGTGGCGCAGGCGATGTCGACGCTGAGCTTGGGCATGCGGTAGTTGCCCTCGGACATGCGCCGTGTCCCGCCCGGCAGCATGGTGCCGACCCCGGGGTACGCGCCGGCATCGCCGACGATACGGGCCCGCATGCCGGTGAAGGTGCCGTCGGTCCTGCAACCGAGCTCGACGTACTGCACCTGCGCCCGGGCGTGGGGCAGGGCGAGCATGTCCTCGCTGCGGGTCTCGGTCCACGTCAACGCCCGGCCGAGCTTCAACGCTGCGGCGGCGACGACCGCGTACTCGGGGCTGGTACCGGCCTTGCCACCGAAGCCTCCGCCGACGTGGGGGGCGATGACCCGGATCCGCTCGACCGGCAGGCCCAACAGGCCGCTCAGCGCCGGGGTGATGAGGTGCGGCATCTGGGTGGAGGCGTACACCGTCAGTCGCCCGTCGGCCCCGGGGACGGCGGCGAAGCTGTTCGGCTCCATGGGGACCACGGCCATCCGCTGGTTCTCGTAACGGCCGCGAACCACCACATCGGCGTCGGCGAAGAAGTCGTCGTCGTAGGGATCGAGATGGGAGAACGCCACGTTCGAGCCCACGGCGTCGAACAGGATCGTGCGGCCCGGGTCGAAGGCACGCTCGGGGTCCACCACCACCGGCAACGGCTCGTAGTCGACCACCACCGCCTCGGCGGCATCGGCCCCGATGCGCTTGTCGGTCGCGACGATCGCCACGATGGCCTCGCCCACGAAGCGGACCCGCTCCACCGCGAGCGGCGGACGGGCGAAGTGCTCGGCCACCGCCACGAAGGTGTGGAACGGCGCCAGGCCCAGATCGGCGGCGGTGTAGGCGGCCAGGACCCCGTCCATGGCCAGCGCTGCGCTCGTGTCGACCGAGGCAAGCCGGGCGTGGGCGACGGAGGAGCGGACGAACACCACGTGCGCCTTGTCGGCCAACGCCAGGTTGTCGATGTAGGTGGCGGCGCCCTGCAGCAGGGCAGGGTCCTCGACGCGACGAACGGCATTACCCAGAATCGATCCAGCCATGAGCCGAACCTAGCGTTCGCGGGCCGTGCCGTGGTCGCCTTCGCCACGATGAACGCCGGGCCCCGGCTTCACTGTCCTACCCCCGGCGTAGGGTCATCGGTGACTTCCCCCTTGCGACGCCCAGCCGCTGCGGACCCGCGGCGACGAGCAAGGAACGACACGATGGACAGCACGATCACCCTGGTGGGCAACCTCACCCGCGACCCGGTGCTACGGGTCACCGCCGGCGGCCTCGCCGTGGCCGAACTCGGCGTAGCCGTCAACCGCCGCTGGCGGGACCACGACGGCGAGCCCAAGGAGCACACCAGCTACTTCTCGGTCGTCGCCTGGCGGGCCCTGGCCGAGCACTGCGCCGCCACCCTGCACAAGGGCGACCTGGTGCTGGTGGTGGGCCGGCCCGAGCAGCGCAGCTGGCAGACCGACGCCGGCGACCGGCGCTCCACCGTCGAGGTCGTGGCGGACGACGTCGGGCCGTCCCTGCGCTGGGCCACCGCCGTCATCGAGCGCACCAGCCGGCTCAGCCCGGCCGATCAGGTGGCCTGACCGGCGCGGCCGGTTGCCGCTCGGGTGGCCGGCCGCGCCAGCATGGGGCCATGTCGCTGCGGGTCGGGTGCGCCATGTGGGCGAACAAGGACTGGATCGGCCGCACCCTGCCGGCGTCCACCAAGCCGGCGCAGCTGCTGCTCGCCTACCAGCGGCTGTTCGACGCCGTCGAGGGCAACACCACCTTCTACGGCCTTCCCGGGGTGTCGACGGTGCAGCGCTGGGCCAGCGAGACCGGGCCGTCGTTCCGCTTCCTGTTCAAGCTGCCACGCACGATCACCCACGAACGGCGTCTCCGCGACTCCGGCGAGGACCTGGCTGCGTTCTGCGCCCGCCTCGCCCCGTTGCAGGACCGGCTCGGGCCCACGTCGGTCCAGCTCCCTGCGTCGTTCGGACCCGATCAGCTCGGCCTGCTCGAGCAGTTCCTGACGCAACTCCCTGCGCCGTGGCCCTGGGCGGTCGAGGTGCGCCATCGCGACTTCTTCGCCGGCGGCAGCAGCGAAGCGGCGCTCGACGCCCTGCTCGCCGAGCAGGGGATCGACCGGGTGATCCTCGACAGCCGGGCACTGTTCAGCGCGCCACCGGCCGACGAGGTCGACCGGGTGGCGCACGGCGCCAAGCCGCGTCTCCCGGTCCGGCCCACCGCCACCGCCACGCGACCGGTCGTCCGCTTCATCGGCCACCGCGACGACGAGATCTCGGCGCAGTACTGGGCCCGGTGGTTCCCGGTGGTCACCCGCTGGTTGCAGCAGGAACGGCAGCCGACGCTGTTGTTCCACACCGCCGACAACGTCGACGCCCCACGCCAGGCCCGCCGGTTCCTGGTCGAGCTCGCTGCCCACGCACCCGGCCTCGTACCTGCACTGCCGGCGGCCGTCGACGACCGTTCCCACGACGAGCACCCCCTGGACGCGACGCTGCCGCTGGAATGATCCAGCGGCAGCGCGGAGGGGACCAACCACCCGGGGGCACCCACCTCGGGCAGGGCGAGCCGCAGCGACCGCGGCGAACGGTCGATGCCGCTCAGTAGTGCCAGGGGTAGCCGGCCCAGTTCGGCGGCCGCTTCTCCAGGAAGGCGTCGCGACCCTCGGCGGCCTCGTCGGTCATGTAGGCGAGGCGTGTGGCCTCGCCGGCGAAGATCTGCTGGCCGACCAGGCCGTCGTCGATCAGGTTGAACGAGTACTTCAGCATCCGCTGCGCCGTCGGGCTCTTGGCGTTGATGATCCGGCCCCACTCGAGCGCGGTCGCCTCGAGCTCGGCGTGCGGCACGGCCCGGTTGACCACGCCCATGCGCTGGCCGTCCTCGGCCGAGTACTCCTCGCCCAGGAAGAAGATCTCGCGGGCGAACTTCTGGCCCACCTGGCGGGCGAGGTACGCCGAGCCGAACCCGCCGTCGAAGCTGGCCACGTCGGCGTCGGTCTGTTTGAACCGGGCGTGCTCGCGGCTGGCCAGGGTGAGATCGGCGGTCACATGCAGGCTGTGCCCGCCACCGGCCGCCCACCCGGGGACCACGCAGATGACCACCTTCGGCATGAAGCGGATCAGCCGCTGGCATTCCAGGATGTGCAGCCGTCCGACCTTGCCGGGATCGATGGTGTCGGCCGTCTCGCCCTCCGCGTACTTGTAGCCGTCGCGGCCCCGGATGCGCTGATCGCCGCCCGAGCAGAACGCCCACACCCCGTCACGGGGCGACGGGCCGTTGCCGGTGAGCAGCACACAGCCGACGTCGATGCTCATCCGGGCATGGTCGAGCGCCCGGAACAGCTCGTCCACGGTCTGCGGCCGGAAGGCATTGCGGATCTCCGGGCGATTGAAGGCGATGCGGACGGTGCCGTGGGCCTTGGCCCGGTGGTAGGTGATGTCGACGAAGTCGAAGCCGTCGATCTCATCCCAGGCCGAAGGGTCGAAGATGTCAGAGACCATCCACGTGGCTTAGCAGCTCGGACACCCCCGGGGTCAGATCGCAGCCGACGCCGCAGCGGCCGCGGCGTCCTGGACCGCCGCCCAGCCGGCGGCCACGTCGGCCTGCTCGGTGGCGGCTGCGCCGATCGAGATCCGCACCATCCACCGCCCGTCGAGCTGCGCCGGGGTCACGAACGCCCGACCGGAGGCATTGAGTGCCGCGGCCCAGCGTTGGGTGTGGGCATCGAGCGCCGCGGTGTCGAGCGGCGCCCCGTCGACCCCGACCGGCTCGTGACGCACGCAGACCGTCTGCAACGTCACCGGGGCGACCACGGTCCAGCCGGGTGTGGCCTCCACCTGCTCGGCCAACCACCGGGCGTTGCGCAGGTCGCGCCGCATCCGGGCCCGGATCTCCTCGACCCCGTCGATGCGCAGCTGGAACCAGATCTTCAGTGCCCGGAACCGCCGGCCGAGCGGGATGCCCCAATCCTTGAGCTGGGTGACCTCGTCGTCGACCGGTGAGCGCAGGTAGCTGGGGTTGGTCGACATCACCCGGATCAGGTGCTGCGGGTCTCGCACGTACAGCAGCGAACAGTCCAGGATCGTGCCCATCCACTTGTGCGGGTTCCACGACAACGAGTCGGCCCCCTCGAGGCCGGCGAAGCGCCACCGCTGCTCCTCGAGCAGCAGCGCAGCACCGGCCATCGCGGCGTCGACGTGTACCCACGCCCCGTGGCGGCGGGCGATCTCCACGATGGCGGCGATCGGGTCGAAGGCAGTGGTCCCGGTGGTCCCGGCGCTGGCCACCACCATCGCGGGCCGGCAACCTGCGGCCACATCGGCGGCCAGCGCCTCCTCGAGCGCGGCGGGAGACAGCGCGTAGGTGATCGGATCGACCTCGACGAAGCGCACGTTGTCCAGACCGAAGCCGGCGAGCAGCGCGGCCTTGGTGACCGACGAATGGGCCTGGGGCGAGGCGTACACCGTCAACGGCCGCCCGACACCGGCGAGACCGCTACGGGTCTGGGCATGGTCGCTCGCTCGTTCCCGGGCGCAGAGCATCGCCACCAGCGCTGCGGTGGAGGCGGTGTCGTGGATGGCGCCACGCCATTCGGGCGAGAGGCCGCACAGCTGCCGCATCCAGTCGCAGCAGGCTTCCTCGAGCTCGGTCAATGCCGGGGCCGATTGCCAGGTGATGCCCAGGGCGCCGAGACCCGATGACGCCAGGTCGCCCAGCACCGAGCTCAGCGAGGCGTTGGCCGGGAACCAGCCGAAGAAGCGCGGATGCTGGGTCAGGGTCAGGCCGGGGACGACGACGCGGTCGAGGTCGGCGAGGATCGCCTCGATCCCGTCCACCTCGGGCGGCTCGGCACCGACCGCCGACCGCACCTCACCCGGCCGAGCGAGGGACCCGACCGGCAGGTCGGGGAGGCGGGTGCGGTAGTCGGCGATCCAGTCGACGAGCGCGTGACCGGCAGCGCGGAACTCCTCGGGCGTCATGCGCCGTGAAGCTACCCGGCGGGGGTCAGCGTGACGGTCCGGATCTCCCCGAACTCACGGTCGAGCTTGTCCCAGGTGCGACCGCTGTCGGCCGAGGTGAACACCTGGCCGAACACCGTGGCCGCCACGACCATCTCGGGCAGCTCGGCGTGGGTGGCCATCCAGTACACCGTCGAGTTGGGCTCAACCGGCAGCTCGGCGCGCTCCCAGCTGGCACCGCCGTCGCGGGTGATCTCGATGGCGCCCACCCGTCCGGGGATGTAGTCGCCGCATCCGACCAGCATCGTGTCGGGCCGGCCCGGCCACACGAAGACCCCACGGCAGTAGGCGTAGGGGTTGCCCGACCCCTTGTCGAACCCGTCGAAGCTGCGCCAGCTCCAGCTGCCGCCCTGGTCGTCGCTGGTGGCCAGACCGTAGGGCGTACCCGCCAGCAGCTGGCTGGTGCCGTCCGCCGCGGGTCGCAGGGTCAGGCCGTGGATGTCGTCGTGGAACGGCGTCTCGCCCAACGGGCCGAGGTGGGTCCAGCTGTCACCGCCGTCGGCCGAGTGGTACACCCCGTCGACCTCGACACCGAGCCAGATCCGGCTGTTGTCGGTGGGGTCGATGACGATGTTGGTCAGCCGCGGCGTACCGATGGGGCACTCGGGCAGCAGGCCGGTGGGCAGCTCGGCGAAGGTGGCACCGCCGTCCTCGGAGCGGAACAGCCCGGGACGACCACCGACGAAGAGCCGCTGCGGGTCGACCGGGTCGACCGCAACCGACCAGAGCTCCTGGGCCGGCAGGTCGACGTTGACCGGCTCCCAGCGGTAGCCGCGGTCCGCGCTGGTGAACAGGCCGGCGCGGTCGGACACCGCGTAGACGCGGTTGGGATCGTGCGGGCTGACCGTCATCGCCCGGACGTTGCCCTCGGGGTTGATGTGCTTGTACACGTGACGGAAGCGGTCGCCACCGTCGAAACTGAACCACGCGCCGGCACCCACCGTGCCGACCCCGATCGTCGCTCCCTCGAGCATGGCTGCAACCCCCCTGGCGCCGGTACCCCCGACCGGCTGCGGCACGAGCGTACGCCACCGCCCGGCAGCGCCCCGACCCGACCGGTCGAGCGCCGTGGCCCGGCCGGCATCACGTGTTCAGCGCCAGGGGGCGAGACGCTCGGCGGTGTCGGTGAAGGGGTAGTCGGTGCCGTACTCATAAGCGATCGCCTCATCGAGCGGCAGGCCGGCGGTGCGGCGGTAGAGGTCCTTGTAGGCGGCGAGCGACTCGGGACTGTTGGCGGCGATCTCGGCCACGAGCGCATCGACGGCGCCGTCGAGCTCGGCCCGGGGCGCGCACAGCGCAGCCATACCGAGCCGGAGGGCGTCCTCACCCTTGAACGACCGTGCGGTGTAGGACAGCAGCTTCGCGCTCTGGTTGCCCACCGCCCGGGGCAGCCGGGCGCTCATCGCCCAGGTGGGTCGCAGCCCGAACTTGGCATGGGTATCGCCCAGGGTCGCCTCGGCCGCCACGGCCATCAGGTCGCACGACAGGGCGATCTCCAGGGCGCCGGTGAAGCAATGGCCGTTGACCTTGGCCACCACGATCTGGTCCATCGTGCTGATCCGCTCGGTCAGCGCCCGCGCCGGCACGTCGAGGATGTCGCCCACCTTGCCGTGCTCGAGCACCCGGGCCCCGAGCGACTTGAGGTCGACCCCGGCGCTGAACGCCCGGCCCTCACCGGTGAGCACCACCACGGTCAGCTCGCGCATCGCCGCCAAGCCCGCGAAGGCGTCGTTGAGCTCGGCCAGCATCGTGGGGGTGATGGCGTTGAGCGCCTCCGGGCGGGCCAGGGTCACCGTGGCGGTCGCACCGTTCAGCTCGCAGCGGATCTCGCGGTAATCGGTCATGACGGCTCGGCCTCGCTCGGGTGACTGATGGGATGGTTGGTGGGTTGGGACAGCTGGCGTGACGGGATGCCCGGCCGCCGACGGCAACGGCGCCGCACGCTAGCGGAGGACCGCCCGCACCCGGCCAGAGCGGGCTCCGCCCGGGTCAGCCCCAGAGACCCTGCACGACGTCGAGCCACAGTTGGGTGGTCAGCCCCAGCGATTCGACGTCGATGCGCTCGTCGTCACCGTGGAATCGCCGTGAGAAGTCGCCGCCGTCGAGGTTCGGGCTGAACAGCCCTGCCCCGTAGGCGACTGCGCCCATCTGGCGGTACACCCGTGAGTCGGTGAACCCGACGACCATCTGCGGGGTGAGCCGCGCGGTGGGGAACGGCCCCTGCACCGCTCGCTGCAGCACGTCCCACAGCGGCGTGTCGGTCCGGCTGATCGACGCCGGGTCGTTCATGAGGACCTCGACCTCGACCTGCTCGTAGAGGTCACCGAGTGCCGTGCGCAGGTGCTCGTCGACCTCGGCGGTGTGCTCGCCCGGCAGGGTCCGGATGTCGACGCCGAGCTCCACCACACCGGGGATGACGTTGGTCTTCATCACCGGCGCACCGCTGGTGTTCGGAGAGAACGTGGTGTGGGTGCAGGCATGCAGGTGGGCCGCGGCGCCCGCGTTGCCCATACCGGCGAGCACGTCGTCGATCCGCTCCGGGTCCATCAACGCCGTCCGCAGCTCCTCGTCGAGACCCAGGGTCTCCACCCGCTGGCCCCACAGCTCGTGCATCCGGGCCGGGGGCCGGTACTCCGCCAGACGGTTGATCACCGCGGCCGCCTTGACCAGGGCGTTGTCGCTGCGGAAGGGCATCGAGCCGTGGCCGGGGTTGCCCCGAACCCGCAGCCGGCGCCACGCCACCCCCTTCTCGGCCACGTTGACGCCGATCCAGGGGGCCTCCGACGGCCCGGAGTGCAACCCGCCGTTCTCGGTCAGCACGTAGTCGGCGGCCATGGCCTCGCGATGGTGCTCGGCCATCCAGCGCGCGCCGTACGCCGAGCCCGACTCCTCGTCGGCCACTGCGAAGAACAGCAGGTCGCCCCGGGGTCGGATGCCGCTGCGGGCCACGTGACGCAGCGCCACGGCCATCGATGCCGTGAGGTTCAGCATGTCCACCGCACCACGGCCCCACACCTCGGCCATCTCCGGCCGGTCGCGCCGGGCCGGCGCGACGATGAGCTCGCCGCCGAAGGGGTCGCGGCTCCATCCCGACGGATCGGCCGGGACGACGTCGGTGTGACCCATGAGGCACAGGCTGGGGGCCGACGGGTCGGTCCCGGCGATGCGGGCCACCAGCGAGTCGCGGCCCGGACCGGCGCTGAAGCGCGCCACGTCGACGCCCGGCCCCTCGAGCAGCTGGGCGAGCACGTCGGCGTTGCGGACCTCCTGGCCGGACTCGGCGGTGCCGTCGTTGACGCAGGCATTGCGGATGAGCGCCTGCAGCAGCTCGACCGTCTCCCCCTGCCTCCGGTGGAACCCGTCCTGGCCGCCGTCGGAGCCGTGGTGCAGTGCGCCGCTCATCCGGCAAGTCTGCCCCAGCCGTTCCGCTGACGGCGACGGCAACGTGTCGACCGGGACGAAGCGGCAGCGGCGCTGGCGGAGCGCCTCGGTCGGGCTGGCTAGATTGCCGCCCATGACTCCCGCTGAACTCGTCTCCAACGCCTGCCCGAAGATCGGGTCCATCGGCGCCGCCTTCTACTTCATCCCCGAGACCACCGGCCGGGGCAAGGAGCACGGCCTCGACGGGTTCCGCTTCTACTTCCTCGGCCGGGGTGGGGTTCTCGGCGACGTCGACGCCAAGGTCATCCAGAGCGCCTTCGGGTACTTCGACGGAGCCCTGGTGGCCAAGATGTGGAACTCCGCCAAGGAGAAGATGGCGCCGCGTGACGCCGCCCACCTCTACTTCGAGTGTGCCGCCGATCTGGGCCGCCGCAAGTTCTCGGGCATCGCCGGTCTCGACGCCTACTGCGCCGCGGCGGAGAAGGTCATCGCCGCGGCCCACCCCGCGTCGCTGGCCCTGTTCGCCGGCACCGCCGCCGAGCCGCTCGCCGAGGACCTGCCCGCCCGGGCGATGCAGCTGACCGCGGTGCTGCGCGAGTACCGCGGCAGCGCCCACCTCACCGCCGTGGTGGCCTCGGGCCTGTCCCCTGCGGTGGCCCACGCCATCAAGCGCCCCAACGACGTGACCACCTTCGGCTACGCCGAGGCACCGGCCATCGGGGAGGGCGACCAGGCCAAGCTCGACGCTGCCGAGCAGCTCACCGACGCCATCGTGCTGACCGCCTACCGCGTGCTCGACGGCGCCGAGGCCGACGCCCTCATGGCCGGCGTGAACGCCATGGAAGCGGCGCTGGCGTCCTGATCGCCGACGTCCGAGCCGAGCCCGGCACCGAGCTGCCAGGGCGCGCACCGGGGCAGGTCACCGCAGCGCGGGGCCTGCCCCTCGGCGCGTCGCGGGTCTGGCCGCCGGTGGTGCTCGCCCCGATGGCCGGGGTGACCAACCGGGCGTTCCGGCAGCTGTGCGCCTCCTTCGGCGGGGGCCTGTACGTGTCGGAGATGGTCTCCGCCCGGGCGCTGCGCCACGGCGACGACAAGACCTGGAACAGCTACGTCGACTTCGCCCCCTCGGAACGGGTGCGCAGCCTGCAGCTGTACGCCACCGATCCCGACGACGTCGCCGAGGCGGTCCGGGCCCTCGTCGACGCCGACCGGGTCGACCACCTCGACCTGAACTTCGGGTGCCCGGCAGCCAAGATCACCCGGCGTGGCGGAGGGGCGGCCATCCCGCTCAAGCCGCGGCTGCTGGCGGCCATCGTGCGCGCCGCGGTGTCCAACGCGGGCCACGTGCCGGTCACCGTCAAGTGCCGGATCGGTCTCGACGACCAGCTGGTCACCTACCGCACCGTCGGCCGGGTGGCCGAGGACGAGGGCTGTGCCTGGGTGGCACTGCACGGGCGCACCGCCGTGCAGCTCTACGGCGGCAGCGCCGACTGGGCGCCGATCGCCGAGCTCAAGGCGGCGTGCTCGATCCCTGTTCTGGGCAACGGCGACGTGTTCACCGCCGAGGACGCGCTCCGCCTGCAGGACCGCACCGGCTGCGACGGGGTGGTGATCGGACGGGGTTGTCTGGGCCGGCCGTGGCTGTTCGCCGAGCTCGACCGGGCCTACCGCGGTGAGCCGGTCGGTGACCCGCCGGCGTTCGGCACGGTGATGACGGTGATCCGCCGCCACGTCGCGCTGCTGCTGCAGTCCAAGCCGGAGCCGGTGGCCCTGCGCGATTTCCGCAAGCACCTGTCGTGGTACGCCAAGGGGTACGCCCTCGGTCTCGACGTGCGCCGGCGCCTGGCCGCGGTGAGCTCCGTGGCCGATCTCGAGGAGCTGCTCGCCGGGCTCGACCCGGCGGCCCTGCCGACCCCGGGCAGCGAGCGTCTGCCACGGGGCAAGTCCTCGCCCCAGGCCCGGGTGGCCCTGCCCGACGGCTACCTCGACCACCTCGACGACGACCGACCGCCCGAGCACCACGACCACGCCGGCCTCTCCGGCGGTTGAGCGGCCGGGGCGCCGGTTAGGCTGCCGGGCTCATGGAACGACGCCGGCTCGGCCGTATCGGACACCACAGCTCGGTCGCCATCCTCGGGGCGGCCGCCCTGTGGACCAGCGACGTCGAGGAGGCCTCGTCGATCTTCGAGCTGGCCGAGGCCCACGGGGTGAACCACCTCGACATCGCCCCGCGCTACGGCAACGCCCAGCGCGTGGCCGGGCCGGGCCTGGCGGCGCGCCGCGACCGGTGGTTCGTGGCCTGCAAGACCATGCAGCCCACCCGGGACGAGGCCCGGGCCGACCTCGAGCAGTCCCTGTCGCTGCTGGGCATCGACCACTTCGACCTCTACCAGCTGCACGGGGTCACCTCGGTGGAGGAGCTCGACCGTCGGGCCGGCGCGGTGGAGACGTTGCTCACCGCCCGGGAGGAGGGCCTGGTTCGCCATCTCGGGGTCACCGGGCACGATCTCGGCGCCCCGGCCGCGCATCTCGAGGCGGTACGCCGCTACGACCTCGACACCGTGATGTTCCCGGTCTACCCGCGGGTCTGGGCCGATCCGGTCTATCGGGCCGAGGCCGAACGGCTCCTCGGGCACTGCATCGAGCACGACCTCGGGGCGATGGCCATCAAGGCCGTGGCCCACCGACCGTGGGGCGAGGTGATACCGCCACCGGGCAACCCGTGGTACCAACCGCACACCGACCCGGCATTGATCGCCCGGGGCGTTCGCTTCGCGCTGTCGACACCGGGCATCACCGGCTTGTGCACGCCGGGCTCACCGACGCTGCTGCCGATGGTGCTCGCCGCGGCCGAGGAGTTCGTGCCGATGAGCGAGGCCGAACGGGACGCAGCCGTGCGCGCCGCCGCTGCGGACGAACTCATCTTCCCGCTCGCCGCCAAAGCCCGGCGGCCCTGACCCCGACCGGTCGAGCCCCGACGCCGACCGGTCGAGCCCCGACGCCGACCGGTCGAGCCCCGACGCCGATCAGGCCGGACGCACCTCGACCAGCGTGTCGCTGAACGCCACGCCACCGCCGATGTCGGCCAGTTCGTCGTTGGTCAGGGCGTTGGCGGTACGGCCGTCGGGGTGTTGCTCCTGCCACCAACCGAACGGTATGGCCACCACACCGGGCCGTACGCGGCCGCTGAACCGCGCCACCAGCTGCAGGCTGGCCCGGTCGTTGTGGACCACCACCGGCCGGCCCTCCTCGATGCCGCGAGCCGCGGCGTCGGTCGGGTCGAGCTCGACGAAGGGACCTCCCGGCGGGGCATGGCGTGGCGACACCGAGTAGGTGCCGTTGAGGAAGCCGGGATGGGTCTTGGGGGTCAGCAGCTGCAACGGGTAGCGGCCCAGCAGCTCGGCGTCTCCCCCGGGACCCTCCCGGGCCGGCCGGTAGTCCGGGAGCGGGTCGAGTCCGGCGGCCGCCGCCGCGGCCGAGACGAACTCCACCCGCCCGCTGGGGGTCGGGAAGTTCCCCTCGGCGTAGGGCAGCAACGGGTCGGCCACCGCGAGACGTTGGAAGCCGGCGGCGCGCAACGAGTCCAGCGTGATGCCCTGCATGCGCTCGTGGCCGAGATCGAGGCGTTGAGCGATCAGCTCCTCGTCGGAGTCGTACAGCCACGGCTCGGTGCGGCCCAGGGCTGCGGCCAGGCTGCGGAACACCTCGGTATTGGAGCGGGCCTCGCCCACCGGGGCGATCGCCGGTTCGTTCCAGCCCAGGTAGAGGTGACCCCAGGCCGGCACCACGTCGAGGTGCTCCAGCTGCGTGGTGGCGGGCAGCACCAAGTCGGCATACCGTGCGGTATCGGTCAGGAACTGCTCGTGCACGACGGTGAAGAGATCGTCGCGTGCGAGGCCCCGGCGGGTGAGCTCCGCCGCCGGGGCGGTGACGGCGGGGTTGGCGTTCCACACGTACAGCGCGGTCACCGGAGGCGCCAGGTCCGGGTCGGTCAGGACCCGGCCGAGCTGCGCCATGTTCAGGTGACGGGTCTCCCATCGGCCGGCCCCGGGGGGCAGGTCGGTGTCGATCAACGCCTCCTCGGTCCAGGTGCCCGACGAGCGGATCAGCCCGCCGCCGCGGTCACGCCAGGCCCCGACGAGCGCCGGCAGCACCGCCATGGTGCGGAACAGCTCGCCGCCGTGCTCGTGGTGCTCGGCTCCGATCAGGGTCCGGATCATCGCAGGCCTGGCGGTGCCGTAGGCCCGGGCGAACCGCTCGATCTCCTCGTCCGGCACCCCACAGATCGCTGAGGCCCGTTGCGGGCTCCATCCCGCCACCAGCGCGGCCAGCTCGTCGTACCCCAGGGTATGGGCATCGACCCAGGCCCGGTCCACGAGGTCCTCGGCGATGAGCACGTGCATCATGGCCAGCATCAACGCGGTGTCGGTGCCGGGAAGCGGCTGGATGAACCAGTCCGCGCCATCTGCGGTGATGGTCCGCAACGGGTCGACCACCACCACCGTCGCCCCGGCCGCTCGGGCCTGCTCGATGAAGGGCCACAGATGCCGGTTGGTGAGCCGGGTGTTCGTTCCCCACAACACGATGAAGCGGCTGTGCACGATGTCCATCGGGTCCGCCCCGAGCCCGGTGCCGTTGGTGAGGGTGACGCCGTGGCGGGCGGTGGAGCCGCAGATCGTGGCGTCGTGCTGCGATGCACCGAGCACGGCGAACAGACGTCGGTCCAGCGAGGTCATCTGGATCAGGCCCTGGGTGCCGGCATCGAAGTAGCCGAGCAGCGTCTCGCCACCGTGGCGGGCGATGCGCTCGGTCCACTCACCGGCGATACGGGCGAGCGCGTCGTCCCACGAGACGGGCCGGAAGCGCCCCTCGCCCTTGGCGCCGGTGCGTTCGAGCG
The DNA here is from genome assembly GCA_903921205.1 of uncultured Acidimicrobiia bacterium. GTDB lineage: Bacteria > Actinomycetota > Acidimicrobiia > Acidimicrobiales > CAIXPF01 > CAIXPF01. Next base: position 35,631 of record CAIXPF010000106.1, on the reverse strand, counting down.
GGGTCAGGACCCGATCGGGGCTGTACACCCGATCGAGGAGCCGGTTGACCTTGGGGCACAACTCGCCGCGCGAATAGGGATGGTCGGGGTTGCCGCGCAGGCGAACCGCCCGCTCCCCCTCGACGGTCACCACCCAGCCACAGGAGTCCGGGCAATCGTGGTGACAGGTGCCCAGCACCGTACGGACCGGACCGCTCATGGCTGCTCGACTGCGCTGAGCTCGTGGTTCGCCGTCCAGCCCGCCGGGACCACGCTGCGCAGATCGAACCCGGCGACCGCACCGATGACCAGCACCGCAGGCGGGCTCACCGCGGTTGCACCGAGCTCGGCGAGCACGGTTCGTACCACCCGTTCACCGTCGTGTCCGGCCCGTTCGACGATCGCCACCGGGGTGTCGGCAGCCAGACCACCGGCACAGAGGGCCTCGGCGATCGCTCCTCGTCCGGTCACCCCCATGAGCACCACGATGGTCCCGCCGAAGCGGGCCAACGCCTGCCAGTCGATCGCGGCGAACTCCGCAGCGCGATGGCCGGTCACCACCGTGACCGCAGCGGCCGCACCGCGATGGGTGACGGGGATACCGGCCAGTGCGGGTGCGGCGAGGGCAGAGCTGACCCCGGGGATCACGGCGAAGGCGATGCCCGCCTGTTGCAGGACCAGGGCTTCCTCGCCGCCGCGTCCGAACAGGTACGGGTCGCCACCCTTGAGCCGCACCACTCGTCGCCCGTCCCGGGCAAGGGTCACCAACAGCGCGCCGATCAACTCCTGCGGCACCGGACTGCCGGGCCGCTTGCCCACGTCGATCCGTTCGGCTGTCCCGGGAACCAGTGCGAGCACACCGTCACCGACCAGCGCATCGTGCACCACCACATCAGCGGTGGCGATCGCCTCGACGGCGGCGACGGTCAACAACCGGGCGTCGCCGGGACCGGCCCCGACCAGCACCACCGACCCCGACACCGGCCCACCTGGCTCCGGCCTGTCCGACTCCGGCCTGTCCGACTCCGGCCCGGTCGGCACCGAGCCAACCTGCACCCGCCCGGTCGGCCCGGCGCCGGCAGGCGGATCCCCGGTAGCCGGCCCATCGCTCGACGAATCGGTCGGGGCGATTCGACGTCGATTCGCTGCGGGCGATTCGCCGCCGACGACGGCCTCGACGAAGGCATCAACAGCTTGCTGTGCCCGGGCGTCGTCGGCCTGCATCAGCTGCTCGAACAATGCCGACCAGGACAGGCCCTCGCTGCTGCGGTGCCGGCGCACGCGCTGTCGGGCCTGCGACGCCAGCCGGACCAACCGGCCGCTGCGCCCACCGAGCGATTCGGCCAGCCGGTCACGCAACCACGTCGCCGCAGCCGGGCTCGCCCCGTCGGTCGACACGGCGACGGTCACATCGCCGTCACGGTGGGTGGCCATCAAGGTGACCGAACAGAACGCCGGACGGTCCGCGGCGTTGCAGAAGATCCGCGCCGCCTCGGCGTCGGCGGCCACCGCGGCGCTCACCGTCTCGTCATCGACGGCGGTGACCACGAGCCAACGCCCGGCGAGATCGGCCGGCCGGTAACGCCGCTCGAGCCGCTCCACCCCCTCGAGTGCACGGGCCTCGGCGCAGAACCACGGGGCCACCAGGGTGACCCGAGCCCCGCAGCCCTGCAGCATCCGGGCCTTGGCGGTCGCCACCGCGCCACCGCCGACCACCAGGACGGACCGGCCGTCGAGGCGCACCATCAACGGCAGCGACGACACCGGCTGCACCGACGACGACGAGGACGACGTCGGCACCATCAGTCGGCCGACGCCCGCCGACGTGGCGCGGCCACGGGAACGGTGTCGGCGAGTGCCCCGACACCGGCGCGGGCGCAGTAGTCGCCGATGGACTCGTCATCGTGGCGTTCGGCGGCGTAGCGCACGAAGAGGGCGTCGAACAGGCTGCGCAGGCTGGCGAGGCGGACATCGGTCCCCAGCCGCAGGTTCAGCCGTTCGCCGCCGCTCGACCCACCGACGTAGACGTCGTAGGTGGTCTTGGTCCGTCCCACGATGCCGATCTCGGCGGTGTACGGCCGGGCGCAACCGTTGGGGCAGCCGGTCACGTGGACCCGGAGGTCCTGCTCGCCCAGGCCGGCCGCTCCCAGCGCGGCCTCGGCGTCTGCCACGATGCGGGGAAGGACCCGCTCGGCCTCACCCAGCGCCTGCCCACAGGTCGGCAGGGCCGGGCAGGCCACGGCCAGGCGCCGGACCGGCTTCAGGGTGGCGGCGTCGACCACGCCGTGGGCGGCGAGGACCTCATCGAGCTCGGCTCGTCGATCGGCGTGCACCCCGGTGAGCAGCACGTCCTGGCGGGGCGTGAGCCGGACCTCGTCCACCAGCCCGCTGCCCGCCAGCTCGGCCAGGGCGCTGCGTAGCCGCGGGCCACCGTCGGCACTGTCGACGACCCGGCCCGAGTCGACGTGGATGCCCCGGAAGAACCGGCCGTCGGCCTGCTCGTGCCAGCCCAGATGCTCGTCGTCGTCGGTCCACGCCGGCAGCGGTCGCGGCCGGTCGAGGGTGACCCCACGCTCACCGAGCCGCTCCCGGACATCACCCACGAACCAGTCGAGGCCCCGGTCGTCGATCAGGTACTTGAGCCGGGCCCGGCCGCGGTCGGTGCGGTCGCCGTGGTCGCGGAAGGACCCGATGACCGCCTCGGCGGCGAGCCCCACCGCCGAGGCCGGAACCCAGCCGATCGGCGAGGCGAGACGGGGGTAGGTGTCGTCCTCGCGGGCGTGGCTCTGACCCATGCCACCCCCTGCGAACACCACGAACCCCTCGATGCCGGCCGGGTCCGCCACCCCGCCGGCGAAGGTCGGGACGAACCCGAGATCGTGGGAGAACAGATCGACGCAGTTGTCGCCCGGCCAGGCGAAGACCATCTTGAACTTCCGGGGCAGATAGGTGTCGCCGTAGATCGGCTCGACCGGCCCGGCGCCGGCAGCCGGTGCGCCGCCGGACGGCTCGAGCACGCTCGCAGCCTTCTCCCCGTCGACCCACAACTCGTAGTAGGCCGTGGTCTTCGGCCGGACGTGCGCGGCGAGCGGTGCGGCTTCGGCGAACAGGTCGACCCCGTTGCGTGCGGCCAGTGGCGCCGGACAGCTCATCACGTTGCGGGCCACGTCACCGCAGGCGGCGAGGGTCGTGACCAACGAGCGGTTCAGCCCCCCGATGAGCGGACGCAGGTCGCGCTTGGCCACGAAGTGGTACTGGATGCCCTGGCGCACGGTGATCCGCAGGTTCGGCTCGACCGGACCGGCACCGCGTGGTGCCTCGGCCGCCACCTCCACCGCCAGGCGATCCATCGCCTGCCACTGTGCGGCGCTGAGCGTGCCACCGGGGACCGCGGCACGCACCATGAACGAGTGCAGCAACGGCTCTCGTGCGGCGGTGCGGGCCCGGCGCACGTCGCGGTCGTCCTGCTGGTAGAACCCGTGGAACTTCACCAGGTGGGTGCTGTCGGCGCTGAAGTGATCGGTGCCGTCGCCCAACTCGGCCTCGAGCGCTCCCCGGAGGTTCCGGCTGTCCGCCTTGACGTGCTCAACCGCGGTGAGAGCCTTGGGGGCGTCGGGATCCGGGCTGGTTACGGCCATCGTCACTCCGGGAGCAGCCGGCGTCGCAGAGGCGCGCCGATCGGTAGGGGCCCGCCCACGATAGAGCGCCTGTGGGGCTCCGAGCGGGTCGACGACGCAGCGTCAGGCAGGCCGCTCCAGCTTGTAGCCGATGCCGCGGACGGTCACCACCAACCGCGGCCGCTGCGGGTCGTCCTCGATCTTGTTGCGCAGGCGGTGCACGTGGGCGTCGACCAGGCGGCTGTCGCCGAGGTAGTCGTAGCCCCAGACCCGTTCGAGCAGCTGGTCGCGGCTCATCACCTGGTTCGGATGGTCGGCCAGCTCGCACAGCAGGCGGAACTCGGTCTTGGTCAGCTCGACCCGCACCCCGTGGCGCAGGACCAGGGCCTCACCACGGCGAAGCTCCACCGGCCCGAGCGCGGTGCTGACCGGCGCAACCGGGTCCTTCATCCCGACGCGGCGCAACAGGGCGCGGATGCGCGCCGCCAACGCCTTGGGGACCACCGGTTTGGTCACGTAGTCGTCGGCGCCGGCCTCGAGGCCCGCCACCAGGTCGTGGGTGTCGGTCTGGGCCGTCACCACGATGATGGGCACGATCGACACCGCACGCAGGTCACGGCAGACGTCGAGCCCGCGGCGGTCGGGCAGGCGCAGATCGAGCAGCACCAGGTCGGGCTGGTGGCGACGGAACGCCTCCAGCCCACCGGTCCCGTCGGCGGCCTCGATCACGGCGTAACCCTCGTCCTCGAGGGACACCTTGAGCATGGTGCGGATCTCGGGGTCGTCCTCGATCAACAACAACGTGCCCAGCATGTCCACCATCACCGTTCGGGCTCGTCGGCCGCCGGGCTCCGGGTTCCGTGCACCGCCGCAGCCGTTTCGAGCGTTCCCGGCCCCATGCCGGCCCCGACCAGGCTAGAACGGATCGCTGTGGGAACTGCCCGGCCCGTGTCACCGTCCGCCGGGCCGGGCGCGCCATCCGGGCCAGGTCGTGCGCCCGTCCCACCCGCCGATGCCACCGCCACGCGCGTCCCGGCCCTGGCCCCCGAACCCGGTGCGACGCATGACGGACCGCCGCAGCCGGCAACCCGGCAGCGGGCCCGAGCGCTCCGACGAGCACGGCCGCTGGGGCTGCGGGCCCGCGCCACCGTCGCCGCGGCGCTGCTGGCGCTGCTGACGACGGCGCTCGTCTCGTTGATCACCTACGGCCTGGTCCGCCAGTACCTGCTGTCCCAGCGTGAGACCTATACGGCCCGGCAGGCGTACGCGAATGCCCGCGTGGTGCGCGACGTGGCGGCCAGCCCGGCTCTCGACGTCGGCCAACTGCTCGGTTCGTTGCGATCCGACGCCGGCTCGTTCGCCCTGATCCGCAGCCAGGGCGAGTGGTTCGGGTCCAATGTCGGTGCCACCGTCGAGGACCTGCCGGTCTCGCTGCAGGACGCGATCGGCCGGGGCGAGTCAGCCCGGCAGCGCTTCGCCCTGCACGGCTCGCCCTACAGCGCCGTTGCGGTGGCGCTGCCACCGGCGGACACCGTGTACGTCGAGGTCTTCTCGCTCGATCCGCTGCGCCGCAACCTTGCGGCGTTGGTGTGGTCGCTGCTCGCAGGCAGCGCGGTCACGGTGGCGGGCGGCGCCGCCCTCGGCTACTGGGCCAGCCGCCAGGTGCTCTCCCCCGTCACCCGGGTGGCCGGAGCAGCAGAGGCGCTGGCCCAGGGAGGCCTCGACACCCGCCTGCTCCCCGAGCGCGATCCCGATCTGCAGCGGCTCGTGCAGGCCTTCAACGACATGGCCGACGCCATCCAGACCCGCATCGAGCGCGAGGCCCGTTTCGCCTCCGACGTCAGCCACGAGCTGCGCACGCCCCTCAGTGCCCTCACCGCCGCCACCGATGTGCTCGAACGCCGGCGCGACGAACTGTCGCCGACCGGACGCCAGGCGCTCGACACCGTCACCCGTCAACTCGAACGTTTCCGCACGATGGTCCTCGACCTGCTCGAGATCAGCCGGATCGATGCCGGCGTGGCCGACCTCAACCTGCAACCGGTGGCGTTGGGATGGCTCACCGGGAAGATCGTGGCGGCGTCGGACCATGCCGAGGTGCGGGTGGACATCGAACCCGAACTGGCCACGCGCCTGGTGTTGCTCGACCGGCGGCGCTTCGAACGCATGATGGTCAACCTGCTCGACAACGCGCGGCGTTACGGCGCGTCGGTGGTCACCGTTCGCATGGAGGCGAGCGAGGCGTGCCTGGCGGTGCATGTCGACGACGACGGCCCGGGTATCGCCGTCGAGCAGCGCCGTCTGGTGCTGGACCGCTTCACCCGGGGCAGCACCGCCGGTACCACCGTAGGAACCGGGCTGGGCCTCGCACTGGTCCACGAGCACGCCAAGCTGCACGGCGGTGCCGTGGAGATCGGCGACTCCCCCGAGGGCGGCGCCCGGCTCACCCTGTCCTTTCCCGAGGTCCAACCGTGACCCCCGCCCGAGTGCGTACCGGGCACGTCCTGCGGGTGCTCTCCGCAGCGCTTGTCACCGTCGCCACGCTCGGCGCGTGCGGGGTGCCCACCGAGGGCGATGCCACGGTCATCGCGGCAGAGGAACTGCCCTTCGGCCTCGCCGCCGATGCGGAGCAACCGGGGCCGTCGCAGATCGCGCCGGTCGACTACATCAGCGACACCGAGATCATCACCCTCTACTTCCCCTCGGGCAGCGGGTTCGTGGCTGTCCCGCGACACCTCGGGGTGCCGGTGATGCCGCTCGACGTGGTCAATGCCCTGGCCGAGGAACCGCTGTCGGGAACGAACCCGTACCGCTCGGCGGTCGGTGGCGACGACGTGGTAGGGGTCCGGGTCCAAGGCGGCGTGGCCGCCGTCGAGCTCGACCGCCGGTTCCTCGACCTGCCCAACAGCGAACAGCGGATGGCCGTGGCGCAGCTGGTCTTGTCGCTGACCGGCCGTCCGGGCATCGGTCAGATCAGCTTCGAGATCGGTGGGTCGGCGGTGCAGGTGCCGCGTGCTGACGGCACCCTGGCCAAGGGCACGGTGTCACGGGACGACTTCGTCAGGCTGCTCGCCCCCTGAGACCCGACCCGGGCGCGAACCAGGGCGGGAACTCGTCATCCCCGGGCGGCGAGCGATCGATCCGAGCTTCCTGGCTGGCTGATCCACCGTCGCATGCCGCAGCTGCTGCTGCCCGGGGCGGTGCTTCCCGCCCTGCTTCGAGTGACCATGTTCACAACCGATCATGACGGTTCTGCGCGCTTCCGGTGCTGTCTCGTCTACGGGCCGGCAGCGCCGACGTCCTCTACACTCGATGCTGACCGCAATCTGTCCCGGTTCGACCCCAGAGGATCATCATGCGCCGTTCCGTCGCACTCGTCGCCCTCAGCTCCTGCCTCCTGTGCGGCGCAACCGGCGTGGTGGCCGTCACCAGCCCGATCCTCGCCGGGGCGGCAACCGTCGGGGAACCCTCCGCCTCGGACGGTGGCGCCCACGTCCGGGACCGGGCACGCCAGGCGTTCAAGGCCGGCCTCGAGGCCGCCGCGACGACCCTCGGGATGAGCACCGACACCTTGCGCTCCGAACTGCACGCCGGTCGCACCGCCGGACAGATTGCCGAGGACGCCGGTGTGAGCCGCGACGCTCTCGCCGAAGCCATCGTGGCCGCTCTCGCCGCTCGGCTCGACGCAGCGGTCGCCACGGGTCGCCTGACCCAGGCGGAGGCGGACGCCCGCCAGGCCGCCCTTGCGGCGAAGGTCACCGAGCGGCTCGATCGGGTCGGCGGGCCCGGCCACCGGCCACTCGGCCGACGGGGCGACCATCGCCCCGGTGACGGTCCCGGCCCCCGCAGCGGGGCACGGCCGGCCCGGGCCTGACCCGCCGACGACCAAACCGTCAGCTCACCCCCCCGGTCGACGGGTGACCGCTCCGCTCACGGGGCGTTGTCACGCACCGGCACCCCGACGGACAACTCGCCACCGACGGCGAAACGCAAGGTCAGCGTGACCGTGCCGCCGCGCCGCAGTGGCTGCGCCAGGTCGACCAACATCAGGTGGTAGCCACCCGGCTCGAGCGTCACCGGCTTGCCCTTCGGCAACTCGATGCGCTCGACCGGCTTCATCGACATGGCCCCGGTGGTGGTGGCGCTGCCCGACCCCGACGAGCTCCCGTGGCCCGCCGTGTCGTGGCCGGCCATCGTCGTGGCGTGGATCTGCACCGCCGCCGCCACCGACGCGTCGACGCTCGCCCCGACCAGTGCGTCGTCCTGTGCAGCGGTGAGGGTCAGATAGGCCGCACCCGTGCTCGCCCCTGCCGGGCTGGTTCGGGCCCACGGGGCCGAGACGGCAACCGGGGCAGACCCACCGCCGTCGCCCTGGCTATCGCTTGCACCACCGCAGCCGGCGAGCACGACCGTGAGCAACGCCAGTACGACTGCGACCGCAGCGGCGCCCGGGCGTCTGCCGGGAGGCGACCCGTTCGCCATGCGCTCAGCCGACCGGGGGCTCGAACACCCGGTACTCGGTGCTGTCCTGCAACGACTCCGGCCCGTCGAGCGGCAGCGGCGCGAAGTAGTTGAGGGCACCGTTCACGTCGGCCTCCCACACCTCGGGCGGCACCTCGTAGAGCACCTCGATGCCGTTGCCGTCGGGATCGGCGATGTACACGCTGTGGGTCATCCCGTGGTCGCCGCGCACCAGGAACTCGACCCCGTGGGCCCGCAGGTGCTCGAGCTGCGCCAGGAACTCGTCGCGGGTGGGGAAGGTGATGGCGATGTGGTTGATCCCCGCCCGGGTTCCCGCCATCGACCAGCGGGCGACCGGAGGCTCCTGCTCGGGATGGTCGACCTGCACCAGTGCAAGGTCGTGATGGCTGTCGGGGGTGGCACGGTAGAACCGCATGATCCGGCGCTTCGGGTCGAGCGTGCCGTGGTGTTCCCAGCCCAGGATCTGCGTGTAGAAGTGGTGCGACGCCTCGATGTCGCGCACGTTGAGCACCAGGTGGTTGACCCCGGAAGACCGACCCGGCCGGGTCGTGCCGGTCGTGCCGGTCTCGGTCATGGTCTCGCTCATGTCCACCCCCTGTGTTGCACCCCACACCGACGCCGATGCAGCGCCGCGGTACGGGCCTCGTCGGGGCCACGGTAGCGCAGGTGCACCACGACCCGGTGCCCGGCGGCAGCGACGCGACCCCGGTGGATCCGTATGATCGGCCCACCAGACAGGGGGCCACCACCGATCATGCGCAACCTCACCGTGCTCGACTGTTCGACGTCGCTGGCCGGGGCGTACTGCACGCGCCTGTTCGCCACCCTCGGCGCCGAGGTGATCGTCGCCGAGCCACCGGGCGGCCACCCACTGCGCGGCGCACCACCGTGGGTGACGATCACCGAGGACGGCCCGGTGTCCGCGGCGTGGACCTACCTCGCCGCCAACAAGCGCAGCGTCGTGGCCGCTGATGACGCCACCCTGGCGCCGCTCGAGGCCCGGGCCGATCTGGTCGTGCTGTCGGCCGACGGCGATCCGGACGTGGCGCTCGCCCGGGCCGAACGGATCCGTCGGGCAAACCCGGCGGCGGTGGTGACGATCTGCTCGGGGTTCGGTCTGACCGGGCCGTACCGGGCCTACCGCAGCACCCCGCTGGTCGACTGGGCCATGGGCGGCTACCTGCTGCTGACCGGCGAACGGCAGCGCGAGCCGCTCGCCGGGGCCGGACCGTGGTCGTCCTACGTCGGCGGGGCCACCGCCACCCTCGCGTCCCAGGCGGCACTGTTCCGGGCCCGCCACCGTGGCTCAGGCGATCTGCTCGACGTATCGAACATGGAAGCTGCAGCGGCCGGCCACCAGTGGTCGATCACCCTGTACACCCATCAGGGCATCCGCAAGACCCGCTGGGGCAACCGTCACGGCGAGGCACACCACCCCTTGGCGCTGTACCGCTGCACCGATGGTTGGGTGGTGATCGGGGCGGTGAGCCGCCACCAGTGGGAAGGCCTGTGCATCGCCACCGACAACGTCGAACTGCTGATCGACGAGGCGTTGTACACGCCGGCCGAGCGATTCGACCGCATGGACGAGATCGACACCCTGCTCACGCCGTGGTTCGCCACCCACAGCCGGGCCGAGGCGGTGCAGCTCCTGCAGGAGCACCGCTGCCCTGCCGGCCAGGTCCTGGCACTCGACGAGGCGCTGCGCAGTCCCCAACTCGAGGCCCGGGCCTACTGGGCCGTACCGGAGGGTATGGGACCTGACGCCCGCATACCGGGGCCACCGTTCCGAATCGGCGAACGGACCGTCCCGACCCGACCCGCACCCACCCTGGGGCAACACCAGAACGAGGTCTTCGCATGAGCCGGCCCGACGACACCGGATCCCCCGTCGGCAGTGACTGGCGGGCGGCGTTCGACCTCGACGGCGTGCGCGTCCTCGAGTTCACCGTGGCCTGGGCCGGGCCGATGGCCGGCCGCTGGCTCGGCGAGTTCGGCGCCGACGTCATCAAGATCGAACACCCGACCTCCCGCGGCCTCGCGATGGGCAGCGGGATGACCGCCGACCCGAACTGGCAGCGGGGCCAGCTGCCCGGGCCTGCCCTGCGCAACGGGATCTTCCCCGACAACGACCCCGGCGAGCACTGGTGGAACCGGCTCGGGCACTTCAACAAGATGAACCGGACCAAGCGCAGCCTGTGCCTCGATCTCAAGGCACCGGGCGGGCGGGAGATCTTCGAGGAACTGGTCCGCCGCAGCGACGTCGTGCTGAACAACTACAGCCCGCGTGGCGTGCTGAGCCTGGGCATCGACCACGAGTCGCTACGGGCCATCAACCCACGCATCGTCACCGTCGACCTGTCCGGCTTCGGCGCCACCGGCCCCGAGTACGACCAGGTCTCGTGGGGGCCCATCCTCGAGGGTGCGTCCGGCATGGCCCATGCCACCGGGTATGCCGGCTCCGGCCCGTTCAAACAGGGCCTGGCCTTCCCCGATGCCGTCGGCGGCCTGCACGGCACGGTGGCGTTGTTGGCGGCGTTGTGGGAGCGCGACGTCACCGGTGAGGCCGTCCACGTCGACGCGTCGCAGCTCGAGACGTACCTGCAGTTCGCGGGCGACCTCTGCCTGACCACCTCGCTCACCGGTGCCCCGCCGGCCCGGCGGGGCAACCGCGCCGAGGACCTCGCGCCGCAGGGCGTCTACCCCTGCCGAGGCGAGGATCGTTGGCTGGCGCTGTCGGTCCCCGACGATGCGGCCTGGGCCCGGCTGGTCGAGCTGGTCGGCGACCCGGCCCTCACCGCTGCCGGCTACCGCAGCGTCGAGGGTCGCCGCGCCGCGCACGACCAGCTCGACACGGTGCTGGCGGCGTGGACCGCCGGGCAGGACGCCCACGAACTGATGGCCCGGCTGCAGGATGCGGCGATCCCGGCCGGGGTGGCGATGTCCAACGAGGACCTCATCGGCGATCCCCACCTGATCGAGCGGGAGTTCCTCGTCACCGTCGATCAGACCGACGCCGGACCGCTGACCTTCCCCGGCTTCCCGGTGCACGCCGACGGGTGGCAGCCCACGGTCCGGGCGGCGCCGGCACTCGGTCAGCACAACGAGGAGATCCTGCGCTGGCTCGGCTACGACGAGGGGGCGATCGCCGCACTGCGGGCCTCGGGCACCATCGCCGACGTCCCGCCGGCCTGAACCCGACCGGCACGCCTGCCGGGACCGGGCCCCGCAGGCTCAGCGGCCCGGCAGGGTGTCGAGGAACGTGTCGATCATGGCATTGAGCTGATCGGGCACCTCGACCTGCACGAAATGGCCCGAGCCGACCACGTGACCGATCATCAGGGGTGCCGACGGGAACGCCGCCCGTACCATCTTCGTGTCCGCCGGGATGGCCGACACCCACAGCACCGGACAGCTCACCCGGGCGGCCACCGCTGCGGTGTCCTCCCGCATCTGCAGCAACTCGGAGACGATCACGTCCAGGGCGGTGGCCTGCGCCCCGGCAACGGCGGCGGCCACCACCGCGGGGGCGGCACGCGGGCCGAAGTACGTGGCGTACAACTCGCCGAAGTAGGTCATCGCATCGGGGCCCTCGAGCCGGGCGACGGTGGTCGCGACCCCGTCGGTGAAACGCTGTGACCGGGGATCGGCCGGCTGGTTGACGGTGGTGTCGACCAGGATCAGCGCGTCGGTCCGATCGGGATGATCCGCGGCGAAGGTCAGCGCGGTCGGTCCGCCCCCGGCGTGGCCGACCACCACGGTCCGCTCGATGTCGCAGGCGTCGAGCAGCGCGACGAGATCCGCGGCATGGCGCGCCGCCGTGCCGGCCGGTGCGGCCGGCGAGCCGCCCATACCCCGCCGGTCCCAGCGCAGCACCCGGTGCGCCCGCTCGAGGTGGACGGCCTGCGCATCCCAGTGCTCGAGACACGAGCACCACCCGTGCGCGAAGGCCAGGGCCCGGCTGCCCGACCCGGTACACACGTACCGGATGCGGGCGCCGTCGACGTCGAGGTGCGTTGCTGCCATGGCCGCGGATCGTACCGGTCCGAGCAGCGACCGGTCCGAGCAGCGACCGGCGCGGGCCGGTCCGCTCGCGCCGGCCGCGGCCGGTCAGCTGGGCTTGGCGGCGCGGGCCTGGGCCCGGATCCGGTCGGCGCCCTCGGGGTCCACGATCATGCCGAAACGCTGGGCATTGTGGCTGTGGGACAGGTGATGCAGGCCGAACGCGGCCTGGATGGTGTTCCACAGACCCATGTTGTCCATGGCCATGTTCACCGACTGCTTGGCCAGCTTGAGGCCCATCAGGGGCTGGGCGGCGATCTTGGTGGCCATGGCCAGGGTGGCGCGCTCGAGGTCGGCCCGCGCCACCACCTCGTTCACCATGCCGAGACGGTGCGCCTCCGCCGCCGAGATCGACTCGCCGGTGAACAGCATCTGCTTGGCCTTGCGGGCACCGACCTCGTAGGGGTGCACGAAGTACTCGTGGCCGTTGGCGCCGAAGGCGACCACCGGGTCGGAGAACTGGGCGTCGTCGGCGGCGATGACGATGTCGAAGGGCCACACCAGCATCAGACCACCGGCGATGACCTTGCCCTGGACCGATGCGATGGTCGGCTTGGGGATGTTCCGCCAACGCCAGCAGAAGCCAAGGTAGATCTCCTGCTCCTGGGACATGTAGCCCTCCTGGCCGGGGGCGTCGAAGTCGCCGAAGGGCAGGACCGTGTCGAACTCACTGAGCTTGGCCCGGTCGCGCAGGTCGTGGCCCGACGAGTAGTGCACGCCGTCGGCGGCGAGCACGATCACCTTGACCTCGGGGTTGCGTGACGCCCGGTCGAGCGCGTCGTTGATCTCGTAGAGCATGGCGCGGTCCTGGGCGTTGGCTGCCTCGGGCCGGGCCAGCGTCACCCGAGCGACGCCGTCGGCCGGGTGATCGACCCGGATGCGCTCGTAGGTCCTGCTGCTCGACGCTGCGTCGGTCATGGCTACCTCGTCTCGATTCGGCCCGGCGGGCGCCGGTCCCCCTGCTGTCCGCGGAGATCCTGCCCCACCGGGCCGGCGAGGGCGAACAACCGTTGACCGGTTCTGTCCGATCTCCACTAGGCTTGACGTCGCCGGGCGTCCTGTCCGGCCTACGCAATGCGGACGGTGCCTCCCACCAGGAGCAGCGTCCGAGATGTCTTCGTCAACTCTGGTGAAGTTCCGCTCCTCGGGCAGTGCGTTGTGGAGATCGCCGCCGCAATCCGGCGGCCCGAGCAGTACCAGCACGACATCTGTAGGAAAGGCAAGTCGATGGCATTCGGCACCGTGAAGTTCTTCAACAGCGAGAAGGGCTACGGCTTCATCTCCCGTGAGGACGGCGACGACGTGTTCGTCCACTACTCGAACATCTCGGGCAGCGGCTACCGCTCCCTGACCGAGGGCCAGCAGGTCGAGTTCGAGATCGGCCCGGGCCGCAAGGGCCCCGAGGCCCTCAACGTCACCCCCCGCTGATCGGCGGAACCAGTCGGGCAGGGCGCCGGGTCATCCCGGCGCCCTGCGTCGTTTTCGACGCCCGCACCGGTCCGCTCCGGCTCAGCCGTGCCGTTCGAGGAACGCCACGATCGCTGCGCTCGTCGCCTCCCGGGCCTCGAGGTGCGGTGAGTGGCCGCATCCCTCGAGCTCGAGACGCTCGACCGGGCCGCACACCGCAGCCTCGATGGCGTCGAGCTGCGCCATCGTGCCGTACTCGTCGTCATGGCCCTGCACCAACAGCACCGGCACGTCGATCGCCGCCAGCAGCCCGGTGAGGTCCCATCCGGCGAACGCCGGCGACAGCCACACGTCGTGCCACGACCAGAACAGCCGGTCGGCATCGTCGTGGTGACGCGCCAGCCGCCGGCCCAGCTCACCGTCGCGGTAGCGACGCCCCACCGCTGCGATGCCCTCCCGGGTGCACGGCTCGAGGAAGACGTGCGGCGCCATCAGCACCAACGAGCGATAGGCCCCCGGAGCGTTCGCCGCGGCGATCAGCGCGATCGAGGCGCCGTCGCTGTGACCCACCAGCACCGGCCGGTCGAGACCGAGCCGCGCGACCAGCTCCGGCACCGTCCGGGTGGCCTCGCGGTGCAGGAACGTCTCGTCACGCGGCCTCGGCAGCGGCTGGGAACGGCCGTGCCCGGCCCTCGCCCAGGCCCACCCCGAACGGCCGCTGCGCCGGCACACTTCGGCGGGGAAGCCCTGCCATTGGGTCAGTGAGCCGAGTCCTTCGTGCAGGAACAGCAGCGACGCCGGCGCCGGCTGCGTCCCCCGGTGGCCGGCCGGGCCGAGCTCGCCGTCGGCGTCCGAGGGCGGCGGGAAGGGGTACCACGCGCACTGCACGGCGGCACCGTCGACCTGCAGTCGCAGCATCGGACCAGCCTATTGCCGGGCCGCTAGGGTCGGCGACCGAGGGCCGGGGGCCCGATCCGACCAACAGAGGGGATCACGCGTGGAACAGTCGACACGGCCGCTCGAGGGGCTCAAGGTGGTGGAGTTGTCCATCGCCATCGCCGCCCCGTCGTGCGGACGGATGCTGGCCTACTTCGGGGCCGACGTCATGAAGCTCGAATCATTGCAGTACCCCGACGTCGTCCGCCTCTTCGGCTCGGCATGGGCCCGTACCCCCGAGTACGCCTCGGTGTTCACCGACACCAGCCCGTACCTGCCGGAGATGAATGCCAACAAGCGCTCCATCGGCCTGAACCTGAAGGTCGGCGCCGCCGTCGATGCGGCCAAGAAGCTCATCGCCAACGCCGATGTGTTCCTCACCAACTACTCCACCCCGGCGGTGACCGACCTCGGCCTCGACGCCGCCACGCTGCGTGCGCTGAACCCCCGGCTGGTCTACGCCGCCCTGCCGGCGTTCGGCTCGGACCCGAGCCTGCCCTACTACCCGTTCATCTCGTGGGGCCCCAACCAGGCCCCCCTCGTCGGGCTCGACGCAGTCACCGGCTTCCCCGATCAGGAACCGGCCGGCGTGGCCTCCTTCGCACCGCCCGACTACTTCGCCGGTCTGCACGCCCTCATGGCCGTGCTCACCGCCCTCGAGAGCCGCGACCAGACCGGCGAGGGCAGCTGGGTCGACCTCTCCCAGTTCGGCACCACCGTGGCCGCGCTCGGCCCGTACCTGCTCGACGAGCAGTTGAGCGGCACCGTCGTCGAACGCAGCGGCAACCGGTCCGCCTGGTACGCCCCCCAGGGCGTCTACCCCTCCCGCGGCGAGGACCGCTGGGTCGCGGTGTCGGTCACCGACGACGCCGCCTGGCAGGGCCTCGCGGGCCTGCTCGACCGCGCCGGGCCCGCAGCGACCGGTGGTGAGACCGGCTTCGCCGCCGACCCCGGACTGGCCACGGCGGAGGGACGCCGGGAACGGCACGACCGGCTCGACACGGCACTGGCGGCCTGGTCCTCGACGCGCAGCGCGGCGCAGGCCGCGGTCGAACTGCAGGCCGTCGGGGTGGCGGCCCACCCGGTCAACGACACCGAGGCCATGCTGGTGGATCCCCAGCTCGCCGAGTACCGCTGGTACCAGGCGGTGCCGTGTTTCCGCTTCCCCGACGGGGACCTGGTCGGCGGCTGTGCCCTGCGCCTCGAGGACACCCCCGGGCACTGGGAGTGGGCGTTCCCGACCATGGGAGAGCACACCGCCGAGGTACTGGGCTCGGTGGCCGGCCTGTCCGAGGCGGAGATCACCGAGCTCGTCGAGCAGGGTGCGGCCTACGTACCCGCCGAGCCCGGCCTGAGCCTGCACCGCCCGTACCAGCACCTGCTCGGCCTGCTCGGCCTGAAGGGAGCGTCGCGATGACCACCCCGTCCTCCCCCTCGCCCACCGCCGCCCAGCCGTGGGCCGGCCTCAAGGTCGTCGAACGCGACGGGCTCTGCTCGTCCTACGCCACCCGGCTGTGGGCCGCTCTGGGCGCCGAGGTCGTCGTCCTCGAACCCCCGGGCGGCCACGCCTACCGCCACCTGCCCCCCTTCGCCCCCGGCACCGGCGAACCGGAGGGCTCGTTGTGGTGGGCGTTCCTGGCCCAGAACAAGCGCTCGGTCGTGGTCGAGCCCGGCAGCGACGCCGAGCAGGCACTGCTCGCCGCCGCCGACGTGGTGTTCGACGAGCCGGCACCGCCGGTGGTCACCCCCACCCCGCTCCACGATCGCCAGGTGTACGTGGCCATCACCCCGTTCGGCCTGCACGGGCCCCGTGCCAACTGGCGCGGCTCCGACCTGGTGGCCTGGGCCGCCGCCGGCCTGTCCTACGTGACCGGCTTCCCGGACCGGCCCCCGGTGGCGCTGTCCTCGATGAACTTCGCCTCCCACGTCACCGCCATGCAGGCCCTCGGGGCGGCGATGATGGCCCTGTTCGCCCGCAAGCAGACCGGCCGCGGCCAGCTCGTCGACCTGTCGATGCAGCAGGCCAACGCTGCGCTGCACCCCGAGGTCGGCGTCCCGCTCGTGCTCGACGACGCCGTGCATCGCGGCCGCTCGGGCAACCGCCGGGCGGTCAGCCGGCCGTGGGGCCTCTATCCCTGTACCGATGGGTATGCCTCGATCATCATCGTGCAGCCGGCCCACTGGATGAACATGGCCGCCTGGCTGGTCGAGGTGACCGGCGTCGATGCGCTGGCCGACCCCGCCTTCAACGACATGGCGGTGCGCTGGGAAGCAGCCGAGTTCATCGACGACATGACCGAGCAGCTGACCACCGGGATGTCCAAGCAGGAGCTGTTCGTCGAGGGCCAGCGTCGCAACATCCCGATCACCCCGGTGAACACGGTGGCCGACCTCGGCCGTGACCCGCACCTCGAGGCCTCCGGCTTCTGGCTCGACGCCGACCACCCGGTCATCGGCCCCCACCGTTCGCCCGGCGCCCCCTTCAGCGGCGGGTCCGGCTGGTGGAGCTGGACCCGTGCCCCGTTGCTCGGCGAGCACACCGACGACGTCGTGGCCCGCTGGACCGCAGGCTCGTGAACACGGTCACCCGATGACGGGACGACCATGACCGACCACCCCGGCGTGGCGGCAGCCCCACTCGAGCTGATCGCACGGATCCACGCCACCGACACCCGTTGCGTGCTGGTGGTGACGGGCGGCGGCGTCGCCTCGTTGTCCTGGCTGCTGAGCGTTCCCGGCGCCAGCCGCACCATACTTGAGGGTACGATCCCCTACGCAGGAACCGCCCTCACCGAGCTCATCGGACACGAGCCGTCCCAGGCGGTCTCCACCGCCACCGCGGAGGACATGGCCCGTGCCGCCCTGGGCCGCGCCCGACGGCTCGACCCCGACGCCGGCGTCCCGCTCGTCGGCGTCGCCGCCACCGCAGCGCTGGTCTCGGACCGACCCAAACGGGGCGAGCACCGGGCCATGGTGGCGGTGGCCGACGGTCATGGCGTGCGCTGTTGGAGCCTGCTGCTCGACAAGGGCCGACGCGGCCGTACCTCGGAGGATGCCCTGGTGTCCCACCTCGTGGTGGCCGCCCTCGCCGAGGCCTGCGGCATCGCCGCCGGTGCCCTCGTCGGCCTCGGGCCCGGCGACGTACTCACCGCCCCCCAGCCGCAGCGATAGCCTGAGCAGCGATGGAAGAGCCAACCGCCGACGGCGTCCGCCTGCACCGCCACGAAGATCGGGGGTACTACACCCTGGACCTGCACGGCGAGACGGTCGCCATGGCCACCTTCCAGGACCTCGGCGACGGCACGACGGTCGTCCCCCACACCGAGGTCCTGTCGAGCCGTCGGGGCCAGGGCATCGGCGCGTTGCTGGTCGGCGCCGTGCTCGACGACCTCCGCAGCCGGCAGCAGCACGTCGTGCCGCGGTGCTGGTACGTCGCCCAGTTCATCGACGAGCACCCCGACTATCTCGACCTCGTCGCCCGCTGACCACCGGCACCACCGGTATCTGCACCGGCTCGACCGGCCGAGCACCGCGGACTGCTGGCCGCAGTCGATCAGACTGCGACGCCCACAACCCGGCCGATGGCCGTGGTGACCGCCATCGCCAGCGCACCGAGCAGCACCAACCGGACCGCTGCCCGCTTGGGATCGGCACCGCCCAGCCTGGCCGACAGCGCCCCGAGCACCGCCAGGGCGACCAGGGTGACCGCCGCGGTGACCGGGGCCCGCAGGCCGGCCGGCAGCAGCCCGATCGTCAGCACCGGGACCAGGGCCCCGATGGCGAAGCTGAGGAAGGACACGAACGCGGCCTGACGTGGATCGGCCAACGCCTCGGGATCGAGGCCGAGCTCGTCACGGGCGTGAGCGCCGAGGGCATCGACGGCGTGCAGCTCGTCGGCCACCTGACGGGCCAGATCGCGTGACAGGCCCCGGCGGCGATAGATCATCGCCAGCTCGCGCACCTCGTCCTCGGGGTTCGCGGCGAGCTCCTCGCGTTCGGCCCGCAGGTCGGCCTCCTCGGCGTCGCGCTGGGAGCTGACCGAGGTGTACTCCCCTGCCGCCATCGAGAACGCCCCGGCGGCCATCGACGCGAGCCCGCTCAGCCAGATCACCGAACGGCTGGCATCGCCGGCGGCAACGCCCAGCACGAGGCTGGCCGTGGACAGCAGTCCGTCGTTGGCGCCGAGCACCGAGGCCCGTAGCCAGCTCGTCCGTCCCGAACGGTGCTCCTCGGTGCGATGCTGGATCGACTTGCTCGTGCTCATGGGCTGGCTGTCCTTCGATTTCTCCGGGCCACGGGCCGCCGACCAAGGTGGGAGGAGAGATGGTAGGAGGAGAGATGGTAGGAGGCCGGGTCGGGGTGACACGGCGATCCTCGACGCCGTACACCCACCTCGCCACCGCGAACGACATCACCACTGCGCCGCAGCAGGGGCGAACAGCCCCGAGCCGCTGAGATCTCCCGGAGGACCGGCCCATGCCCGACCAGATCCGACTCGACACCATCCGGGTCAGCGGCACCATCGGGGTGCTGACCGAGGAGCAGCAACGGGCCCAACCCTTCGAGGTCGACCTGGTCCTCGACGTCGACGTCTCCGCCGCCGGGGCCACCGACGAACTGGCCCGTTCGGTCGACTACGGGGTGCCGATCGCCATCGCCCACCGGATCGTGTCGACCGAACGCCACCAGCTCCTCGAGCGGGTCGCCACCCGGATCGCCGAGGAGATCCTCGCCCTCGACGGGGTGGAGGCGGTCGAGGTCGAGATCCGCAAGCTCCGGGTCCCCGTGCCCGAGGACGTCGCGTCGAGCGCGGTGCGCATCCGCCGCGAGCGCCTGGCCAGCCGGCGCCGGCCGCCGCGCTGGTCGGTGGCGTACCTGGCCCTGGGGTCGAACCTCGGCGACCGGCGCAGCCACCTGCGCCAGGCCCTCGCCCGCCTGCCGTTCGAGCAGCCCGGGGCGGGACTGCGCATCACCGCCCTGTCGGGGGTCTACGAGACCGACCCCGTCGGCGGCCCGGGCGACCAGGGTGCCTACCTGAACATGGCCGCCGAGGTCGAGACCACCCTCGACCCCTTCCAGCTGCTCGAACGCTGCCTGGCCACCGAAGCGGCCGACGGGCGGGACCGCTCGGTGCGGTGGGGGCCGCGCACCATCGATGTGGACCTGCTGCTGTACGGGGACGTGCGCATCGAGTCGCCCGAGCTGACCCTTCCCCACCCGCGCATGTGGGAACGCCGATTCGTGCTCGAACCGCTGTCGGACATCGCGCCCGAACGGCTCTCCAAGGACTGGTCCGAACGACTGCCCGCAGCCGGTGTCCGCCGGGTCGAGGACCTCGCCCGGTGAGCGTCCGCCTCTACGAGCCGGCCGAGCTCGACCCGGCCGCGTTGGCCCGACGCAAGGGCGCCACCACCATCTCGGTGTGCCTGCCGGCACGCAACGAGGCCAACACCGTGGGGGCGATCCTCGACGTCATCACCGCTGAGCTGATGGCCCCCGACGGCGCCGCACTGGTCGACGAGCTGCTGGTCCTCGACGACGGCTCCACCGACGCCACTGCGGCGGTGGCCGCAGCGCACGGCGCACGGGTGGTCACCGTCGACACGGTCCTGCCCGAGGTCGGTCCCGGACGTGGCAAGGGCAACGTGCTGTGGCGCAGCCTCGCCGCCGCCACCGGTGACGTCATCGTCTGGTGCGACGCCGACGTGACCTCGTTCCGGGCCGGGTACGTGTGCGGACTGGTCGCACCGCTGCTCGAGGACCCGGCGATCGGGTTCGTCAAGGGCTTCTACGACCGTCCGACCGTGGAGGGCGGCCACGGCGGAGGTCGGGTCACCGAGCTGGTCGCCCGTCCGCTGCTGTCGCGGTTCTTCCCCGGACTGGCGGCGTTGCGCCAACCGCTGGCCGGGGAGATGGCCGGGCGACGCGAGGTACTCGAGGCCGTCCCGTTCGTGCAGGGCTACGGCGTGGAGACCGGGCTGCTCATCGACGTCAGCCACCGGTTCGGGCTCGACAGCCTGGTTCAGGTCGATCTCGGGGTCCGGCGGCACCGCCACCAGCCCCTGTCCGCCCTGGCGGTCCAGGCCACCGAGGTCCTGCAGGTCGTGCTCGACCGGATCGGCCTGCCCACCGAGGACGGCAAGGTCGACCTGCAGCGGGCCGATGGCTCGGCGGTCGAGGTGCCCCTCGTGCAGTGGCCGCCCATGGCCGGCCTGCGCAGCCCGGACTCTGCCCGGCCGTCGCAGCGAACGGCCGAGCAGGGCGTCGGCTCGTGATCGAGGATCTCGACCGCTTCTACCGGGTCGACGCTCCGCCGGCTCAGCGGGCCTGGGTGGTGATGTCGATGATCGCGTCGGTCGACGGCGCGTCGACCATGGGCGGGCTCAGCGGCCCGCTCGGCAACCCCACCGACCAGCAGATCCTGCGGCTGGCCCGGGCCGCCGCCGATGCGATCCTCGTCGGAGCGGCCACCGTGCGTACCGAGCGGTACCGGCCGATCCGGGCCCCGAAACGGCTGTACGTGGTCAGCCGGACCGGCGACCTCGGCGACCTCGCCGAGCTCGCTGCGGCCGACACGACCGAGCTGGTACGGCCCCGGCCGGGCGAAGCGGATGTCGACCTCTCCCGCCTGCTCGACGGACTCGCCGGTCAGGTGGTGGTGAGCGAGGGCGGCCCGACGCTCAACGGGCAGCTTCTGGCGGCGGGCCTGGTCGACGAGCTGTTCCTCACGGTCAGCCCCCGGGTGCTCGGCGGCGACAGCAGCAGGGTGGCCGTCGGCCCCTCCGTGGTCACCGGCGAGCCATGGGAGCTCCGCCATGTGCTGCACGACGACGGTTACCTGTTCCTCCGCTACCGCTCGCGCCGCAGTTCCTCGGCGAGCGTGAGGTCGTCGGGCACCACGAGCTGACCGCGCAACGCGGCCCGCACCGTCAGGTAGTCCTGCACCGCGGCGACATCGTGGACCCGCACGATCGCACCCCCGGCATCGAGGCCGGCGCCGACCGCAGCGAGGGTGCCGGCATCGCGGGCGCGGGGGCGCCGGTGGGTCAACGCACCGATGAAGTCCTTACGGGAGATGGCCAGCAGCACCGGCCGGCCCAGCGCCACCACCTGGTCGACGTGGCGGAGCACGGTGATGGTCTCCGCCGGGGTCTTGGCGAAATCGGGGCCGGGATCCAGCACGATGCGGTCGGGGGCCACCCCCAGCGAGTGAGCGAGGGCCATCTTCTCCCGCAGGAACGACACCACGTCGGCCACCACGTCGTCGTAGACGGGGAACTCCTTCTTCTTCGGCTCAGCCCGGGTATGCATGATGACCAGCGCGGCCCCGGTCTCGGCGCAGACCTCGGCGAGGCCGGGGTCGCGCAGGCCGCTGACGTCGTTGAGGATCTGCGCACCGGCCTCGAGCACCGCCCGGGCCACCGGCACCTTCCAGGTGTCCACCGACACCACCATGCCCAGTGCCACCAGGCGTTTCACCAACGGCAGGACCCGGTCGACCTCCTCCTGGGCGTCGAGGGCCGGACGGTTGGTGACCCCTGACTCGCCGCCCACGTCGATGATGGTGGCACCCGCCTCCACCAGCGCCTCGGCGCGTGCCACCTGGGCGTCGACACCCACCAGGTCGCCACCGTCGGAGAAGGACTCGGGGCTGGCGTTGACCACGCCCATGATGGCCGGCCAGCTGTCGAACACCCGGTCCGGCAGCACCAGCGGGGGGATCACCGACCCGGCCCACCCACCGGAGGACACGGTCGAGGAGGAAGCACGAGGGTCGTCGGCGGAGCTCACCCCGGCATCCTCCCACCGGCCGGCCGTCGGGCGCCGAATCGCCGCGCTAGCGTCTCGCCGGCCGCATCGACCAACCGGTCGGCCAGGTTTGTCCCACCACCGCAACCGATCGCGCCCCGGCGCTGGAGGCTTCGATGAAGATCGCCCGTTTCACCCACGACGGCCGCACCCGCCTCGGTGTCGTGCAAGGCGACGAGATCGCCGACGTCGGCTCCGCCGATGCGTCCCTGCCGACCGACATCGGCGGGCTGCTCGAGGGCCCCGGGATCGACGCCGTTGCCGCGCTCGTCGCCGGGGCGGCCCGCCTGCCGCTGGCGTCGGTGACCCTCGAGGCCCCCGTGGTCCGCCCGCCGGAGTTCCTGGCCATCGGCCTGAACTACGCGCTGCACATCGCCGAGGCCGGCCGCGAGGCCCCGAAGGTCCCGGTGGTGTTCAACAAGCAGGCCACCTGCGTCAACGGCCCCGGTGGCGACGTGATCATCCCCTCCCCGGCGCCGGACATGGTCGACTACGAGGGCGAGCTCGGTGTGGTCATCGGCCGTACCGCCAAGCGCGTCAAGGCCGCCGACGCCCTCGGTTACGTGGCCGGCTACCTCATCGTCAACGACGTGTCGGTACGTGACTGGCAGCGCCGCTCGGCGACGATGACGATGGGCAAGTCGTGGGACACCCACGGCCCCATCGGCCCGTGGCTGACCACGGCGGACGAGGTCCCGGACCCGCAGGCACTGTCGATCAAGACCTGGCTGAACGACGAGCTGCGCCAGGACGGCAACACCACCAACATGATCTTCCCGGTGGCCGAGCTCATCGAGCACCTGTCCACCGCCTGCACGCTGCTGCCCGGCACGGTCATCGCCACCGGGACCCCCGAAGGCGTCGGCATGGCCATGAACCCGCCCGGGTTCATGAAGGCCGGCGACACCGTCCGGGTGGAGATCACCGGCCTGGGCACCTTGACCAACCCGGTGGTCGCCGACCCGCAGTGATCCCCTGGATCGCGGACCGGCCGGCACGTACCACCGGGTACGTACCGGCCGGTCCGGACCCGGTCGTCAGCGGGCCCGGGCCGACGGGCCGGAATCGCCGGACTCGCCGAGCCGGTTCCCCGCTCAGCGCGTCAGCGTGCGCTCCGGCGACTTTCGCACCTCCCGGAACGGGAGGTGCTTGTCGACCTCCGGCTCCCGGGGCAGGCCCAGGATGCGTTCACCGATGATGTTGCGCTGCACCTGGTCGGTCCCGCCGCCGATCGAGGTGAAGTAGGCGTTCAGCATGGCATAGGTGGCATCAGCCGCCTCGGGCCACTGCGCACCGGCGAGCGTGCCCTCCATGCCGAGCAGCGACACCTGCAGACGGCCGGCGAAGTGCAGGATGTTCGACATGGCCAGCTTGCCCAGCGAGGCCAACGGCGTCGACGAGCCCTGCTGCATCGCGGCCTTGGCCCGGCGTCCGTTCCAGTCGTTGACCGTGCGCATGGCATGCAGCCGGGCGAGGTCCTGGCGGACCAGCGGGTCGGTGGTACGGCCCTGGCGCCGGGCCAACTCGACCAGCTCGAGGTCGGGAACCGGGGCCGACCATTCCGAGGTCGGGTCGCGGTCGACCTTCGCCGCCTCCTTCGCGGCGTCGCGCCGCTGGGCCACACCCATCACCGCACGCTCGTACATCAGGGCGGTCTGCAGCACCCACCAGCCGCCGTTGAGCTCGCCGAGCCGGTTGGCGTCGGGCACCCGGGCGTCGGTGAGGAACACCTCGTTGAAGCGGGAGTCTCCGGTGGCCTGCCGGATCGGCCGGACCTCGACGCCGGCCTGACGCATCGGCAGGAAGAAGAACGTGATCCCCCGGTGCTTGGGAACATCCCAGTCGGTACGGGCGATGAGCAGTGCGTACTCGGCCTGGCGGCCGCCGGACGTCCACACCTTCTGGCCGTTGACGATCCATTCGTCGCCGTCGCGTACGGCCCTGGTCTGGACCGCGGCGAGGTCGGATCCCGCGCCGGGCTCGCTGTAGAGCAGGCACATGTCGACCTGCTGCAGCAACAGCGGTCGCAGCAACTGCCGCTTCAGCGCATCCTGGCCGAAGGCGAGCACCGTGTTCGCCCACAGGTTGGTCACGTCCTGGCCGTACCCACCGGCACCCACGGCCCGGAACTCGTCGTCCACGGTGCGGGCGTCATCCGGTGACACGCCCTTGCCGAACCATTCGACCGGCCAACTCGGTGCCGACCAGCCGGCGTCGACGACCCGGGCGAGCCAGGTTGCGGCGTCGAGGCCGGGATCCCAGTTCTCGGCCAGCCAGGCCCGGGCTTCGGCCCGGATCGACGGAACACCCGGCGTGGTCGACGTCTGCGTCCCCGGTTCGGGCCGTGTCGCTGCGCTCATGTCGGATCGGCCTCCAGCGCCGCACGGATGTCGGCGCGGTCGACCCGGATGTCGAGCCCGGCCCGTTCCTGTTGCAGTCGCATGGGCGAACGGGAGTCGAGCCCGCCCCAGCCCCGTCCCATTGCCTCGGTCATCTCCTCGAGGGTCAGGTTGGCCAAGCGCATCGGCACGCCCTGTTCCCGGCCGAGTGCGCAGGCCAGGCTCACGTCCTTGTGGGCCAGGCGCAGGGCGAACGCCGGCGGCTCGTACTCGCCCGGCAGGAACTGCTCGACGAGACCGTCGAAGGTCCGGCGTCGCCCGATGGCCCCCTGCCGGATGGCCGTGAACAGTTCCAACGGGTCGACCCCGGCCTTGACGCCCATGGTCATCACCTCGGCCAGCGCGGTCTGCACCACGTACCCGGCGCAGTTGTGGGCCAACTTGGCCACCGAACCGGCCCCGATCTCGCCGACCCGCACCGGTTGGTCGGAGAAGTCGCGCAGCACCGGCTCGAAGCGGCCGTACACCTCGGCATCGCCGCCCAGCCAGATCGCCAACTTGCGGTTCGCTGCCCCGCGGGGCCCACCCGACACCGGGGCGTCGAACACGAACACGCCGCGCTCGGCAAAGCGGGCATGGAGGTCGCGCAGCACCGTCGGTGAGTTGGTGGACAGGTCGAACCAGGCGCTGCCCGGATCCATCGCCTCCAACAGGCCCCCGTCCCCGAGGGCCACGGCTTGCACCTCGGGCGGGCCGGGCAGCGACGTGAAGACCGCCTCGGCCCCCGCTGCCGCGCCGGCGACGGTGTCGGACCACCGTGCCCCCGCCGCAAGGTGCTCCTCGGCGGCCTCGGGGCGCAGGTCGTGCACCGTCACCTCGTGACCGGCCTCGACCAGGTGCCGGGCCATGTGGCGGCCCATCGTGCCCAGTCCGATGAATCCCAGCTTCATCCGTGTTCCCCCTGCTCCCCGGTGAGCGCCGGCGCGCTCACAGATCGGTGTCCCCGCCCGCCAGCCGTTGGAAGATCGTGCGGTTGAGGATCTCGTTGGTGCCGTCGGCGACGTTGATGACCCGCAGCACGTGGTACGCCTCGGCCAGGCCCACCTCGTTGGTGAAGCCCATCGCCCCGTGGGTCTGCATGGCCCGATCGACGGCCCGGACCGCAGCGCGCACGGCGAAGGTCTTCGCCATGGACAGTTCCTTGATGGCCCGATGGCCCTGGTCGAGCAGCAACGCCGCATTGCAGCCCAGAAGGTGCGCGGCATGGATGTCGGTGGCGGCTTCGGCCAGCGGGAACGCCACGCCCTGGTACTCGCTGATCGGATGGCCGAACGCCTGGCGCTGCTTGGCGTACTCGACGGCGAGCTCGATGGCCCAGCGGGACAACCCCACCGAGCGTGCGGTGTTGTAGATGCGCCCGAGGGAGACGCCCAACATGCCGATCTGGAAGCCCTCGTGCAGGTCACCGACGAGCTGCCACGGCTCGACCCGCACGCCGTCGAAGACCGACTCGGCCTCGGACCCGCCCGGCTCGCCCCACATCCCGATGACCCGGTCGAGCCGGAATCCGTCGGCCGAGGTCGGCACCAGGAACGCCGAGATACCGCCGCGTCGGGCCCTGGCCCGCTCGGGATCGGTGACCGCCAGCACGATCATCCACTCGGCGATGGTGACGTGCGTCGTCCAGATCTTGCGTCCGTACAGGCGCCAACCGTCGCCGTCGGGTTCGGCCCGGGTGCGGATCATGGTGGCGTCGGAGCCGGCGTCGGGCTCGGACATGCCGAAGCACATCATCGTCTCGCCCGCCATCATGCCCGGCAGCACCTCGGCCCGCGCCCGGTCGGTGACCCGCTCGAGCACCGCGCTCGGCCCGAACGCCCAGTGGCTGATGGCGAACTGGGCCAGCCATCGTCGGCCGCCGCACAGGTGGTAGATCCGCTCCCAGGCTGCGAGGTACGCCAGGTAGCCCATCCCACCGCCACCCATGGCCTCGGGCACCGCGAGGTTGAAGTACCCCGCCTCGGCGGAGGCCATGCGGATCTCGCGGATGAGCTCGACCACCTCCGGGCTGTAGGCACCCGTGGGCCCGAAGCGCCGGCGCACGTCCTCGAGCAGCTCCTGGTGGGCATCACTGCGGGCGATCACCTCGGCCTTCACGAAGCGCTCCAGCCCGTCGAGCACGTCCTCGAGTTCGTCCGGAACCGGTAGGGCGATGGCACTATTGGGCATCGCCTCACCCTAATCAGCGCCGTGGACCCGGCGTCCGACCGATCCCCACCATCCCGTCGAGCACTGGAGGTCACCGATGAGCGACCGACCGGCCAACCGAGCAGTCAACGCCGGTGGCAGGCGTGGCGGCCACAGCGGGGACCCCGACCGTTCGGAGGGACGCGGCGACGGCCGGTTGTCGACGGAGGCCCTGGGCCGGCTCGACCGCGGTGTCCGCGACCAGCTGCCGAGCCTGCCCGACCTCGCCGACCACCGCGCCGTGCGGGTGTGGCGCGAGGCCATCCACCGGGCATGGGGCGAGGGCATCGTGTCCGGCGAGGCCGACCACGTCCGCGGCGAGCTCGGCGGTGTCCCGGTGCGCCTCGCCGGGCCTGCCGACGCCCCGCTCACCGTGGTGTACGCCCACGGGGGCGGGTACGTGTTGGGCAGCGCCGGGGTGGCCGCCCCGATCACCGCCCGCTTGGCCCGGGCCGTGCGGGTGGTCTCGGTGGACTACCGGCTCGCCCCCGAGCACCCCTACCCCGTCGCGCTCGACGACCTGACCGCGGTCTACCGGACGCTGGCCCGGGCCGCCGATGCACCGGTGGCGCTGGCCGGCGACTCGGCCGGAGGGGCGCTCGTCGTCGGGGTGGCCCTGCGCATGATCGCCGGCGGCGGACCTCGACCCGGGGCCCTGGTGCTGTTCTGCCCGCACCTCGACCATGCCGAACCCCGCAATCCGACCGATCGGGACCCGGCCGCGACAGGGGCTGACCCCGGTGCGTTGGCTGCGGCCTACCGGCGGGGAACCGATCCTCGGGACCCGCTGCTGTCGCCCTGCCATGCCGACCCGGCGCTGCTCGCCGGGTTGCCGCCCACGCTCGTGCAGTCCGGCACCGCCGACGACCTGCGCCATCAGGCCATCCGCTTCGTCCGCCGGGCCCGCTCCGCCGGCGCCCCCGTCGAACTCGACCTGTGGGAGGGCCTGTGGCATACCTGGCAGTATCACCGCGAGCTTCCCGAGGCCGATCGGGCAGTGGCCGAGGCGACCGCATTCCTGCTCGGCCGCACTGCCGGGCCGATGGCTGCGCAACCGTCTCGACCCGAGCTGCCCCACACCGACCCTGCATGACCCGGGCCGGTCCAGCGACGTCAGCGGGTTGGGAACCCCCGGGATGACCGAGGGCCCACGGCTCTGCCAGGCTGCTGCCATGAGCGCCATCGTGTGGTTCCACGCGCACCCCGACGACGAAGCGATCCTCACCGGGGGCTCGATGCTGCGGGCGGCCGAGGAGGGGCACCGTAACGTCCTGGTCGTCGCCACCAACGGCGACTTCGGCGAGGTGCCCGACGACCTCGCGGCAGGCGAGACCCTGGTCGACCGCCGCCGGCAGGAGACCCTGGCGAGCGCTGCCGTGCTCGGCGTCGACCGCGTGGTGTGGCTGGGCTACGCCGACTCGGGAATGACCGGTTGGGAGCAGAACAGCCGGCCCGACTCCTTCCTCCAGGCCGGCCTCGACGACGCGGCACGGCGTCTCGCCGACGTGCTGCACGAGGAATCGGCCGAGGTTCTCGTCACCTACGACTGGCACGGAAACTACGGGCACCCCGATCACATCAAGGTGCACCAGGTCGGCCACCGGGCGGCTGAACTGGCCGGTACGCCGGCACTGTTCGAGGCGACGTTCAACCGGGACCGGCTCCGAGCCATGGCCGAACTGGCCAATCGCCTGCCGCCGGTGGAAGGTCAGGAGCCGGTCGATTTCGAGGGCGACACCGACGACGGCATACCTCTTGGTATTCCAGAGGCCGAGCTCACCCACGAAGTGGACGTCAGCCGTTTCGCCGCGGCAAAGCGGACGGCCGTTGCCTGCCATCACAGCCAGGTGACGGACACCTCGTTCCTGCTGCGGATGCCCGAGGAGGTCTTTGCGGCTGCCTTCGGCACCGAATGGTTCATCCGCATCGACGCACCTGTTGGTATGCAGCAACGTTGGATTCTCGACCCCGACTGAACCCTGCTCGTTCCACCCCGCCCACCGCCGACCGAATCGCCGGCAACGACGCTCACGACCACCCGGCCGCCGTGGCGTCGAAGTCGGCCTCGAGCGCCAAGCGGGCCAACGGATCGAGCCGGCTCCGGGTCCAGGACTCCACGGGTCGCCGCACACCCGTCGGCCGGGGTCGCGGCATGCATCGCTGCAGATCACCCCGGCGCACCCCGACCTCACAGCACCAACAGATGTACTCCTCCTCGCACCGCAGGGCGTGCGCGGTCTCCAGCGAATCGACCACGTCGTCGTCGTCGAGCATGGCCAGCACCCACCGCAGCACCAGCTCGGCGGACGGACGGCCCGATGCCCGGGACGCGAGCAGACGCAGCACCTCGGTGGTCGACGCGTCGCGATGGTCCATCGCCCGACGTTCTAGCGGCTGGCGGACCGCACGCCGAGCGATAGCGTGATGCCGATGGACACCAGCGCGCCGCGTGGCAATGGCGCCACCGGCGCCGAGTCCGCCGGGACCGCCGGGACCGCCGGTACCGGCCCCGTGGAACCCGCCCACTCTGACCGCACCGAGACCGACACCGCATCCAGCGGCGACCACCCTGGACGAGCGCGCCTCGACGTCGCCGTGCTCATCGCTGCCCACAACCGGCGCGACCTCACCGTCGCTGCGGTGTCGCGCCTGTTCGAACTGGCCTCCGCCCGGGCCACGGCGCACTGGCAGGTACGCGTGGTGCTCACCGACGACGGTTCGACCGATGGCACGTCGCAGGCCGTCGCGGCCCTGGGTCTGCGGGTCAGCATCGTCGAAGGCCACGGCGACTGGTTCTGGGCGCGCTCGATGGCCGAGGCCTGGCGGGCGGTGCAGGGCACACCGGATCTCATCGTCTGGCTGAACGACGACGTCTTGCTCGCCGACGATGCCCTGGTCCGCCTCGACGAGTGGCATGCCCGGCAGCCCGAAGCCGTGTTGGTGGGGCAGTTGCGCGACATCGTCACCGGCGAGTGGGCGTTCGGCGGACGCGAGCGCGTCGGCCGCTCCGTCGTGCGACATCGGCCTGCGATCGCGACCGATACCCCCATCGATGTCGAGATGATCCACGGCAACGTCGTGGTGATCCCCCGAGTGGTGGCAGAACGGGTCGGACCGATCGACGGCGGGTTCAGCCACGGCACGGCGGACTTCGACTACGGCTTGCGGGTCGCAGCAGCCGGCTTCCGCAACCTCGTCCTTCCCGGTTACCTCGGTGAGATCGCCACCAACCCAACGGTCCGGGCCCGTTCGATGCGTGAGTCGCTGCGGTTCTACGAGCACCGCCTCGGCTTTCCCTACGGCGACCGCAAGCGGCTGCTCCGTCGCCACGGTGGCCGGTCGTGGCCCTTGCAGCTCGCCATGCCGTACGTGGCGGTGCTTCTGGGATACCGCCCCGAGACCCGCCTGCCCTATGCCCACTCCTCCAGCGCCACCGAGACCGACCGCGGACCCGACCCGGCCGGTAGCGTGCAGGTGTGAGCGCCTACACCTGCTTCGACCTCGAGGTGACCGACCAGGTCGCCCATCTCCGCATGATCCGTCCCGAGCGGGCGAACTCGATGATCCCGGCGTTCTGGCGGGAGTTGCCGGCCATCGTCACCCGCCTGTCCGACGAGGCGACGGCCCGGGTCCTCGTGCTGTCCGCCGAGGGCCGGCATTTCTGCTCCGGCATGGACACCGAGGTCTTCACCGCCCCCGGCGGCCTCGCCGATGCGGGCTCCGGTGACGGTCCGGAGGCAGGGCCTGGCAGCGGCCCTCGGCCGCGACGCAGCCAGGCCCGGCGCGCCGAGTCGTTCCGGCACATGGCCATGGGCGCGCAGGAGGCCTTCACCGCACTCGAACGGGCCCGGCTGCCGATCATCGCCGCCATCCAGGGCGCCTGCGTGGGCGGCGGCGTCGACCTGGTGACCGCGGCGGACCTGCGCTACGCCACCGAGGACGCCTTCTTCTGCATCCACGAGATCAACATCGGCATGACCGCCGACGTCGGCACGTTGCAGCGCCTCCCCCGGCTGATCCCACCCGGCGTCGCCGCCGAGCTGGCCTATACCGGCCGGCGGATGCCGGCGTCGCAGGCGAAGTCCGTCGGCCTGGTCAACGAGGTGTATCCGGACCGGGCCACCATGCTCGAGGCGGTACTCGCCACGGCCCGCGAGATCGCCTCGAAGTCACCGCTGGCGGTCTGGGGCACGAAGCGGACCATGCAGTACGCCCGCGAGCACAGCATCGCCGACGGCCTGGAGCACATCGCCACCTGGAACGCGTCGATGCTGGACCCGGCCGACATGAGCGAGGCGTTCACCGCCCAACTCGAGCGGCGCGAGCCCGTCTACCCGGACCTGTTGCCTGTTCGGCGCGGCTTCGACTGATCCGCAGCTGGCCGGGACCCGGGGGTCGGCTCACCGGCGCGGCCCCTGGGTCTCGCCGGCCGTTCACCGAAGCGGGCTCATCCCGGGGATCTCGCAAGCCTGGTCGAGCTCGATACGGGCACTGACCGACGGGTTGACATGGGGACCGGCGCCCCACGACGGCAGGACCATCGAGTACAGACCCGACCCGCCGCCGGCAATGATGACCAGTTCCTCCGGCGAGCGGAACACCCGTACCAGGTCATCCGCGTCGCTGGATCGGCCCGCCCGCACCATCGACGGGTTCAGCTCGTGCATCAGGGCCCGGGGGTTGGCGGCACGCTCGGCCAGCGCCTCGGCCAGCGACGTACGGTCGTAGCCCGCCGCAGCCAGCACACCGATGTGGTCGGGGTTCAGGATGACCACCGCGCTGCCCCGTCCGAAGTGGGCGTTGTTCGAGCCGACATTGGCCAGGGTCATGGCCAGGGTCTTCACCAGCCGGTCCGAGGCAGTCGGATCGTCGGCGTCACCGACGAAGATCACCGAGTGCGGAGCCTCGGTGCCCACCAGCGTCACGACCGAATCCTCGGGGGCGAAGCCTCGGCTGACGTGCAGGGGCACGAACGGCGAGGAGTCCTCGTCCTCGGCCATGCAGAAGGTGAACTTGCCGGGATGGCCGAGCAGCGCCATGTCCGACGATCCGGCGCGTCCCCCACCGATGTTGATCATGCACAACCGCAGCGCCCGGCCGATCGACGCGTTGGCCCGGTGCCCCGGACCCAGCGCGCCGAACCCGGAGGCAATGGGCCCACAGGCATGGCGGGCCGGGCCGTTGACGATCAGGAACGGCGCGATGCAGTGCGTCGTCGCCTGCATCTCGGTGAGGTCGAAACGGGGGTCCATCGCCGCCTGCAACGCCGCCAGGACCACCGGAAGATGGTCGGGCAGGCAGCCGGCCATCACCGCGCAGGCGGCGATCTTCTCGATCGTCGCGTCGCCGAGGTTGGGGCCCATCGCCCCGAGGGACACGTCGGCCGGAAGACCCGTGGCGACCACCATCCGTTCGACCCGCTCGGGCGTGGGAACCACGACGGGTAGGCCATCGGTGCAACCCAGCTCGTGCAGCAGTTCCAGGGCTGCCATCTCGTCGGCAGCGTGCAGCCGGCTGTCGATCGCCCCGCTCATGAGGTCCGGCTCCCGCCGCTCAGGGCGGCGATGATGTCGTCGCGGATGAGCCCGGCGACGCGGATCATGTTCGCGGTGCCCGCACCGGCCACGGGGTGGGGGAAGGCCACCCGGGGGACGTCGGGCATCCCCACGGAGCGGGCGATGAAGTTGCCCTGCGACCAGAACTCGGTACTGACCAGGGCCACGGCGGGGACGCCGATGCGGGCCAGGTTCACGCCGTCACGCACGGTGCCGGTGGTGCAGCTGCCTCAATGCCCGTAGGCGGCGACGACCGCGTGGCAGCTCCCGCGCATCTCCTCGAGCATCTTCGGCGAGGCCACGGACGAGGCGTCGCCCTTGTCCCAACGGTGGAAGGTGGCTCCAGGAAGGGCCTCGGCCAGCGCCACCTGCACCTGGTCGAGGAAGGCCACCGAGTCGGGGAACCCGTTGGCCAGCAACCCGATGCTCAGACCGTCGACCCCGAGGTCGGCATGCAAGGTGTACGGCTCGATCTGCGCGCCCGGCGCAGACCTCGGATCGACAATGGTGATGCTCATCGGGGTTCCTCCTGCTCGACGCCGAAGGATACCGGTTACCGGTCCACCGCTCGCCGCTGCGTGCGTGTCGGTCGGCACGGTTCTACGCTGCCGCTCTCCGCACGCTAGGGAAGTGGGCGGGCGAGGGGGACCGAACCGATGGCAACGATCGACCAGACCGCATTGGCCAAGCTCCGCGACCGCGTGCGCCGCGAGGTCGACGAGGGCTTGCTGACCTCCTGCCAGTTCGCCTTCGGCTTCGAAGGCGAGGTCATCGCCCACGAGACCTACGGCGAGGCCACGAACGACACCCGCTACGTCATGTTCTCCGCCACCAAGGTGTTCGTGGCCTCGGTGGTCTGGCAGCTCATCGCCGAGAAGCTGCTCGACCCGACCGAGCGCATCGTCAGCTACTTCCCGGAGTTCGGGGCCAACGGCAAGGACCACATCACCCTCGAGCAGGTGATGCTGCACACCTCGGGCTTTCCGTACGCCCCGCTCGGGCCGCCCCGCTGGGCGGACCGGCAGCTGCGCCGTGAGGCGATGGCCAACTGGCGGCTGAGCTGGGAGCCGGGCACCCGCTACGAATACCACCCGACTGCCGCCCACTGGGTGCTGGCCGAGCTGATCGACACGGTGACCGGCGGGGACTACCGCGACGAGCTCGAACGCCGGGTGACCACACCGCTGGGCATCGGGCGGGTGCTCGGCATCGCCGAGGCCGACCAGCACGACATCGCCACCCTGCAGGTGGTGGGCGACCCGGCCACCCCCGACGAGCTCGAGGCCACCTTCGGCATCCGTGAGCTGCCCGCCGGCGAGGTGAACGACGCGGTGCTGCTCGGCTTCAACGACCCGGCCGCCCGGGCCGTGGGGGTGCCCGGCGGTGGCGGCATCGCCCGGGCCGACCAGATCGTGCGCTTCTACCAGTCCCTGCTGCACAACCGCGAGGGCTTGTGGGACCCTGCGGTGCTGCACGACGCGAAGACGAACGTCCGCAACCACCTGCCTGACCCGCTCACCCGCACGCCGGCCAACCGCAGCTTGGGGATGATCCTCGCCGGCGACGACGGCCGCTCCAACTTCCGGGGCATGGGCCGGACGCTGTCCCCCGGCGCGTTCGGCCACAACGGCGCCAAGGGCCAGATCGTCTGGGCCGACCCGGCGACGGGATTGTCCTTCGCCTGTCTCACCAACGGCCTCGACCGCAACGAGGTCCGCCAGCCCCGCCGCGACAGCGCCATCGCCAGCCTCGCCGGCGTGTGCGCCACCGCCTGAACGGAAGGTTCCACAGCCTCACCATGAGCGACGTCACCTCGTCCCAGACCGAACGACGCCTCCTCTCGGCGTACCGCGTCGTCGAGCTCGGCGACCGCCGCAGCGCGTTCGCCGGCGCGCTGCTCGCCGAGCTCGGGGCGGAGGTGATCCTGGTCGAGCCGCCGGGCGGCCACCCGGCACGCCACGACCCGCCGTTCATCGACGGCATGCGCGGCCCGGAGCAGTCGCTGGTGCACCAGGCCCTCAATGCCGGGAAGCGCTCGGTGGTGCTCGACCTGACCGCCGACGCGGACCGGGCGCGCTTCGAGGACCTGGTGCGCAGCGCCGATGTCCTCATCGACGCCGGCGGACCCGCCGAACGAGCCGCAGCCGGGAGGCCGGACGACGCCGAGCTCGTTGCGCTCAACCCGACGCTGGTGCGCCTGCTGGTCAGCGGGTTCGGGGCGAGCGGACCGAAGGCCGACTGGGCCGACAGCGACCTGGTGGCCGCGGCGGCCGGCGCGCAGCTGGTGATCACCGGCAATGCCGACCGTCCCCCGCTGCGCTGTGCCATCCCACAGGTGTACGCCCATGCCTGTGTCGACGGGGTGATCGGCGTGCTGGCCGCCCTGGCCCGATGCGCAGCCGGCGGGCCCGGTCAGGTGGTCGACGTATCGGCCCAGCAGTCGTGGATCTCGGCCTCGTTCCACTACTGCCTCTACCCCGCCTGGGGCCAGGACGAGGTGTCGCGCAACGGCTCCCATGTGCGCATCGGTGCCGTGCCGAGCCGCTTCGACTTCCCGGCGGCCGACGGCTTCATCACCCTGACCTTCCTGTTCGGCTCGGCGGTGGGGCCGTTCACCAACCGCCTCGTGGCATGGATGGCCGAGGAGGGAGCGGTCGACGCGGACCTCGCCGAGGTCGACTACACCACCTGGGACGCTGCCGGTGAGCCCGGTTCCTACGACCGGCTGTGCAGCCAGGTGGTCGCCTTCACCGGCTCCAAGACCAAGGCCGAGCTGCTCGCCGCAGCACGGTCCCGCAGGCTGCTGATCGCTCCGGTGCTCACCCTCGACGAGGTGCTCGACGCCGAGCAGTTCCACCAGCGGGGCTTCTGGCGCCCGACCGAACTGGGCCGAGGCGGAGCGTCCCGGCTGGTCCACCGGCCCGGTCCGCTGGCCCGGGTGCTCGAGGCCGGCGGCCGTCGGGCCCTCGAGCTGGCCGATCCCGGTCCGGCGCCGCGTCTGGGCAGCAGCGACCCCTTGCCGGCCCGCTCGCCCACCGCCGGGGCCCCATCGAACGCGGGCGTCACCGCAGCGCCGCCGGGCAAGCCGTTGCAGGGCCTCAAAGTGCTCGACTGCACCATCTCCTTCGCCGGGCCGACCATCGGCCGGTACCTGGCCGACCTCGGGGCCACGGTGGTGAAGATCGAGTCGCAGAAGCG